>CAMGCK010000061.1 GCA_946040795.1 uncultured Lachnospiraceae bacterium
ATGGTAAGTTCCAGTTAAGCCCTACTGGAACTGGAATTTACTTTTCCAATTGACCATCGAAAAGACTGACTGTCAATCTATTTTTATTGACAATCGATAAATATTGATTGTTTTGTGTTTCCGCAAGTTTTCGCGGATTACTGAATGCTGAATTGGAAAACTGACTGCTGAATTGGAAAACTGACTTCCAGTTTGCAAAAGTAAATACCTGTTCCTGAAAACCTTTGCAAGACTAAATTCTGGTATTTCAAGAAATCATAGATTTAGCGGAATTTACAATTCCGAACTGGAACTTACAAAACCAAATAGATTGAACCAGTTGCTGGGGTATGGTAAGATGCCGCTCAGGTCGCTCCACAGCGCTGCCCTATCCTGCATTTCAGGGAAAGTAACAATATTTTAATTGATTACTGACCGGTGTTCAACCGGTTGGGGAAAGGTTTGGAAGACCATCGTATATCTGATCCGGTCCATCCGGCAAAAACTTCACATCATTGCCAGTTCATCCAGTCTTGCATCCAGAATTTCATCATCATATTCGATGGCATCGGAATACGCACGCGCAATTTCGCACATCTCCGCAAATTTCGGTGATTCAGGGCCGGTTTTACCATCATCTCCGGTAATACTTTCCCAACCGGCCACGATCTTATCGACACTGTCATATACAAATTCAATACGTTCATCCAGACGACCATCATACAGCGCATCCGGAATCTGCCGGTATAGGAAATATTCCGTCAGCCGGGCCTCCATCGGATCGGCGAGTTTTGCCGCTTCCTTCAGACGTTCACTGCGAAGTTCGTACACATAACGCTCATCCTCCGGAAGCGTAATGAGAAATTCTTCATAAGAGATCTCTCTGCCCGTTTCTTCATCAACGTAGATCAGCTTCATCGGTGTTTTCCGCCCGAGGATCAGCTGTGCCGCCGCCTCACAGCATAAGCCGAGTCCAATCTCCTCCGCATCCGTAAAATAATTCCGGAATCGCGGATGATCCCGGCAGATCTGGCAGAGATAATCCTCGCCGTGCTCGAGAATGAGTTCGCAGAGATTTTCGTGATTAAGGAACGGACACCGATCCTCCTTCAGTTCAAAATGAGGGTCATCCCCTTCTTCGGAAATGTACGGAATACCATCCCTTTTGTAGCGTGCCAGACTTTCTTCGTCGATATCGATCTCCCAATGCGCACAGCAGGTATGCCTGCATGCGCCGGCGATGCACTTAAATTCCTTGTAATAATCCGGATAAATACTGATCATGACCGTTTTCCTCCGATAGCGCTTCCGCCCTGCCCGCTGCGGCACTTACTCGTTTTCCGCTTCAAATGCCTTCAGATATTCCGGAACTGATCGGGACATTGCAGGAGCCGTTACAGAAGCTTTGCCACAAACGGCGCCACGATCACCGTCAGCACGCCCGATACCGCAATGGCCAGACCGCTCATTGCACCTTCCACTTCACCGATCTCCATCGCCTTCGCGGTGCCGATGGCATGGGCGGATGCGCCAAGGGACAATCCTTTTGCAATCGGATCCGTAATGCGGAACAGCCTGCAGATCAGTTCGCCAAAAACATTGCCCAGAATGCCGGTCATAACAATGACAGCAACCGTGATGGTCACATAGCCCCCCAGTTCCTCGGAAACGCCCATACCGATGGCTGTCGTGATGGACTTGGGCAGAAGGGTAACAAATTCCGTGTGATTCAGTTTGAAAAGCATGGAAAGAAGAAGGATCGTAAACACACTGGTCAGTGTGCCCGCAAGCAGGCTGAGAAGCACCGCTTTATAATTTTTCTTCAGCAGTTCCCACTGCTCATACAGCGGGATGGCCAGACATACTGTTGCAGGTGTCATGAACCAGCTTAAGTTTTTTGCGCCGGCATTATATGCGGAATAATCCACTTTTGCCACCAAAAGAACTGCAATCGTCACCGCGATGGAGATCAGAAGCGGATTAAAAAGCGCGATCTTAAAACGCTTTTTCAGCATCATTCCCAGTATATAGGAAAGAAGACTCAGTGTTACGCCGGCAAATAATGAATTCTGAAAAAAGTCATTCATGAGCATCTGCCCCCTTTCTCATCGCCTGCGCCACACGTCCTGTAACTCCCATGACCGTAATGTTCGTCACCACAGTGATGACAAAGACCGGAATCAGAATCGACTTCAATGTACCTACGCTGTCCATCAGACCGACACCGGCCGGAATGAACATGATCGGCATGATATCGATCAGAAAATGTGCCGTTTCCTTCACCGATGCCAGTTTGATGATTCCGGATTTCAGTGCCGCAAACATCAATACCATACCGTAAATGCTGGCAGGAATCGGAAGCGGAAGAAAATATTTCAGGATTTCCCCCATAAGTGATATAAATAAAATAATCAGAAACTGTCTCACATACTTCATGACGTACTCCTGTTCCCCTCTCCATGTTTCATCGTTCAGGCATTACCGAAGCTCTGCCTTTCTCAAACAGCATCCGTGAGCCGCGGTCATCAAAGAAGAAACACTTTCAGCATCTCTTCCAGCTGCTCATACGATGACAGCTCATTCAGTTCCCGCCGGATCCGGGTCGCCCCGGGAATTCCCTGCAGATACCACGCGGCATGCTTCCGCATTTCCATGTTGCCGATGTGTTCGCCCTTAAACGCAATGAGTGAACGCGCGTGCCGGAGGATCGTCTCCGCGATCTCCGTTTTTTCCGGCCTGACCGGGATCTCCTCGCCCATTAAGCCGGCGCGCACCTCACGGAACAGCCAGGGATTTCCTTCCGCCGCGCGGGCGATCATCACCCCGTCACAGCCGGTCTCTTCGACCATGCGGACCGCGCTTTCCGCAGACACAATGTCTCCGTTTCCGAGAACCGGGATCTTTACGGCCTCTTTTACTTTCCGAATGGTGTTCCAATCTGCTTTTCCGCTGTAATACTGCTCCCGTGTTCTGGCATGGACCGCTACCAGCGATACACCGCAGGCCTCGGCGATCCGCGCGATCTCCGGCGCGCATTCATCGTCCGCCCGGAAGCCCTTTCGAATCTTTACCGTAACCGGCTTATGCACCGTTTTCACGAGCTTCGTGAAGATCTTCTCCGCCAGTTCCGGCTGAAGAAGAAGCGCACTGCCCTCTCCGTTTTTCACGACCTTGGGAACCGGACAGCCCATGTTCAGATCGATAAAATCGAATCGCTCCTCGATCTTCAATGCTTCCTCCGCGATGATATCGGGATCCGAACCGAAAAGCTGCACGCCGATGGGATGCTCTTTCTCCCCGGTGGCCATCAGCTGTTCCGTATTTTTGTTTCCGTAATAGATGGCTTTGGCACTGACCATCTCCGTATAGAACATGCCGCAGCCCTGCTCCGCCGCAAGCAAACGAAATGGCAGGTCTGTTACACCTGCCATCGGTCCGAGTGCAATCGGCACGTCAATTGTCAGTGAACCCAGTTGAATCGGTCTGATCATGCTTCTCCTAAAAATACTGTTCGATAGTAAAGCTCCAACGATGTCAGAAGCTCTTCCTTTTCCCGCTGAAGTTTACGCACCTGAAGGCCGGCTTCGATCTCATCATAATAAAAATCACGCTCATCAGCACGGGTACGAAGAACCAGCGTACCGTCCTGCAGAAATTCCAGCGTCAGGATGCCGCCGCACTCCTCCGTGAACAGCACGCACATGATCTGCAGTTCCTGCTTGATCACCTCAGGGAGGCGTGAAAACAGCTCATTTAAGTAATACTTTTCTTCATAGGAATTGGCACCGCAAAGTACCATACTGTCTTTCTTTTCCACGTTTTTAAGCCTCACAGAACTATTTTTGCGCTGACAAAGGTCATACCTGCCAGAAGCAGCGCCACGATTCCAAAAACAACGATGCGGCTCTTCTTGATGACGCGGATCCGGCTGTATGCCACGCCCTCCAGTGCATACAGCACGGAAAGCACCGCTGACATGCCGAACACCACCGGGAACAGCACTGTAAGCTCCGATGAACGGATGAATAAAATAACGGTCATAATGATGATCGCGATGGACATCAGGATCTGAATGACCTCGATCTCATAATTTCTTCTACGCATGGTCTCTCCTTACAGGCGCACCAGGAAACGAAGGAATCCGTTCTTCGCAAGCGTGGTTTCATATTTTTTGCGCCATCTGAAATCAAAGAAATTGACATTTGCTTTAAGACTGGCAAATAACACAAGTTCAAACACAAATACATAATCCCACTGAACATTATAGCCTATGCCCTGCAGCAGAATGCAGAGAATGAATACCAGATAACGCGGGTCTGTTTTTGCGCCCTTCACGGCAATATAACCGAGCATGCTGTAATACAGCACAAAACCGATAATGCCGTGATTGAGTGCGATGTTCACATAGTCGCATTCGATGGTGTAGGCCGAAAGAGACATATAATAACTGTAATATTCCTGGAAGGGATATCCGCTGCAGTCTGCACCATAACCGAACAGAACATTCAGGAGGGGGGCCTGTTTGATGATCTCAAAATACTGCTTGAAATATCCGAAATGTGCCCTCGCACTGCCATCACTCTTTGAATGGATCACTCGATTCACCAACCGCACAACACTGTCAACTGCAGTCTGATACATGCCGCTCAAAATGACATATGCAACAGCTCCGATGAGAAGTGCCCCGAAAAGGACCATCACAGCCTTCGGCGTGTTTTTCAGGCTTTCACTCCATTCCTCCCGTGTATCCTTTGGATGCGTTGCCGCAACCAGGATCATCAGGCCTGCAGCCGCTACTACGCCGGCAACCGCTGTGGAACTGCCTATGATCATGGCCTCCATGATCAGTACGATACGAATCAGAGGATTTTTGAACATCAAAAATCCAATAACAAACATCGGTGCAATAAGTCCGCTGTGCCATGCAAGACCGGACGGATGATAAACGCCTTCTCGAACAAAAAGCGTAACTACATCTCGATGAAGCCACTGATTAAACACAAGATCACTGATATCCAAGCCCAGTTTGTGATATGCCGCATACTGCAGCGGGATCCAGATCAGCTGCACCGCAACTGTCGCTTTAATACCCAATACCACCGCATCCAGAACACTGCGGTCCTCCTTCATTCGCACATAAACATACGCAATTATGAAAATATACGGTAATTTGAGGACCGGTACGATTCGTGCCGCATAGGTATACGCCTCCGGCATAGGGTAGAAATGTGAAGTGGCCCAGCCTGAAAACAGCGACAGAAATACGAGCGGAATCAGCACAGACGGCAAAATCACCGCTTTTCTGCGGACGATGGCATAAACAACCGCCACCACAGCAATCAGCGCTGCGACATACAGATATGCATACTGTCCGCGCACATTCATGAGAAAAACCGTTGAGAGTGCAAAAAACAAAAAGATCAGTATCCCCTGTGTCCACTCTAAAATACCTTTTCTGTTCTTTTCTGATTCCATACTTTAGTTCCCGTCAATATTAATACTTCCCGGACGCGTAACATCACACATGCGGCAAATGCATCCTATTCCATGACGCATCTGCCGCCTGCTCATATACGTTCCGCTAAAACGTCATCCGTTGTTACAGAATCCCCTTAACAGCCGGATACAGTTTCTTGTAGATCTGATACTTTTCTTCATACTTGGCAGCGATCACCGAATCCGGTTCCTCCGTTGCCACAACATGAACAAACTTTGCAGCGATTTCTTCCACCGTTGCATATTCGCCGCAGCCGACTGCTGCCAGCATTGCGCCGCCAAGACCGGGGCCCTGTTCAGATTCGATGATATCGACCTTCAGGTTCAGGACATTGGCGATGATTTTACGCCACAGGGCACTCTTTGCGCCGCCGCCGCAGATCTTGGTGCGCTCCAGGCTGAGGCCAAGACTCTTGACGATCTCCAGCGCGTCACGGAAGCTGAATGCAACACCTTCCAGAACAGCCTGCGTCATATCTTCACGAGTGGTATCCATGGACATTCCGTAGAACATCGCACGAACCGCAGTGTCGTTGTGCGGGCAGCGTTCGCCCATGAGATACGGCAGATAGAACACATGGTTTTCACCCAGTTCACCGATACCGGCCTGCTCTTTTGCATAGTCCGTGGTCTTCAGGATCTCATCGTTCCACCATTTGTTGCTGGATGCAGCGGAAAGAGTACAAGCCATCAGATGATATTTACCGTCTGCATGCGCGAAGGAATGAAGCGCGTTGTTGGACGGCTTCTTAAATTCCTTGCTGGAGATGAACATCGTACCGGAGGTACCCAGCGATACGTTGCAGTTGCCATCGCCTACAGTACCTGTACCAACGGCTGCCGCCGCATTGTCACCGGCACCGGCAACGATCTTCACATCCGCAGAAAGACCAAGTTCTGCGGCGATCTCCGGCTTCAGCGTGCCGACTACATCATAAGATTCATACAGCGTGGGAAGCATTTCTTCCGTAATGCCGCAGATGTCCAGCATTTCCTTGGACCAGCACTTGTGCTCCACATCCAGAAGCAGCATACCGGAAGCATCGGAATAGTCGGTGCAGAAGCTGCCGCTTAAGCGGTATGCCAGATAGTCCTTGGGCAGCATGATCTTTTTAATTGCCGCGAACTTCTCCGGCTCATTTTTCTTCATCCAGAGGATCTTGGGTGCGGTAAAACCGGCAAACGCGATGTTTGCGGTGGCGTCTGCCAGTTTTTCCTGGCCGATCACCGTATTCAGATAATCCGTTTCTTCCTGTGTACGACCATCGTTCCACAGAATAGCCGGGCGGATGACCTGATCGTTCTCATCCAGCGTGACAAGACCGTGCATCTGGCCGCCAAAGCCAATGCCCTTGACATCGCTCTTATCAATTCCTTCAAGCAGTTCCTTCAAACCGTCGACAGTACCGGTAAACCAATCCTCCGGTGCCTGTTCAGACCAGCCGCTCTTCGGGAACATCAGCGGATATTCACGGGACACGATCTTGTGAATCGTGCCTTCACCGTCCATTAACAAAAGCTTGACTGCGCTCGTACCAAGATCAACACCAACATAAAGACTCATAACAGGACCACCTTTCATTATTCTACTGTCGGGCAGGAGCAGACGATCTGCATGTCACCCGCAATTGAAACCATACCAAATCCACAGGGCAGAATCATATGTGTGCCCATTTTCACTTCATGACCGTTCACCGTACCCTCACCGCGAACAACCGTCATGTTCAGGAACGGATATTTCTGCTCAAAAGTACATACACCCTCTGTTTCCAGCAGGAAAACCGTATATCTGGAACATTTTTCCAGCATGTAAAGTTCGTTCTTCTTAAGGCCGGCCTCAATGGTTTCACGCTTTAAAACGGAGCTTTCGGGATCCTTGGCCGGAACCTCCACGACATCGATGCTCTGGCGGATGTGAAGCGGACGCTTCTTACCGTTTTCCAGACGATCGTAGTCATACAGACGATACGTGATATCACTGTTCTGCTGCGTTTCCAGAAGAAGGATCCCGCCTTTAATGGCATGAACTGTGCCCGGATCGATCTGAATGAAATCACCGGCCTTGACCGGGACTTCACGAATCAGCTCTTTCCACTGCTCCTTGTTGATCATGTCAGCCAGTTCCTCACGGGTCTTTGCGTTATGGCCAACAACCAGTGACGCGTTTTCCGGCGCATCCAGAATGTACCAGCACTCCATTTTGCCGAATGAACCGTTTTCATTCTCCATGGCATAGGCATCGTCCGGATGTACCTGAATGGAAAGATCGCTTTTAGCGTCGATGATCTTGATCAGAAGGGGGAATTTTTCCGAATCCAGGGAGCCGAACAATTCCGGCTGTTTTTTATAGAGTTCGCTCAGCGTCTCTTCTCTTCCTTCGATCTCCACATCACCGTTTTCATGTGCCGCAATGCCCCAGCATTCGCCGATGACATCGCCCTCGACCTCATAACCGTATTCATCGCGCAGACGTGTTCCGCCCCAGATATTATGTGTAAAGCAGGGTTTTGTAAATAAAATATCCATTCTGTATACCTTTCTTATTACACCCCAAACGGCCGCTGCATAAGAACGGCGGCCGGAATTTTCATATTCAGTTTTTATGCCTTCTTGCGGAAGAACAGCACACCGATGCAATCCGGACCGCAATGAGAAGAAATGGTGCAGCCGGCTTCAGTCTCAATGACTTCCTTAAAAGGCTGCAGTTCTTTCACCAGCTGAATGGCATCTGCGACAACCTTGGGATCCATGGGTGAATGCGTCACAAAAATCCGATCCAGTTCCAAATCGTCGCGCCCTTCCAGATTTGCGCGGATATATTCCATAACTGTTTTTTCCATGTTGCCGCGGAATTTACGGCCAACACCCATTTTGCCCTCGCGGACTTTGATCTCCGGGCGGAGCTTCAAAAGATTCGCGCCCAATGCTGCCACGCTGGAGCAGCGGCCGCCCATCTTCAGATATTCCAGGGTCTGAATGATAAAGCTGACATCCAGACGCTCCTTGGCTTCTTCAAGACGTGCGACGATTTCTTCCGTCTCAAGGCCCTGATCAGCCAGAACTCTGGCCATAACTGCCAGGTGACCGGAACCGGAAGACAGGTTGCGGCTGTCGATGGGATACACATGCCCCACCTCTTCCGCTGCGAGGTTCGCGTTATTAAAACAAGAAGAAAACTCGGAGGAAATGTTGATGTGGATCACATCATAGCCCTCATCCGTGTATTTCTTAAATACATCGATATAATCTGCCGGAGAAATTGCAGAAGTCTTGGGAAGCTTTCCCGTCTTTCCCGCATACTCAAACAGATCATTCGGGAAAACGTTCACATTATCAAAAAAGAGTTCATCACCAAGCGAGATGCCGAGAGGCATTCTTTCAATATCGTACTTTTCATACAGTTCTGCGGTCAGATCGCAGGTGGAATCACACGTGATCTTGATCTTTGCCATAATGTCACTCCCATTCCATATTTTTTGCCGCGGTTTATCACAGCGTTCTGCTGCCTAAGAGCCGCGGTTTATCACAGCGTTCTGCTGCCTAAGAGCCGCGGTTTATATAAAAACACCTGCAGACACCCACAAGGGATGCCTGCAGGATTTACTGCTTATTCAGAATCAGAACGGATTCTCAGACGGATAACGAACGCCTGCCGGCTGGTTGTAACCGATTTCAGAGGTTTCAACGCCGATCATCTTTAATACTTCAAATAAAGCCTTGCCGTAGTGACCGAACATAACTGCACCGTGGTGCGGATAACCCTTCTCGATCAGAACGTGACGATAGAAACGGCCCATTTCCTTAATAGCGAATACACCGATACCGCCGAAAGACTTCGTAGCTACCGGAAGAACTTCACCTTCTGCGATGTATGCACGAAGGATATTGTCAGCGGTAGACTGCAGACGATAGAAGGTGATGTTGCCCGGAACAAGGTCGCCTTCAAGGGTACCGTTGGTAACCTCGATCGGCAGAGAACGTGCCATGATCATCTGGTACTTCATCTCGTGGAAGGACATCTTGCAGGAAGCGGTATTGCCGCAGTGGAAGCCCATGAAGGTGTCGGTGTGCTTGTAATCGAACTTGCCCTCGATGGATTCCTTGTACATATCCTTCGGAACAGAGTTATTGATGTCAAGCAGGGTAACAACATCGTCAGAGATCTGAGTACCGATGAATTCAGACAGGCAGCCGTAAATATCTACTTCACAGGATACCGGAATGCCCTGAGCGGTCAGACGGCCGTTTACATAGCACGGAACAAAACCGAACTGAGTCTGGAATGCCGGCCAGCACTTGCCTGCGATGGCAACATACTTTCTGTAACCCTTGTGAGCTTCGATCCAGTCCTTCAGGGTCAGTTCGTACTGAGCAAGCTTTGCCAGGATCTCCGGCTTCTTGTTGCCGCAGCCAAGGTCTGATTCCATGTCAGCAACAACTTCCGGAATACGCGGGTCACCTTCATGCTTGTTGAATGCTTCGAACAGATCCAGTTCAGAGTTCTCTTCAATTTCAACACCCAGGTTGTACAGCTGCTTAATGGGAGCGTTGCAAGCCAGGAAGTTTAACGGTCTCGGACCGAAGGAAATGATCTTAAGGTCTGCAAGAGCTGCAACAGCGCGAGCGATCGGAACGAAGTCGTGGATCATGTCTGCGCAGTCTTCAGCATCGCCTACCGGATATTCCGGAATGTAAACCTTGCCGATGTTGCGAAGCTGTAAGTTGTAAGAAGCATTCAGCATACCGCAGTAAGCATCGCCACGACCCTGTACCAGGTCATTCTGGCTCTCTTCTGCTGCTGCGATGAACATCTTCGGGCCATCAAAGTGCTTAGCAAGCAGAGTCTCGGAAATTTCCGGACCGAAGTTGCCAAGGTAAACAACAAGTGCATTACATCCTGCTGCCTTTACATCTTCAAGAGCCTGAACCATGTGGATCTCGCTCTCTACGATGCATACCGGGCACTCATAGATGTCTGCTGCATCATATTTTGCGGTGTAAGCGTCAACAAGTGCTTTTCTTCTGTTAACGGAAAGGCTTTCCGGGAAGCAGTCGCGGCTGACAGCTACGATACCGATCTTAACCTTCGGTGAATTATTCATGTTATGGACCTCCTTATGGTACAACATTTGTGATTATAATATACAACACTATGGAAAATAATTCCATACTAATTTTCGACGTGTGCAAAATCGTCCGTTTCCGTTTGGGAGAGGACCGATTCCGGATGCAGAAACGCATACACAGCTTCCGCAGACCGGTTATTAAACTCATCAAGTCCCGCGATCTCCTCCACCGTCGCAGCCTTCAGCGCATCCATGTTCTCAAAGCGGCGCATCAGAGCCTTCTCACGTTTGGGTCCCACGCCCGGGATCTCTGCCAGAACAGAATGAATGGAATTCTTGGTATGCAGTCCGCGATGATAAGTGATTGCAAACCGGTGTGCTTCATCCTGAATGCGCGTGATCAGATGGAACCCCTCTGAATGCCGGTCGATGGGAATCTCCTCATCCCGATAGTACAATCCGCGAGTGTTGTGGTGATCATCCTTGACCATGCCGCAGACCGGAATATTCAGTCCCAGATCCGCCAGCACCTGCTCTGCCACATGAACCTGACCTTTACCGCCATCCATCATGATCACATCCGGAAAGACCGAGAATCTATCGCCACCCTCTTCCCGCTCCTTTAAACCGTGTTCAAATCGCCGTCCCAGCACCTCCTGCATGGAAGCATAATCATCGGGACCGGATACCGTGCGGATCCTGAATTTGCGATAATCGTTTTTCTTCGGCGCACCGTTTTCAAAGACGACCATGGATCCAACCGACTCAAAGCCGCTGATGTTGGAAATATCAAACGCCTCCATTCGGACAATGTCCCGAATACCGGTCAGTTCCTCGATTTCCTTCACAGCACCGCGCGTCTTTTGTTCCTGCTTGCGATTCTTCTCGCGATCCTGCTTCAGAATATTCTTCGCGTTGGTCTCGGCAAGTTCCATCAGCCGGACCTTTTCACCCTTCTTTGGAATAGCAATGGAAAGCTTATGGCCGCGCTTGGCTGTCAGCCAGCGCTCAATCATTTCCATGTCCCCGATTTCCTCTGCAATCATCAGTTCACGCGGAATATACGGCGTACCTGCATAATACTGCTTGATGAAGTTTTCCAGGATCTCCGCCGTTTTAGTGCCCTCTTCGCATTCCATATGATAATGGTCGCGTCCCAGAAGTTTTCCGTCGCGCACAAAAAACACCTGAACAACAGCATCCCTGCCCAGTACAGCACAGGCGATGATATCCCGCTCATCCTGTGCGCCGGAGTCCGTGATCTTCTGCTTTTCCGCCACATGACGAACGGACGTCAAAAGGTCCCGATAACGAATGGCCTCTTCAAATTCCAGATTCTCCGATGCAGTCTGCATCTTATTCTCCAGATCTGACAGGATCTCTTTAAAATCACCGCTTAAAAATTTCAGGATCTTATCGATGTTTGCGCCGTATTCCTCCTTCGAAACACAGCCTCGGCAAGGTGCCATGCACTGCTCCATGTGAAAATTCAGACACGGCCGCTCCTTTCCGCAATCTCGCGGCAGCACCCGGCTGCAGGTGCGGATCCTGAAAAGCTTATGCAGAAGCTCCAGCGTCTCTTTGACCGCAAAGGATGATGTGTACGGACCAAAGTACCGACTGTTGTCCTTTTTCATCGTACGGGACAGATAAACCCGCGGATACATTTCATTCACGGTGACACGGATGAACGGATAACCTTTGTCATCCATCAGCATCGTATTGTAGCGCGGGCGGTATTCCTTGATCAGATTGCACTCCAGCACCAGTGCTTCCATCTCCGAATCCGTGATGATGTATTCAAACCAGTCGATGTTCTCCACCATCTTCACGATCTTGGATGTCTTGTTCTTTTTGGACTGAAAGTACTGCCGCACACGGTTCTTCAGCTTGACAGCCTTCCCGACATAGATCACTTCTCCGAGTGCGTTATGCATCAAGTAAACTCCCGGCTGAGCCGGGAGTTTCTTCAGTTCTTCATCGATATCAAATGCTTTGCTCATAATCGGTTACTGGTCTGCTTCCGCCTGCGTATCCGGAAGAATAATGATTTCCTCCTTGCACTTATGGAAGATCTTCATGAATTCCTCACCGGTAATGGTCTCACGGGTGATCAGGTAATCCGCGATCCGATCCAGAATGGCACGGTTTTCATTCAGCATTTCCTTGGCCTGGGTATAGGAAACCGCCAGCAGATTCTTGACTTCTTCATCGACGATGGCTGCTGTGGAATCCGCGCAGTTCATGACGCGGCGCTGATCCAGATACTGGCTCTCAACGGATTCCAGCTGCATCAGTCCGAAGTGGTCGGACATACCGTACATGGTGATCATCGCGCGTGCATAATTCGTTGCTTTTTCAATATCGTTTGCAGCGCCGGTAGTCACATCGCCAAAGACGATTTCTTCCGCTGCACGGCCGCCAAGGGCCATCACGATCATATCCAGCAGTTCCTGCTTGGTATTTAAATACTTCTCTTCTTCCGGTGTCTGCATGACATAGCCCAGCGCGCCCATGGTACGCGGGACAATGGTGATCTTCTGAACCGGCTCGGAGTTCTTCTGAAGCGCGCTGATCAGCGCGTGACCGACTTCATGGTAAGAAACAATACGTCTTTCCTGCTGAGACATGACGCGATCCTTCTTTTCCTTACCGACCAGAACCACTTCAACGGCTTCAAAAAGGTCCGCCTGAGTGACCGCCATGCGGCCATGCTTGACAGCGGTAATGGCAGCTTCATTGATCATGTTGGCAAGATCGGAACCCACGGCACCGCTGGTTGCCAGCGCGATTTCATGCAGGTCTACATTATCGGCCAGGTTCACATTCTTGGCATGGACCTTCAGGATGGCTTCACGGCCCTTTAAGTCCGGCTTGTCCACGATGATACGGCGGTCAAAACGGCCCGGACGAAGAAGTGCTTTATCCAGGATCTCCGGGCGGTTCGTCGCACCCATGATCATGACGCCCTTGGAAGAATCAAAGCCGTCCATCTCTGCCAGCAGCTGATTCAGCGTCTGCTCACGTTCGTCATTGCCGCCGGCATAAATGCTGTCACGGCTCTTACCAATGGCATCGATCTCATCGATGAACACAATGCACGGTGCTTCAGACTGTGCCTGTTTGAACAGGTCACGCACACGGGATGCACCCACGCCTACGAACATCTCCACAAAGTCCGAACCGGACAGGGAGAAGAACGGGACCTTGGCTTCACCGGCCACGGCCTTGGCAAGAAGTGTTTTACCGGTTCCGGGAGGGCCCACAAGAAGCGCACCCTTGGGAAGCTTGGCGCCGATCTTGGAGTACTTCTGCGGATTATGCAGGAAGTCCACGATCTCCACCAGCGATTCCTTTGCTTCATCTTCACCGGCCACATCGGCAAAGGTGATGCCGGTATCCTTCTGCGAATGCTTTTTGGCATTGGATTTTCCAACGCCCATGATGCCGCCCATGCCGCCGGCAGAGCCCAGACGTTTCGTCAGGAAAATGAAGAAACCCACCATAAGAATAAGCGGCAGAATGTACACCAGGAAGTATTCCATGAAGGAAGAACTCCGCTGGGCGCTGAATGTGACGCCGTGACTCTTCAGGAGATCCACGATGCCATCGTCCTCAATATAGGATGTGTAATAGGTTTTGTTATCGTTTTTCAGCGTGATCCGCCACTGAGCGGTGTCATAAAGCACAGCTTCTTCCACCTTGTTCTCCGTGACATTCTCCAGAAACTGATCATAGCTGATTTCTTCCGAAAACTGGGTGCTGAGGGAACTCCACAGGCGGGAGCCTGAGAACATCATGATCACGGCGATGCCGATTGCAATCAGCACAAAAGGCCATTTGCCGAATCCGCCTCCTCCGTTTTCATTCCCATTCTTATTCTGTTCCTGATTGTCCACTGATTAGCCTCCATCTTTGTGCCTGCAGGCACACTGTTTACAGGATTTCCTCGATCCTTGCCTTGGCCTTGGTATAGCGTTCGATAAGCCGCTGCGGAAGCTTTCCGGAACGTGTCCGGGTTTCATCCGTGTTGTGGCAGAGATCGGCGTATTTGACTTTGACCGCGCGTGCATCACCCGATGCAATGATCGCTTCAATGTAATCCGCGTACGGCGCTTCACGGTCTCTGGAAAGAAGCTGTACCGAACTTACATAATCCTCCGGGATCCCGCGCCGGATCAGTTCATCCGCGTCGATCTCCGAGTCTTCAATCACATCATGAAGCAGTGCGATCACGGTCGTGGCCTCATCCTCCATTCCGTCCGCCACATGCAGCGGGTGGTTGATATAGGGAACACCTCCGCGATCCGTCTGGCCGTCGTGGGCTTCATATGCAATTCTCATGGCAAGTCTGGTCAGATCTGTATAAATCATTCCGTCTTCTTTCTCAAAACCATCTCAAACAGTTTTCGCCTAAAGACGAATTGAGGCAGTAACGCTGCCCCAATTCTCTTTTCCATAAACACGATGCCGGATCGTGTTCCGATACATTTATTCTTCGATCGTCACGATCTCAGAAAGATGATCATAGGTGCGATAGTACAGCAGCGTCTGCGCAAGGTAACCAACACCATAGGCTTCAATACGTTCAGCATTGTCCTTGGTTCCGGTCAGTTCTTCAAGATCCGCTGCCGTGATGCTTTCCCAGCCCTGCTGCTCGGCATAAGCCTGGTATATCATCAGATTTCTGGCATCGGCTTCAAGCATGGACCCGATTTCTTCAGCATTGGTCTCCATGACAGAATCCAGCGTATAACCGTACTGACGAATGCACTCGCAGTTGATAATGTTCTTTGCGACATCGATGACGGCCTGCGGTACTTCCGTTACCTCAATGTTTTCTTCATTGTTGACATACTCGTAGATTGCCTGCTTCAGGTTATCTTCATAGTAATAATCGTAAATGTACTGACGAAGGGAAGCCAGATCCGTGATTTCATCGGTTGTAAGCTTTTCCTGAACCGTTTCCAGATTTTCAGTGATCCATTCATCTGTCAGAACCGGATACTCCGCGATGTAGTTGATCGTGACAGTGAAAACAGCGTCACGTCCGGCAAAATCCGGATTATTGGGATACGGATCCGGGAAAGTAACTTCCACATCAAAGGTCTCGCCCGGCATATGGCCGATGATCTGATAAAGGAAATCATCAATGAACTGATTCGTTCCTGCCGTTACCATGGCATCCGTGGCTGCGCCTCTGTCAAATGCCTCACCGTCCATGTAGCCCG
>CAMGCK010000062.1 GCA_946040795.1 uncultured Lachnospiraceae bacterium
ATTCCTCTACGTCTCGTGGGCTCGGAGATGTGTATAAGAGACAGCTATTGTAATCCATCACCTTAGCGGTGTCAATATGTTTTTTGACACTTTTGTTAATTACCACTTCCCAGTCCCTCCATCTTATGTTATAATTTCAGCAGGAACCCTCTATGACAGACTATTTATATTCACCAGCCGCTGCAGTTTCATAATACTGCAGCAGAACAGGAGCCCCTATGAACAAAAAAATCCGTATTGCTTTTTTTGATGCCAAAGATTATGACATTGCTTCCTTTGATCAGGAAAAGGCAAACCGCAATGTTGAAATTTCCTACTTTGAAACCCGTCTTACCGAAGAGACCGTCCGTCTGGCAGAAGGCTATGATGCTGTCTGCATCTTCGTCAATGACATGGTCAATCGCCAAATGATCGATACCCTTTATGACCTGGGCATCCGGCTGATTGCTCTCCGTTGTGCCGGCTACAACAACGTGGAGATCGAATACGCCTTCAAAAAGGTCCACGTAGTGCGTGTTCCGGCTTACTCGCCGTACGCGGTGGCCGAGCATGCAATGGCGCTGCTGCTGACCTCCATCCGCCGCATCCACAAGGCCTACATCCGCACCCGTGACTTCAACTTCAGTTTAAGCGGCCTCACCGGATTTGATCTGCACGGAAAAACGGTGGGTGTCATCGGTACCGGTAAGATCGGCCGCATCTTCGTCAATATCTGCCGTGGTTTTGGCATGAATGTCATCGCGTATGATAAATATCCGATGGCAGACAGCGACATCAAATACGTGGAACTGGATGAACTGTGGCGTGAAAGCGACATTATTTCACTTCACTGCCCGCTGACGGATGAAAGCCATAATCTGGTCAATGCCGATACCATCGCGAAGATGAAGAAGGGGGTGGTCCTGGTAAATACCTCCCGCGGCGCGCTGATCAATTCCGAAGCGCTGCTGGACGGTATCAAGAGCCGTCAGATTGGCGCCGCCTGCCTGGATGTTTACGATGAAGAGTCCAGCATTTTCTTCCATGATTTCTCCGGTCATATCGTGGAGGACGATACCATCGCCCGTCTCATCTCCATGCCGAATGTCATCGTTTCTTCGCATCAGGGCTTCCTCACAAAGGAGGCGCTGTCCAACATCGCGGAGACCACGCTGAACAATGTAGAAGAATTCATGGCGACCGGCTGCTGCAAAAACGAGATCTGCTATAAGTGCGGAAAGTTCGCGGAGTGTAATCGGGAGCAGGGGATGAAGTGTTTCTAAAATCTTATATCGATTGTGGGCATTGGATGTGAACACCAATGCCCACGTCCTTCACTCTCAAACTGCATTTCTTCTAAAATCGCATAATTTCCGATAAGCCACTTTCCCATCTTTATATTATCAAGATTCCTTTTAATACTCTCTTTTCATTCCTCTCTTATTTTCATCAAGTTAAACTCTCTGAAACTTACCAAAAGACTTCCTGCCTTCTCATGTAAATCTCCCTCTCCGCCTATTGACAGCACGTATTAACACGTGTATTATATGAAGAAAGGACATACTCATGCCGCTCACATCAAGAAAAATGATAAAGTTATTGCGCAAACACGGCTTCATCACTGCATCCCAGAACGGATCACACATTAAACTGGTTAACAAAACAACACAGCGCACTGTTATCGTACCTTTTCATTGTAAAGATATTAAAAAAGGCCTGGAACAGGCAATCCTGAAGCAGGCCGGAATTACGGAGGACAAAGCATGAATCACTATTTCTATCCTGCAATTTTTCACAGTTGTGAAGAGGGAGGATATTGGATCTCCTTCCCGGATTTCCCTGAATGCATGTCTCAGGGAGAGACCCTTGCTGAAGCTTATGAGATGGCTGCCGATGCCCTCGGCCTGTGCATTGACGAAAAAATCCGCACTGCCGATGCTCTTCCGCCGGCCTCCAGTCCTACAGATTATACCGTGGAAGCCGGGGATTTTTCCTGTCTGGTCGAGTTTGACCTGATGGAATATCGTCGAAAGCATGCAGTAAAGTCCGTCAAAAAGACACTTACCATTCCCGAATGGCTGAACGAAGCTGCCATTGCAAAGAATCTGAATTTTTCACAGGTGCTGCAAGAAGCGTTGATACAGAGGCTTGGTGATTGAGAAAAAGGGGGGCTTTCGCATTAGCAAACCAAACTTCCCGATGACAGCTCTTCTTTTTACGCTCTGCGCTTTTATACTCTGTACTTTTTTACATTTTGTTTTTTTACCGCGCTTCCACCACGCCTTCTCCGTTGATCACCAGCAGCTCATGCACACCGTCTTCATACCGGATTCCGGCATTTACAACCTGTACACATTCCTTATCCGTCAACGGATCCCCTTCTCGATAGATCCGGAAACCCACGCTCCGAACATTATCCCTCAGCAGTCGCGGATCCAGCTGTGCTATATAAACAGCATCCGTTCCCACCTCATCCAGGGCCAAATAAGGGGCTTTTTCACCCCGACCGGCTTCATCGGGTACACGGACCTCGTTCCCATCAAAAGTCTCTAAAACCCACTCAAAACGGTATCCAGCGGCAATTGCCGCGTAACCGTCATTATGGATCGTCAGTTCGACCCTCTGCCTTCTTCCAAAGAAGTTCTCGTTCACTCGTTTGGGATACACAAGTTGTTCCAGTCGGAAACGATACCCCAGGCGGTCTGAAATATAATCGAAGGCATTTTCCGTGCCGTTTCCGTTAAAATCGGCCTCCGTTTCTTTCCAGGAATCCAGAATATTTTCGTTATACTTAAGATTCAGATACGATATATTCAATAGGTCAAAATCCTGATCGGCATTCAGCACTTCCGCATACTCATTGGGTTTGGGCATTTCACCGCCCATGGGAGCCTTCAGATTGTTCTGAACCCATTCAAAGGTTTCCTCACGCTTTCCTTCATCAAATGTCCCAAGCTCCGTTTCAGAGCCCAGAAGCCCATCGTCGTAGAATCCAAGACGTTCGATGTCACATCCGGCTTCCACCGCTTCCAGAATAAAGGAAGGTCTTCTCAGGCCCAGCGGAATTTCCTCATTCAACGCGGAAAGGAGCGTTTTCACCAGCCACACACGATTTTCCACGCCTTCTGTTTTCAGATCGTGATTCGTATATCTGCTGCTGTGCCACTCCCCCCAGGGACCGTACCAGCCGGCCTGCACACAGTAGACCTGCTCTCTGTGTCGATTGAGAATCGGCGCGATCTGTTCAATATGACGCTCCAGTATTTCACGGGACGCCGCATCATTTTCTTCATAACGGTCAAAACCATAGGCCGCCCTGAAAATCGCTTTTGCATGCGCCTGCTTTAATGCCTCAAAAAAGACATCCAGTTCTTCCAGCTTTTCTTCCGGGAGTTCCCGGTCACGGTATTCGTAAATATCGTATGCCATCAGGAACAGCGAAACCCGGTCTGCGTATTTTTCAACGCGGCCGGGTTCATTGCTGTTAATTTGAACATAGAAGCCTCTGGAAGGATTTCTTGGGCTGATGCAGTCCGCATTTTCATATTCCTTCCGGACATTCGGTATTTTATAGCGCAGGTAAAGCACTATTCCCACAAGGACAAGCACAACTGCCATACCTACCGTAAACAAGAACTTTTTATTCACCAAAGTCTCCCGTAAATTCCACAACAGCGGCATTGATCACGCCTTCCAGTTCAGAAAGCGCAGTCACAAATGACGTGTTGTTTTCATCCATCTTGATCTCATAGGTAAGTTCCTGAAGATCACCGGTCACGTTTCTGTTCTTCAGTTGCTTCTGGATCGGATCGATGATGCGTACCACCTCTTCATAGGCAGAACTCTTATACTTGATCACCAGCAGGAAAACTCTCTTTCTGCTGCGGATGCTGATCAGAAGAAGATATACCAGCGCAATGAAGATCGTTGCGCCGAATGAGATCAGATACAGCCCCGCGCCGCAGGTAATGCCAACGCCCACCGTCCAGAACAGGAAACCCACATCCAGCGGATTCTTGACGGCAGAACGGAAACGGACGATGGAAAGTGAACCAACCATACCCAGGGAGAGCACGACATTGGAACTGATTACCATGACCACAAAGCAGGAAACCATACCCGTCATAACCAGAAGGATATTAAAATTATTGTTGTAAATAACCCCTTTATGGAACTTCCGATAGAACACATAAATGATCATGCAGCATATAAATGCAGCAATCAGTGACATAAAGAAGCTCTGTATCGTAAGATTTCCGGTCTCCTCCAGAAATCCTTTCTTAAAAATATCCGCAAATGTTTTCATAACCACTTAACCATCCTTTGCTTTTCTCTGCACATGACATATTTGGAAATGGCGCACTGATCGGCCATTCCGATCTGCAGCAGCTTTGCAATATGTGCCGGAAGATAATCATCGTATTTTACTTCCAGAACCATCAGATCATCGTCCAGTATTTTTGTTGTGTGATAATACTCCGAGAACATGTCCAGCGTGTCCGTTCCGACAGAAATGTCCTTGTCAAAAGTGATGCGGACATTGCCCAGCGGATATACATACGCCTCCCGCCGATATTCCACCGTCACCTGAGGCTTCAGAAACTTGGTCTGATGATACATGAACAGTTCCTGACAGACCTTTTCCGGCCGGCTGATCAGAAAGCCGTAATCACCGTTCAGAATCTTGTAGTACTCCTCCTGTGTCAGTTTTGCGCTTTCCTTGGCGATGAACTCGTCAAACTTACTTTTACATTCCAATCGGATCAGACCGGGATCATATTCGTAACTCCGAATGCGGAATTTTTTACGGAAACGGGTTCCGGCTGTCTTTTCTTCCATGGCCGTCCCATACATATCGTCAAAATAAATACTGCTGACGAGATAACCGTTTTCATCGTGCATGTTTTCATCCGGACCGATGATCTGTCTCAGCCTGTCACGCAGCACATAATAAGTGTCGTAATTGATATAATACTTCCACTCATGCCGCAGCTTGTGTCCTTCGTATTGCATTTTTATCTCCCCGATCATTCTACCGTAAACTCAAGGACACCGCTTTCATAGATGAACTTTGCACCCATGAACTCATAGTGTTCCAGTGAAATCTGCTCATGACCGTCGCTGTCAACTGCATATACCATCAGATAATACGTACCTGCATCAAATTTTTCGGAAGTATCCTCGTAATTATTGATGATATCATCGCTCTCATAGATCACGTTCTGCATATGACAGTCTGTAGCGATCTCGACTCTGTACTTGACCGTCTTCTGCTGATAGGAGTAGGAAGGATCCCATGCCAGATGCAGAGTTCCGTCCGTATTCTTTTCAGGCTTGCTGACAAAAAACGGAGCCGGGAAATTGAAAGCATGCCTAAATTCCTCATAGCTGGCCTGAATGATGTCATAAAAGGAATCAATGTACGGAATCACATCGGCGGGCGTCATATCGTTGTTCAGAAGTTCAATATCCGGCTCCAATCCCAAGGTCTTGCTGACCACCGGCTTGTATCCGGCAGTTACCTCCGCAATATGTTCCTCCGTAAAATACGTATTCACCAGTTCCTCGATCTTTTGGCTCAGTTTTTCGAGGTTTCCGGGGATACGGAAATAACGCCGATGGAGAATGACCTGATTCAGTTTCTGTCCGCCTTTAAGTGTGGGCGGAAGCGAATGCTTAAATTTATCCAGATCCGAGTCAAAATCCCAGGGAATAAAATACCACTTCTGCGAATTGACAGGACTGTAAATGATGAAATTATGGTTCAGGATATCGGTACCACCCAAAAGAATATTGAATGCAAGCCAGGTCAGATAATTCTCCTCGTCAAAGTACGTGGAGAAAACCTCTTCAAAATTCCGGGTCTCATCATTAACGGCTTCCAGCATCTCGATAAGCTGTGCATGCGAATCCCCTTCCAGGATGCCGAGAACCGTTTCAAAATCATGCTCCGAATACTCCGGATCATCCACGTCTTTGATCACATCCGTCAGACGGAAGCTGAAGTCTCTGGCCTTGTACATCTCACAGTTCGATGAAAGTCCTCTGTTTTCAAGATAAGTTTTATTGGGCTGTTCCGTCTGTGTAAACAGACCGTAATATTCAAATTCCTGCTCATCCGCGGGTACGGAGCAATCACGGATCCATACACGCATAAAGGTCGTTCTGTAACTCGTGATGTTGTCCATTTCCTGCAGGATGTCCGTACAGAACTTGGTGGTCACTTTACTGATATCCTCACTGTGCTTATTGACATTCAGCGAAGTCTGCCCCTTAAAGCTGTCATTTTTATCATTTAACTTGATCTTATAACTCTTGTATTTGTCACCGCGCGAAGAGTTGCCGCGGACACGGATCGTAGCGTTCTTTTTGTCAAGCGACAACAGCGGATCCAGTTTTTCATCCTCATTCACGATCTGTACATTGCAGTTCAGCGTCGGATTGTAATCATGATTTCTGGGCTCATGATAACCAAAAGATGAGAAGTCGATCATCTTCCCGTCCTCGTCCGGTGTCGGAAAGACACTGACATACACATCATAAATATTATTGTCCGGCTGATCTGAGTAGATCGATTTATCTTCCTCAAGTCCGCTGTTGTTCTGCGCGCTGTCTTCGATGGTCCAATCGTTCAGAGAGTAATCCTCGTCCACAGCAGGCTTTTCTGTTTTGATCCTCTGGCTCGCGTAAAGACAGCCAAAGAGAATCACCATCACAGCGCAAACAACGGATAAAACAAGGATTTCTTTTTTATCAATCTGATTGTTCATTGAATGCTCCTTACTTACACATTAAATGTTCCGTCAGTCCGGCCGTTTTTCTGCGAAGAATGATGAAGCTGACGATCCATCCGCAAAGTCCGCCGATGAGCACCGGTATCGGATAGAACGGATCACCCAGTCTGCAGCAGATAAAACATCCCACTACCATGATAATGCTGCTGGATGCAGTGCTGATGCATGCGCCCAGATAATCTTCAAAGTAGTACAGCATGATGACGTTGCAGTACATATTGGTCACGCAGTAAATACCCATGCTGAGAATCAGTACCATGTTCATCGTCTGTTCGCTGATGCCGATGTACGGATGCAGAATATATAAAAGGCAGATTGCGATGACCGTAATGATCAGCTGGACCTCATATACAAAAAACACCTGCATGCTCAGATTTTTCTGAAGCTTTTTATTGGCCGTCCGAATCTGTGTCAGACTGCCTCTGTCCAGTACGGAAAGGTAGGAAACGAACTTTTCATAAAAAGCCGTTTCTGCTTTGATCTCAAAAAGCACCAGCCCTGTCAGATTGACAACGATTGCAAGGAACATTGCAAGATCATAGACCGGGGCGATGTAAAAGCACGCCGTGTGGACACTCAGTTCAGAGAAGTGCCAGTAAATGGCATTGGAGCCATAGACCGTCACTGCATAGAAGAGTCCGCTTAAAACCATGCCCGGATAACGCTTCAGCACGTCAAAGAACGCAAACATGTTCCCCTGAGGCATACCGAAAGACTTCAGGCTGATATGCAGAAGTCTTATATTGATGAACGCAAAGCCGATATCCAGACTTAAGAATACCGCTTCCATCATGCTCATCACATCGAAGTACATCAGAAGAACAAACAGTCCCAGCACAAGAAGCAGGCCGATGATGTAAGTCAGCGTGATGTGCTTATACTGTTTCAGCGCAGCAACATAGGTGATCATGTTGTAGGTACTGACCGCCAGCATATTGAAGATGTAGATGCAGCATACCTCAAACAGCGGACGATTTTCTCTGAAATACAAAAGGCAGCAGATGATTGCGCCGAATACCGCGGCAATCGTAAGAGAAAGGACCATTACGCCGAATATGGATGCTGCAATTTCTTTCTCTTTACTCATGAAAATGCGGTCGGCCACATAACGTGAAACCGCTACATTCAAAGTACCCGTCAGAACACACGCAAACAGGAAAACATTGGTGAACGCACCGGTAAAGTACAGTTTATCAACTTCTGTGGTGCCAAAATAGTTCATGGCAAGACGAACCAGGATCAGCAGAAGGATAAATACCAATGTCGAACCAATTGTCGTGAAGATCGAATACAGGACGCCGGCGGTACTTCTGAGCAGCGTCTTTTTACTGAATATTTTTCGTAATTCAAATCCAATTCCAGCCATTTATTTTCCCCCAAGCTCATCATATAAATCATGATACTGCTTTAAGAATGCTTCTTTCTGATAATACTTTTCAACACGCGCGCGGCCGGCTTCTCCCATTGCCTGGACTTCTTCCGGATGATGCAGCATGTAAAGGAACGCGTCTGCCATGGCGGCACTGTCCATCAACGGTACCACAATACCCGCCTTCCCAAAGTCATCGCCCTCAAATCCTTCCAACAGTTCCTTGCAGGATCCCACATTCGTAGCGACAAACGGTATTCCCGCTGCCAGGCCTTCAAGAATGGCAAAGGGCTGGCCCTCACTGATGCTGGAAAGTACCAGAACATCCACATCCGGTACATATTCCCGGACATTGACCTGACCGGTAAATACAACATCCGGAACGTTGAATTCCTTGATCAAACGAACGCATTCTTCATAATACTCCGGATTTTCATCGTAGTTGCCCATGATGGTCAGACGGACATTTTCTTCTTTTTCGCGAACGATCTGGAAGGCAAGGATCATGGTCTTGACGTCTTTAATGGGGACGATTCTCAAAATGGTACCGAAGTTGAACTTATCCTGCGGAATCTTTCCGAGGGACGGCAGGTTTTTAAAGCTCTCCGAATCCACACCGTTCGGAATGGTCACGATCTTCTCCTCGGGACAGCCCAGTTCGATCTGAAGCTCGCGGTTGATGCCGAAAAGCGTCGTTACCACATCAGCCTGCTGGTAAGCAACTGTGGAGATCTTCTTGAAGAAATCGATCCAGAGTTCCTTGAAATCACCCTTTACCCAGTTAGCGCGGATAATATCTTCCTCGCGCTCACGGGTATAAATACCGTGTTCAGACAGAATCATCGGCTTGTTTCGGATATAAGAAACGGCACCTGCCAGAATTCCCGCATAACCGGTGGAAAGAGAATGATAAATATCGGCCTCGACAATATCACTGGAAAGAACATCCATGAGCGGAAGATACATGCTGCGGAGCGTCCACAGATAATCCGTGAAGCCCTCCACACTCTGCTGTCTTTCATATTCCTCGCAGCAGATTCGAAAGAAGTCCTTCTCCATGAGGATATCCGTTAAGTGCCTGCGGTTTCTGCCGATGAAATCCAGCACTTTAGTCCAGTCAACCTCACCTGCCGTTACTGTTACCAGTTCCTTGAGGGTCTGCGCGTCATCCTTGCTCAGTCTGACATGCTTATGCCGCACACCAATGGAGCTTTCACCGAGATATGTCGTATACACTCCTTTCACATTGGAAGGAAGCTCATACTTGTATTCATGCATTTCTTCATGAGTTGTCGCAATCGACCAGATCACAAATTCAACATCTGTAAATGCTGTGCAAAGCATCTGTACCCAGCTGGATACACCACCCGATACATAAGGATAGCTGCCCTCACAGATCAAACAAACTCTCATACGTCAATCTCCTGTCAATATTGAATCGATATGTTGCCGTCGGTGATGCGGATCATGTAATAATTCTCACCGATCTTTTCAAAAGTACCGCCCTGTATCTCTTTGATCTCGCGGCCTGTTCTCAGACAAAACGCCTGACCGTCCGCAAATTTATGAACCTCCAGCTTCAGGGAATCGCCGTACGCTTTCCAGGTATACTCCAGATTCTCATAGGAGTTCAGGCAGTTTCCGATTTCTCCGAGCGTATATTTCTTCAGAAAACGGGTCTTTTTAAATACGCATTTGTCAAAATCCTCAAGTTCGTACTTGCTGACTTCCCAGTTTGCGCTCTTTGTTTCATCGGAAATGATCATGTTGATGTCAAAAGAATGGGATACCAGGCCGTAGCCGGCAATCATGGATGCGATACTGAGCATATTGCCGTCTTCCACATTGGTGCCGGAGGTCAGCTCCGGAAGCACATAATATGAATCATTGTAAGACTGTCTTGCGGCAGGATCCTGAAGATCCAGTTTACCGCGGACAGCATAGATATCACTGCCCAGAAATTCCCGCGCTGCTTCCAGCGGCTCTGCGGACATCATGGTCATGGAATGAATATCGTAGTTCACAAATGTACTGCCAAAGTCTTTAATGAACGCCTCGTCCTTATACAGTTCGTCTGAAACACAGTTTACAGCGTAGGCCATTTCACCGTTGTACTGAAGGGCAGACTTGCCCATGGTATTGAACAGACCTTCACTGATCTGAGAGAAGGCGTCCTCTGTCGATGCAACCGTCATGACACTGGATGTATATTTGATCTCATTCCGGACATTCATTTCCTGGAACACAGGCCAGATCACATCTTTTACAAACGCTTTTGTGGTTCTTCCGTACAGATCGATGCAAAGCTGATCGTCGATGTAGGTGACGACCGGGAAATTATCCAGAAATACACATTCTGCGTCCATAACCGGATAGATAAAATCCTCCATGAGGCAGCCCATGCCCGCAGTCAGAATTCCGATGCACCGAAAATCCTCCAGCAGCGTGGCATTGATCACCAGGATCTTTCCTTTTTCATACTCATTGGTATAAACGATTGGAAAACCCTTTTCTTCATCCGCCACATAGACTTCGCAGCTTGCAGCCTCCTTGATCCAGGTCGACGCGTTATAGTCCTCATACTTCATGACCGTTTCCTGAACCGGGAAAAAACCATCCGCAAAGCTGAAAGAAGTATTGTTAAGTCTGTAGCTTTTTTCAACAATTCCCATCATCGGATCGACATAAGAATCCGTATAGCCTTCGGGAAGACCTGCCGCAAATATCATTCTGCCGCCGGCCTTGACAAAGTCGACGCCTTCCTCCAGATCCATGTAAGGACTGTAGATCTCATCGCAGATGACGGGAACCGTATGACCGACGATCAGATCCGCTCCGTTCAGACGATCTTTGGCTATCCAGTTCAGTCCAAGATCATCCATCATGACACACACATTTCTATAAATGCTGCCATACAATGCTTTATCCGGGTCTCCGAGTACGATAAACTGCGTCTCATCATCATTCTTAACAACTTCTGTGTCCTGCTTCAGGGGCAGTACTTCAGTTACCATGCTGTTGATGCCGACTTCCCGGTTTCTTGTCTCATTCAGATTAAAAACAAAGAATACCGTACATAAGCCTACAACAATCAGAACAAGATAACCCATTCGCTTTATTGATAACATTTATTTCTCCAATATCTTAATCCGGTCAGGCCTTCTTCCGATAGCTCGACTTTGGAATTTTCAAGTGCCTGCAATGCCGTCGTAAATGCTTCCTTATTGCCCTGCATGTAATACAGTTTCAATGCCGCAAAGAACATGCCCTCCGAGCTCTTGCTCTTATCGACTTTTTTCCAGTGGGAGTCCGCCTTGTCATACTCCTTCAGGTCGACGAGGTACAGAATATAATTCTCCGTTTCATCCGGAACACATTCCTCATCCAGCTTCTTCAAATCATCGTAAATGCGGCAAAACTCTTTCTTATAGACCTCGCTCTCCTTTGCGGAAAGAATACTGCTGTTAATGTACTTCGCAAGCTGCTTCAGATACCGATGAACAAGCTGTGCATCCTCGGAATTTTCAGAAATACCGGCTTGCAGTCCGGAAAGATCATCCAAAAGCTGGCGCTGTACTTCCATCTTGGCGGAGGCTACATAATGCGCAGATTCAGAGTCACGATCATTACCTGCGGCAAGAACATCTCTGTATCCGGTATAAATGTCCTGCTTCAGCTGTTCCAGCAGCAGAGTACGTTTGGCTGCATTGCTGCTGATTGCCATGGCATCTTTAACCGGCACCACGTTCAGTTCTTTTTCCTTATCCGGCATGACATTCTGCTTTTCCACTTCAAGTCTTCTGGTATACGCTTCTTTATCATACGTAAATTCTTTTCTTCTGCAGAGCAGAACTGCCGGAATCATGTAGAACAGAAGTCCCAGGATCGGAAACAGTAAAAATACGATCAGTAAAGGCATCAGTTCTCTGCGGTTTCTGAACGCGAACATTGCATACAGAACAGAAACGACGCAGTTTATGATTAAAATGATGTAAAAATATATATGCATAGGAATCTCCCTTTCACTGGACAGCAGCTGCCTCGATCTGATTCAGGCCGAGACGTTTGATGACTGCTTCCAGATCCGCGGCAGCCGTGTTCTTCAACAGCACATACAGCTTATTCTGCTCCTCATTCGTACCGAACACATCGTTCTCACGGAACAGGTTTGCAACTGAATTGTAGGCTGCTGCAAGACCGTTTACATTCTGAATTTCGATGACTGAGAAATCGGAGATCGCGTCTTCTTTCTTCTCCTGTTCCAGTTCAATTTCCTTTTGGAATTCTTCGCTCTTCATGACATCGGTATCCGCAATATAGCGCCGGTCATGGGTCGCGTTTTCATATTCCATCGCCCGATCCACGGATCCGCCGATCAGAAGAGACAGCGTCTTCAGCTGATTCATGGTGTACAGGGACATGCTTTCAAACGGAAGCTCCTTGATCACTGCAACCACCTTGTTTTCACCGTCCGATCCAATCGGAAGGATCACCGCCGGCTCATTTTCCCAGACATTGCCCTCATAAATATTGCCGCGGGATACTGCGTTTACAATTTCTGGGCTTTCACTGATGTTCCATGAACGGCCGCCCATGACAGATTCCGGATTCAGAGATGTCAGTAAACGAAGGAACGGCTTTCCGGCCTGGTAGCGATAAACCGCTGCGGTATTCGTGTTCAGCATTTCCTGAAGCACTTTCAGTACTTCCCAGAAAATGCGGTCC
Organism: uncultured Lachnospiraceae bacterium; assembly: GCA_946040795.1. Lineage (GTDB taxonomy): Bacteria > Bacillota > Clostridia > Lachnospirales > Lachnospiraceae > UBA1267. The sequence goes on from CAMGCK010000062.1 coordinate 12,868, forward strand.
GGATCCAGTACATTGATGGATTTGGTAACAGAATACAGGTGCGGGAGGCCCTCATCCATGGTAAGGATGCGCTTTTCATATTCGTCTTTGATCTCCACCGTGCGGGAATTGATTTCCTTCAGATCATCATAAGACTGCTGAAGCGTATCCATCTCTTCCGTCTTGTCTTCCAGATTGGCGCGAAGGGTATCGACCGTGTAACCTGTAATGACGCCAAAGAAGACATACTGCACCAGTTTGATCAGGTTCTCAATATATACATAGAAATTGACCATGTTGAACAGGTCATCGCCTTTAATGCTAAGATACGCCACGCAGGCAATGACAATGGCCAGCGTGCCCTGTTTGAAGCCCCAGAAAAGAGAGATCACAACCACATAGATCAGCAGGAAGTCGATCTGAGAGAACAGAGAGTTGTTCTGAAGCAGCACCTGCAGCATGATAAAGAAGGCTGCAGCCACTGCATTGTCCAGAACTCTGCGAACTACCGTTCCGACCTTATGCGTGCCTTCACCTTTTGAAGACTTTTTCTTTTTGGGATCGGTCTCAACCGGTGATGAAACCGTAACGGCCTTGCTGCGGATCAGCTGCTCAAAATCGGCCATATCCGTCCATTCAAGACTCTTTTTGATCTTTGCGCAGTCGATGACAGCATCTGCAGGCTGAATCTCTGCGGTATTGTCCTGAAGCAGCGCCGTCACCTGTCCCATCGTGTACGCCTTATGTGACGCGACATTGTAGACCGGATCTTTGGCACCTGTAATGACACGGTGTACCGCATCGGCAAGATCATCTGCATACAACGGCTGAACGAGTTTGTGTGACTCCTCTTCCGCCATGTCGTTCCAAGCTTCATCCCAGACGATCTCTTTTCCAAACAGAACATCGCAGCGAAGCACATAGGCAACAAAGAGACCTCTGGCCCGATAGGTCTCCAGGAGCTTTTCTTCCTGTGCACTGATGATACCTTTTACCGTTACAGGCGCAACGGCAGTATCTTCATTCGTAAGCACTTTTACATTGCCGTATACCTCTGTGGAAGAAAGCAGGATAAACTGTTTAACTCCGACGTCCACACTGCATTCCAGGCAGGACATCAGGTATTCCATGTTTCCATACTGCTTGTCATTCCATTTGAATGCATTGTAGCCATCCCCTGCAAAAATCACGATCTCGGGCACAGAAGATTTAAAGACGGTTCGAATCTCTGAGGACTTATGCGCATAGTAATACTTATATTTACGGTTTTCAGATTTAACAGGCTTCTCTGCCGTTTCAAGGACATAGATCTTGTTTCCCTCTTTTGCCAGCCGCTGTGAAATACCATCCGCTGCAAAATCACTGTTTCCTACGAATAAAACCTTCATTACATGATTCCTTTCTGCAATGTTTTAATGTAGATGATCTTTATCAGAATAATATCCGACACTTTTTTCTCACACAAGGTGCCGATAAATAATTAAAAACATCCTTGTAAAAAAAGACTCAAAAAAGTTCACAAAAGGTTCAAGATTTCCTGTTGTTTTACAACTTACAACTTATTTTCGTTAAATTAACTGCGATTTGAAAAAATCCCCGTCCCTTTTGTAAATATTTTAATCAAGCAGAAAGCCGCACACAACTCTTCCCGGACACAAATCAAAAGCCCCGACATTTTTCTGCCGAGGCCTTGTTTTTCTCTTATAGTGCACATTTTCGCTGTGCCTGCAAATTCATTATTCCATTTTTGTAATGTCCAACACTCGCAGCACTTTCCCATCGCTTTCAAACATCACGTCTCCATCCGCCGTACAGAACAACTGCGTTCCAGCTTCCTCTGCGCATGCGCGGATCTCATTGCTGCATTCAACGGCCGTTACAACCGCAGATTCAGCACTTATTGTCTGCATAAATGTTTCAGAAGCATCATTGACTCTCCCGTGGTGCGGGACCTTAAACAGGGCAATTTCAGGCCAGTCGATCTCCATGAGTTCCCGACTTCGTTCAGCAAGCGCATCGCCGGTGAACAGCATATGAACTGTTCCGTGCGTCACCAGAGTGCACAAGGAGTAATTGTTTTCTTTCTCGTAGGAGGATTCCATCGGCGGATAGATCGTGAATTCCAGTCCGCCCTCTCCCACGCTGAAGGATTTCTCCCGGGCAGGCTTGAGAACAGGGATCTCCTGCTTGCTGAATTCCTCATTTACTTTTTCCCAGTCCTCACTGATATACCGTGGTTCAATGACTTGCCCCACAGTGATCTCTTTCAGCAGCTTTTTCACGCCGCCGATGTGATCCTTATCCGCATGGGTAAGGATCAGGTAATCCAGATGCGTGATCTCCCGCGCGGCCAGCTCCTCCAGTATGTGCTCGGCGTCTTTCTTTTCTCCGGTGTCGATCATGACAGTACAGCCCTCCTGTGTGAGGAGGATGCAGTC
>CAMGCK010000063.1 GCA_946040795.1 uncultured Lachnospiraceae bacterium
TCCCCATCTGGCTTTACAAGGGAAAACAGGGACCGCATAACAAAATCATCCAAACTGCTTTTTACGCCTTTTATCCGGTGCATATGCTGATTCTTTCACTGGCAGCACTTCTGTAGTGCCAGCTTGCTCCGGACCACTTCTCAAAAAAGCTTTTACCGCCATTATGAAGAGCCTCGCGATTAATAAATGATATAAATGTGAAATATTTCAGGAGGTTGCAATACTTGCGGAAAAGGCGGCATTCAAGGGAGATACGATGAGGCTTGGCGCATTTTATTATGCTGGGGGCATTTACTATATTCTAAGACAATGGTTTACAGAGCCTGTTAATAAAACACCACAGGAAATTACAGCATTGATGTACCATTTCCTTAACGTGGGAGTTCGTTAAATTGTAATTTGGCAGATTAAGGAGTTCGTGGAGGATAATGTATGCAAATCAGTGATTTTTTCATAAACGGGGATATAAAGGGAGCCATTTCTTATATGCGCTGCCATGAAGAATTCAACAGCATACTACCTGCATATACAGCAATATTTGAGGACGAAGAATATCGCCATTATGATATTTCAGAGCAGCTGAACAGGATTTTGCTGGCATATCAGGTGTATTATCGAGATGTGTTCTATTGTGGAATTCCGAATTTGGAAGCTTCTGAAAAGCTGTTTTCCGCCCTGCGGGCGGAACTGAATAGCCCGTCTGCGGATGAAGACCAACTTGCTGAGCAGCTTCAGACCCTCTTTGAGGAAAACGGCTATCATGCCCTGTTCGGCAAAACGCAGGGGTACTATGGCCCCTATATTTGGCGGGATACTGTGCCGACTGTTTACAAGGTGGAGCTGCCCTGCTCCGTGGCAGAGTACACCGTGAATATTCTGAAGGGCTTTGTGTTTCGAAGCTGGATGGATTATCTGACCTTCGGTCGATTCGGCACAGGAGGATGGGCTTCACCGGATGGCACGATCAACTGCGTTGAGCAGGCCTATGATTTTGAAAGTGACCGATTCCTTGTGTCGCTGCTGAAGCACGAGGCGCAGCACACGGTGGATATGAAGCAATATCCGGGCATTACTCCCACAGAGCTGGAGTACCGTGCAAAGCTGGTGGAGCTGTGCTATTCCCGTGACGAGGGTTTATTGCAGAGATTCATGGATGCCGCAAACGAAAGCAGAACGGATGACAGCCATGCTATGGCTTCCGTGCGAATCAAAAATGACTTTGAAAGGCTCACCACAGCAAAACCGGAGGAAATCCGAGCAAAGGCTCTGGAACATTTCTTGGCAAACAATGCGGTAATGTTAGAAAAGTACGGTCTCTGCTCTACTGCGGAACAGTAAATCCGGAATTTGTGAGGAGGTAAGCGAATGGAAATCAAAATCAGAAAAATGACAATCCATGATGCAGAACCGCCCTATTATTAGCCCGAATACTGACTATGTCCGTCCACCGAGCAATTAGAAAACCATAGGCCGTGCAGATATCGATAATGTGGTCCCAGGAAAGAATTTCTTCACTGCCGTCATCCAGAAAACCGAAAGTGGAACGCAGACTCATAGCCGTTTCCTTCTGCCAGCTGCTGTTTCAGCGCCTCATCACGCTTTCTGCGCAATTCATCATCTGCTTCCTTAATGAGTTTTTCCGGTTTGAGATAAGCCTCATTCCGATTCGGTTCTTCGATCTTTTGGGCATACTTAAGAAACCGGTTCGCAGAAGCCATCATGCGTTCGCAGCTGCTTTTGATCTTCACAGCCAGTTCCTTCTCCGGATACTCACTGTCGCACAGTTTGGAAAACACATTTTCCATTGTTCCATGAAAGTTTCTGCGCAAATCTTTCATCATATCTAAAACAAGTTTCCATCACGTCACTCCTCTTTTGCTCTCACATCTTTTACTGACTTTTACGCGGTGAAAAAACATTAATCGATTAGTAACATTTTTTGACTTTCGTGTCAATTGGTGTACACTGTAAAGGTTGTTGCTTCAATGCAAGCAATCGCAGAAAGGCAATTTGTGAAGAAAAGATTTTATGCTGTGGTTCTGTCAATGCTTATGATCGTTTCCGTTTTTGCGGGAATTTCATTGGCTGATGAGGAACCCTCTGCAAATGAAAAACTCTGTTTACCCTGCACCGGGTCGATGGAGCCACACAATATGAAGTTACCGCAGGCGGCGAACAGCGCGTTATCTACTGCATGGAATACGACCATCTCTGGCCCACTACGGAAGACGGCACCAGACTGAAGGCCGTCCGGCAGCCAAACACGGACAAAGAGAAATGTTCCAAAGGTCATAAGTTGTCGAAAAAAGTGATATTGAAAAACGCCTGTGGGATTTATAATGGTTTTATACTGATCTACAGGAGGTCCGCGCCATGAATTTTATGGAGCTTTCAACAAAGATGTCCGCCTGGGGCCGAGAAAAAATGCACGCCCCGTTTTACTGCTACCCGAACGTGGAGCAGGCAAAGAATTTTGTCCGTGAAGGATCCGGCAACTGCCGCTCGCTGAACGGAGTGTGGCAGATCGCGGTATATCCGTCTGTGGAAGAAACACCCATTGACTGGTTCGTGAAACCGGAATCCACACAGGACATGCCGGTTCCCGCAAACTGGGAATTCCACGGAATTGGACAGCCGGTCTACACCAATACGCTGTATCCATTTGACCTTACCCGGGGAGATCACAGCTTTGAAGTTCAGGTCACAGAGGGCAATTATATCCTGAATGCCCCGTTCATCCCGAAGGACAACCTGAATGTCTGCTATTACACGGCCTTCTCCCTGACGGAGAACGAGCTTTCCCGCCGCGTGATCCTGCAGTTTGGCGGTGTGGAGACTGCATTCGAACTTGCAGTAAACGGAAAAGTTATCGGTTTTTCTCAGGACAGCAAGCTTGAAGCCGAGTTTGACGTTACTCCTTATGTAAAGGCCGGAAAGAATAACATCGCCGTCCGCGTCTATGAATTCAGCGCGCACAGTTACATTGAAGACCAGGATTACTGGCACGTTCACGGCATCCAGCGCGATGTGACGCTCCGTTTCCAGAGCCGCTCGCATATGGAGGACTTCAAAGTCCGCCCCGAGTTCGGCAAAACCATGACGGACGCCGCGCTTCTGGTAAAGCTCTATCCCAACCGCAAGGTCGATCTTTTCGGCGAGGACTATTGTGTCCTGCACCTGTTCGATCCGAACGGCACCAAAATCCACGAGGAAACGCTGAAGCCCTTCGCGGAATACGGCGGCTATCTGGTGGAGGATTATACGCCCGAAGTGCGCATTCCGGTCGATGCCCCCGCCCTCTGGGATACGGAGCAGCCGGACCTGTATACGCTGGTGATTGAGCAGAAGAATAAGAATGGGGAAACCATCGACATCGAAAGTGCGCGGGTGGGCTTCCGCGAGATCCGCATCGAAGACGGCGTGCTGGAGATCAACAGAAACCGCATGACAATCCGCGGCACGGACCTCCACGAGTGGAGTTCTTATACCGGCCGCTATGTCTCTGAAGAAGAACTGCGCGCAACCCTCATGAAGATCCGCGACCTGAACTTCAATGCAATCCGCACCTGCCACTACCCGAAAGCCGATCTTTTCTACGACATGTGTGACGAAATGGGCATTTACGTAGTTGATGAAACCAATTTGGAGACACACGGCTACGGCGGCGCGCTTTCCTGCGATCCCGAATGGACCCACGCCTACATGGATGCCGCGATCCGCATGTGCATCCGCGACAAAAACCATCCCTGCGTCATCGTCTGGAGTCTGGGCAACGAATCCGGTGCCGGAACTAACCATGGCGGCATGTACGGCTGGCTGAAGGAATATGACACCCGCCCGGTACAATACGAGTCCAATGGTTCCAAGCCATCTGTCAGCGACATCCGCTGCGACATGTATCCAAACGAAGACTGGATCCTGACCTGCCTTGCATCGGATGAAAAGCGGCCCTATATCATGTGCGAATATGCATACGCAAAGAGTAACAGCAATGGAAACTTAGACGTTTATTGGGACAAAATTCGCGCTTATACGCGCTTCCAGGGCGGCTTTGTGTGGGATTTCCAGGACAAAGCCATGCCGCAGTACGACGCGGAGGGAAAACTGCATTTCCGCTATGCCGGAGCCTTTGGTGAAAGCGTACAGGACCCGGTACCCGACATGTGCCTGAACGGCGTGGTCTACCCAGACCTTTCCGAAAAACCGCAGGCCAAAGAAATGAAAAATATCCAGGCTCCGATTCAGATCTCCTACACCGATTGGCACGGTATGGGAGGCCGCTATGTGATCTCCAATGAATACCATCGCACGAACCTGAACCGCTTCACCTGCACTTATGAACTGGTCTGCTGCGGTCATATCACAGAGCACGGCACAATTCCGCTTTCCGTCCCGCCGATGGAGACCGCCGAACTCGTACTCCCCTACGACCGCTCACTGGTTTGCGGAGAAGCTTTTGTCAATATTTATGTGTGTGCCGAAGACGGCCATGAGATCTACCGGAAACAGATTCCCGCAGAGGGAAGCGTGAAATGGTCAGAAAAATGTGATGTGAACAATTGTGAAACTGCAGACATGGCAGAAAATATGTCCCTGAACGCAGCTGATGTCAGAAATGCTTCAGTTTCAATCACTCGGGAAAATGCAGAAGTGCTGGTGATCGAGGCCGATTCCCGTACGCTCACCTTCAATAAGACGACCGGTGCATTCGAGAATGAAGAAGACCTCCTCTTCCGCGCACCCACCGGCATCGATGAAGCCTGCGGTACCATCAGCCACAACCAGGAATGGATCGATGCGGGCCTTTACGCCCCGGCGCGTGAAGTCTCCGAACCAGAAGTCCTCTGCTCCGAAACAAAGGTCCTGATCCACACGGAAGTAAGCTATCAGAACGGTTCGATCCGCATCGAAAAGAATTACACCGTCACCGCTTCCGGCGTGGAGCTCTCCGCAGTCTTCCACAACCGCACGGGCATTCTGACTCTGCCCAGAATCGGTGTGGGACTGACGCTCCCCAAGACCTATGAAAATGTACGCTGGTACGGCCGCGGACCGTGGGAAAATTACATCGACAGAAAAGCGAGCGCTTTTGTGGGACTTTATGAATCCTCCATCACAGACATGCACGAGGATTACATCCGCTGCTGCGAATGCGGCGGCCGTGAAGACACGCGTTGGCTCATTCTGACAGACGCGGAAGGCCGCGGCATCCGGGTGACCGGAAGCGGTGATTTCCACTTCTCAGCTCTGCCCTGGACGCCTGCGGATTACCTCAAGGCCGATTATGTCGATGAACTTCCGGAACGCACCGTGACCTACCTCTCGCTCGACGCGCTGCATGCGGGCCTGGGCGGCGATACCGGCTGGACTAAAAACATCCACGAAGAGTATCGAATTCCGGATGGAGATTATTCCTACAGCTTCAAATTAAGCTGGATCTGACTGAAACTCGTAAAAATCAGAACCACGGTGAGTGCCCACGGAACTGGCAGTGTACAACGCAAAGGGACGTAAGCGCTCACCGTTTTTAAAAGGCACGCGAAGGTCAAAACGGAGTCGAGGGAACGTCCCCGGTGTCACTCCAGATAGCCTTCTCTGGCCTTTACGCTGAAACGGCCTTCCAGGAGATGCATCTGCTCATCGGTGATGGTATTGACAAGCGGAAGGTGCGCAATCTTCATGTAGATCTCAGCGCCCTTTTCAGCGGTCTCAATGAGGCCGAAGGTTTCGTCAAGGTCCTTGCCTGCGCCGTAGATACCGTGCTGTGCCCAGACAACCAGGCGAGCAGTTTCCATCTTTTCAGCGGTTGCAATACCAATCTCATTGGTGCCGCAGAGCATCCACGGAAGAACATTGACACCATCCGGGAAAACAACGATGCACTCGGTGCACATCTGCCACAGTGTACGGGTGAAAGCCTTCTCATCCAGATCATGAACATAAGTCATGGCCAGCAGATTTGCCGGATGGCAGTGCATGACAACGCGGTTCTCCGGATCGACCTTCAGACGTGCGACATGGCTCATCATGTGTGCCGGGAATTCTGAAGTGAACTGGCCGCCATCGGAATAGCCCCACATAATGTCGGCATTTTCACCGTCTTCCGTAATGCGGACGATGCCCAGATTCTTTGCAGCATCGTACTGAACATTCTTGAAGTACTTGCCGGTACCGGTGACCAGGAAATACTTGCCGGAAAGCTCCTGCGCCTTGAAGCCGGTCGGAATCGTGCGGATCACATTCTTTACGTCCAGATACTCCTGAACATCCGCTTCTTCCAGCATCAGGGAGACATTGCCGCCGTTGCGCTCGTCCCAACCATGACGGTACATTTCAGTCACAGTACGAATCATTTCCACCATAAAAGGTGCAGTCATAATATCTTTCATTTCAAAAACCTCCGTATATTCTGAAAAGTGTCCTGCGGCCGCGCATCAAACGCTTCGCGCTTCCGCAGGACTTCTTAATAATTATCGGGTGATGACATCCACCGGTACATTGAAGATCTTGGCGACCTTCAGAATGGTGTCGATGTGTCTGCCGACAGCCGCTGCCATATGATGCGTCGGGCCGGCCTCACTCCAGCGGTTGCAGAACTCGCGTGCGCCGCAGGTGAAACGGGTACGCATATTGGTATCGCCGAAGGTGAAGATCGGGCCTTCCTCATTGACGCCTTCCGCAACGACAAACTTAAAGTGACCGTCCTTGTCCTGGGTAATGCCAAGGTAAGTGACTGCACCCGTGGGCGGATAGAACTGCGTCAGATAGCCGCCGCCGGTCTTTCCGTGGAATACCGGAACGATTTTCATGGTCGGCTTCTTGGCCTGGCTAATGTCCGCATCGCCGGAGCCGGAGTGGCCGATGATGCAGATGTCTTCATTGAAGTCGATGGAGTACATTTCGCTGAGCTGGCCGGTACCGGAAATGGTCTTTAAGATGCTCATGGCCATAGCGACCTTGATATCGCCCTCAACGGCACACGCGGTACCCTGCTTGATCAGCATGGAGAATGCGGGGATCAGCATGGAGTCCAGTTTGCCGGCGATGCCCTGCGCGAAACCATCGTAATGAGATGCCACGAATGCGATCTGCTCGGTCTTTACCCACTCTTCAAAAGCCACAACATATTTTGCCATGTCCCAAACAGTTTCAACAGTTGCGCCGCCTTCAATGTCAAAGGTATTCAGAATATCTTCTGCCTTTGCGCGGATAGCGTCCTCATCGGTGATGTGGTCTGCAATGGCCCACATTTTTTCCCAGTCAAACTGCTTGGTGTACAGCCACATACGATGATACAGATTGGTTTCATCAATGTACAGGTCCATCATGCCCGGATAAGGTCTGCCGATCTGTGCCAGATTGGTATCGCGGAAACGACGGCGTACCTGTGCGGCGCGGCACCAGTCTTCGATTTCAGCCTGTGCCTCCGGATCACCGCCCTCAACAACACCGGTAATGACGGCGTGACGCTTGCCGGCACGCTCCAGATCGGCAACCATTTCGCCGACAGCACCGCAGGCATACAGCTCGCCGAGCCAGGTTGCGGTATCCGTATTGGCGTAGTCCGGAGCAATCTTCTTCTGCAGGTTTACAAGAACGACCGGAACATCCAGGTCACGAACTGCCGGAAGCATGTTGTAGGACGTTGCATAGGTCAGAAGCTGCATGATAACGAGGTCTACATCGGCCGCGCGGAACTTGTCACCCGCTGCAGCACTTAATTCCTTGGTGGTCACAAGACCGCCGTCAATGATCTCCACAGTGTCCGGCAGCGTCTTCTTGAACGCTTCATACTGGCCCTCAAATTCGGGAACCAGGCTCGGGAACTGCGGCAGGTACGCGCCCAGCGCGATTGCAAAAACACCGATTCTTGCTTTTGTTTCAACTAACATGTTCATCCTCCCTTTATTTAAGCTGGATCTTCAGATTGCCGATGGCCGTGGCCTCAATGGGCAATGCCACCACTTTTTTACCGGTCGTTTCCTCTGTCAGGCGGTTCAGGAACGCGTTCTTCGCGCCGCCGCCCACGATGTAGAGCGTGTCACAGGTGATGCCGGTATTGGATTCCAGTTCATCGATCGCTTTTTTATAACTGTTGGCCAGTGATCGGTACGCACAACGGAAATAGTCGCCTTCCTTCAGATCAGAACAGCCGAGTGCCTTTTCAAAAGCTGCTTTCATGCTCTTCGGTGCCAGGAATTCCCGGTCATCGGCATCAACAAGTCCGTCAAAGTCCGATTCCATGGCTTCCTGCACGATCAGGCCAAAATCCTTGCCCGGGCAAAGGTCGCGGCGAAGCTCGTTGGCCAGCCACATGCCCATGATATTTTTCTGGTAACGGTTGTAACCCACACCGCCCTCGTTGGAATAGTTGGCTTTTTCACTGCCTTCATCCGTCAGCGGCTTCGGGGTCTTTACGCCAAGCAGGCTCCAGGTACCGGAAGAAATGTAAAGGCTGTTCTCCTCCATCGGAATGCCTTCCACCGCAGATCCGGTGTCATGCGTTGCGCACAGCTTGACCTTGATGCCCTCATATTCGCCGATGACTTCTCCGGGCTGCCGGAGCTTCGGGAACAGATGCCCGGGCAGGCCCAGACGGTCGATGATCTCCGCGTCAAACTCCAGCGTATTGGCATCGATCATGCCCATGGTTGTGGCATTCGTAAATTCCTTGGCCTTATTGCCGCAGAGTTTGTACATCAGGTACTCCGGCATCATCAGGAAATCCGTGACGCCTTCCAGTCTGCCCGCGCACTTATCCGCATACAGCTGGTAGATGGAATTGAAGGTCATGAACTGGCAGCCTGTGTGGCGGTACAGTTCGCTGAAAGGCATTTTTTCATGAACCTCCGGAATGATGGCTTCCGTGCGGCTGTCGCGGTATGCATAGACCGGATAGACCTCTTCGTCGCCCTTTAAGAGGACATAATCCACTCCCCAGGTATCCACAGAAAGAGAATCGATCACAGGATAACGCTTCTTTGCTTCTGCAATGCCCGTCTTCACATGACCGACAAGTGCTTCCGTATCCCAGGTCAGGTGACCGTCCAGTTCCGTCACACCGTTCGGAAAACGGTAAACTTCTTCAGTCTTCACTTCGCCGTCTTCAAGCCAGCCCACGATGTGGCGGCCGGAAGATGCGCCGATGTCAATTGCAAGTACGTATTTCATATTTGCCTTTGCTGCCTTTCCGATGCGAAGGCCCATCAGCCGATGCATCTTCACAGTTTTGATCTTTGGGACTCATTATGTCCCATATTACACAGTAAAACACAAAAACGCAGAAAAATACAGAACGGCATTTGATAAAAAAAGTGTCCTTATTTGCATTGCGAAGATCAACGTTACGCTTTATAATCACAGGTACGGAGGTGGGAAATGATCAATGAAAGTATCCTGAATCGTCTGAAAGTCATCAGTCCGGAAGAGGCGGAACTTCTTTCCGGTGCGGGCGGCATTCGCCGCGGCATCTATATGGAGGCGAACTCCGATGTCATCGACGCAAAAAAGCTGCTGGACAGCGGCCGTCTCATAACGATTCGGCCTCATACACGCTTTGCGTACTTTCCCGAGCACAGCCACAACTACGTGGAGGTGGTTTATATGTGCTGCGGAACGACCACGCACATCGCAAACGGCCGGAAGATCGAACTGAAGCCGGGCGAACTGCTGTTTTTCGGTCAGGGCGCGCGCCAGGAGATCCTGCCGGCGGGTGAAAACGACATCGCCGTCAATTTCATTATCCTGCCCCAGTTCTTTGACAAGGCCCTGGAAATGCTGGATGAAAAGGAGACACCGCTCCGTAAATTCATCGTGGACAGTCTGCGGAACGACAATGCAAACTGTCTTCATTTTCAGGTGTCCGATGTCCCGCCCGTTCAGAACCTGATAGAAAATCTGATCTGGACGCTGATCGATCCGAGTGTCCCGAACCGTCGAAGCATCTGCCAGACCACCATGGGCCTTCTGTTCATGCAGCTTTTAAACCACACAGACCGCCTGGCCACGCCAAGCGGCGAGGAGGCGGTCATTGTCAAAGTACTGCGTTATATTGAGGAAAATTACCGGACCGGAACACTGACGGAAATTGCCGGGCTGCTGCATTATGATCTGTACGGGCTCAGTCGTGAGATCGTCCGGAGCACCGGGCACACCTACAAAGAACTGCTGCAGGAAAAACGGCTGACACAGGCCGCATATTTCCTGAAACACACCACGCTTCATGTGGATGAAGTGGGCGATGCCGTCGGCTACAGCAACTTAAGTTATTTTCATCGCATCTTCCGCGAAAAATACGGAATAACGCCCAAAAAGTACCGGGACTGCATGTCCGGTTAACGTCCCTGTTATTTTGCGCGCTTTTTTGCGTACAGCAGGCAGCAGCCGACTTCTTATTTACCTGCCGGAATTCCCGTGAAATCACCGGTCACGGCAGCGCGGATCACCGGTGCCATGCAGGTATCCACATCGTCCGCGGTGAGCGGAATGGGCATGTTCTGAAGCTTCATCTTCAGCTGCGGATTCTTTGCGGCGGTCAGAATGCGGTCCACTTGCTCTTCAGAGAAGCCGGGCAGTTCACCAAGCGTCACAGGAGCGCCAATACTGCGGCAGAACGCATGCAGGCCTTTACCGCATCAATGGTAGAACCGCCGCCGATGCTCACGACCACATCCGGCTGATAGTGCAGAATATAAGTCTCGATGCGGAAAACATCCTCGCGCGGTGCGTTCGGGCGTAGCGCATGGCGCGTTCAAGGTGGTGGTTCATGGGGAGCTCCTTTGGTGTCTGATTTTGTGTTGCTTTAAGTATATAATATTTGCAGAAAATTAAAATGCTTTATTACAGCAAAAATGCCCTATGGAATTTTGACCTGTCTTTCGGGCCAGACACCATGGGGCATTCATATGAACTTATTATTTATTTCTCAGTTTTCGTACCACTCTACTCACGATCACCGCAGCTGCCGCAATTACCACCACGCCGCCTGCCGCGACCCACCAATAGGAAAGCATCGATTTTTTCTTTTCCCAGCCTTCGATCTTATCGAGCCGTGCCCTCCAGGCTTTCTCCGTCAATTCATCCTTCCGATACTGTGAAGTATTGTTGCCGCCTGCAAGTGCTTCCGCGCTGCCTGCTTCATCCGCAAACTGAACCGGAAGAGTCTCATTTAAGATCTCCCGGACCTCTGCCGCAGTATAGCACATTCCGCAGGTGAGGCCGGTCAGATCGGACCGGAAAGTGTAGGGGATCAGATAGCGATCTTTTTCCGTGCTGAACGCAAAGAAGCTGACCGGAATGGACGATGTAATGGTGAAACACACCTGATCGCCTGTCAAGCCCTCGGCGGACTTTTCTTCCAGGATCTTTTCAATTTCCCCAAAATTCAGAAAGCCCGGCGAAAGTCCAAGGGATTCTTCATAAATCGAGAAGCCGTTGACATAGAACCCACCCTCCTGCTTGGAGTAGGGAACCTCGTATTCGTACATTCCGTTCTTCACGGGGACGATCCATGTATAGGGCAGATCCCAGTACGCTCCGGTGTCCTTCATCACAAGATCCGTGTAGGAAAGGTCTGATGTGATCAGTTCGAAAAAAACGCCCGAATCCATCACGTATCGTTTGTAGGCCTCTGCCACGTCCTCTTCGGAAAATGTATATTCCGTAATCGTGACCGGAAATGCTGCGCAGACCTCCGTGATCTTCCGATACTCTTCATCGTCATAAACGGTTGAAGAAATATCGGCCGCAAACGCGCTTACAGATAACAAACAGGAAACAAGTAAAACAACAATTGAAAACCTTGCCAGGGAATTAAGTGATTTCTTCATGTAACGCCTCCTTAATATGTGTAAATCGTTCCACTGTAAGGATAACTTCCAGATCCGTACCAACTACCATTGGCAATTGAAGTGTATGTTTTCTGTTTACACCCTCCTGTAGAAGGATCAACAATATATACATAGTTTACGGATGAGACGGTAGTATAGCCATAAATCACGATATCATGAAGATTGGTTGTACCGTTTACATTTCCCATTATTCCAACCAATGGATACCCTGCATTTATGCTGGCCATAATTTGTGAATAGGAATATCCCAATGTTGCTACATAAAATGTTTTGGTACTACTTGACCCGATCGAACAAGCTGTTGCTGTTGTATAGGCATTGGCTCCAACATTGGGGCTCCCGCTTCCAAACAGCAGCGTAACAATAGTATCTTGCGTAACTGATGATGACGGATTGACTCCCTTTCCCTCCATCTCCGCACATGCAGCCCAACACCAATTGGAAAAAGACTGCTTAACTGCCGGCACATTGACCGTTGCCGCAGAAACAGATAATGTACTGAATGTTAACAATATGAGTACTGTTAAACTCGCTATGACTTTTTTGATTTTAGTGAGTCCACCTCCAAAATCTCTGCTTCGCCTTGACTCATGCCTCAATAATTGCATGATTTAACCTCCCTCCTCCGCAAAAATAAATCTGCTGTTTACAATTACATCATCATTGTATATACTACGATAAAGAAAGTCCACCCCCACTTCGTTTACACAACTGTCAACCGACGGTTTACACTATTAATATGTGAGGATCTCCGATGACCATTGATGACATGCACTTTTTGATTGATTTGCAGAAATATCAAAATTACTCTCAAGCCTGCTCTGATATGCATTTTTCACGTCAAGGACTCTACAAGCGGCTTAAACGTATTGAAAACGAACTGGGATACCCTCTTCTTGAAAGCTCAGGACATAAATATACTCTGACTCCACGTGGTGTTTCCGCATGCACTTCATTTGCTACGATAATTGAATTATACAACGCCCTTTTAGGCTCAAAGTCTGAAGAAGATTCACCCACGGTCCCATATGTCATTCTTTCTGTTACACGCTCTTTATTCCCTCAGTTGATCCCTGAGCTTAACAATTATTTGTCAGCGATAAAGAATATTTTTTACGGAACACAAATTGATTGTGTGTTTGCCACAAATGAAGAATGCTTCCAATATGTAGCCGATGATAAAGTATCCGGCGGCATCATCCTTGGGCTGCCACAGGAAATTTCGGAATATTGGAATATCACCTTGCAAGAATATCCACTTTATGTCACAATGACGAAAAGTCACTTTTATGCAAACAGACAAAAGCTTCTCCTTGAAGATATAGCCATGTATCCGTGTCTTTTTTTCGGAACTCCAGAGCAGGCTTATCGTCCTATATTTAAAAAATGCCGTGAAAAAAACCCCCTCTGGGTGGCAAAAGATTGCGAACACGACTATAATTTTTACAATCAACTGCTTGACGGAAAAACACTGCTAATTTCCGTTAGTAAAATACCCGATGCCTTATCACAGGTTTTTGTCAGCCGTCCTCTATCTACGGAATATCATGCCTCCTTGCTTTTTATCGGACGTAATGACCGCCCATTCAGTGCATTCATCAAAAAAATTGCCGAAGAATTAGTTAGCTTGGTTTCAAACTCCATCATTCACACTGCTGAATAATAAAAACACATAAAAAGGAGACTCACCATGCAGGAAGTTTATGAATTCTTAAAGAATTGCGGCACTTATTATCTGGCAACCGTCGAGGGCGACCAGCCCCGCGTCCGTCCCTTTGGCGCCTTTTCCTTTATGATCAGTCCTTCTTTTCCCGCTTGAAGTACTTATCCAGTTCCTTCTTCATGTCATCGTTCATGCCCTTGTCCACCGGCATTTCCGCGGAATTCACCACGCGCTCGATCATGGAAGTAAAGAACGCGCTGTTCTTTTCCAGCATTTCCGGGCTCACGTATTCGATGGTATCGTGCCACGTATGGATCTCGCCGCCCTTCATGCCGCGGGACAGGCCCAGTGCCGGAATGCCCTTGTCGCAGAACGGCGCAGAATCACTGGAATGCACGCAGGTACGGAATTCGGAAGAGTACCCCTTTTCGCGGCAATACTGCTTTGCAAAGGTCTCCAGCTTTTCATCGCCGGTGATGAAGATCATGTTCGGGCCAAGGTAAGAACCGCACATGTCGAAGTTGAAGCAGAACTTGACGGCATCCAGCTCGTCCTCGTGCTGTGCCACGTAGGCCTTGCTGCCCAGAAGGCCCTGCTCCTCGGAGCCGCACCAGATGAACTTCATGGTACGCTTGGGCGCATTCTGCAGGAAATAGCGGTAGATGTAAAGAAGTGCCGCGCTGCCGGTGGCATTGTCCCAGGAGCCGGTACCCACGGGAACACTGTCGTAATGCGCCGTGAGGACGATGCTTTCTTCCGGCATCTCCGTGCCTTCGATCACCGCTACCACATTGCGGGACGGATGCTGCTCTTCTTCCTGCTCCAGTGTTACGTGAAGCGTCTCAACGCCCGCTGCCAGCAGCTTAATGGCGTCCTTTGCCAGGATCATGAAGCCCGGGATCACGCCCTTTTCCAGGAAGTGCGGTCTCAGCGCCCGATGGTACAGATTGGAAGAATGCATGTCATCGTAATGCTTGCCGTTGATCGTCATGAACGCCGCCGCCTTCTTTTCAACCAGGAGCTTGTACGCGTCCACATCCAGTTCATTGATCATGACGATGCTGTCGGACAGCTCCTTCACGCCGTAATAATCTTCCTTCTTCGCACGGTCCGCATAGAAAAGCTTCAGGTCCACGCCGCCTTCGGGCAGATTGCCGGAGAGCTCAAAGGGAATGGTCTCAATGGATTCAGGCAGGGAATCTCCCGCTGCCGCGCGAGCAGCCTCCGGCACGCGGATCTCCGCCTTCTTCACAACACCTGCCGGCACCTCAAAAGGCGTCAGTTCAGCCGCGCCGCCCATCGCCCGGATCTCCTCCGCGATGATGTTTGCCGCACGCATTTCTTCATCCGTACCGCCGTAACGGATAAAACTCAATTTTTCAACAACGGAATACGGAAATTTCTCAGACAT
Organism: uncultured Lachnospiraceae bacterium; assembly: GCA_946040795.1. Taxonomy (GTDB): domain Bacteria; phylum Bacillota; class Clostridia; order Lachnospirales; family Lachnospiraceae; genus UBA1267. The sequence continues at coordinate 14,924 of CAMGCK010000063.1, forward strand.
GTGTTCCTCCTGAGTGAAATTTATATTTACGGCGTGCCTCCGCCGCATAGTCTTCTCATTTCTTCCATTTTAGCCCTCTGTGTCGATTTTGTCCACCGTGAACACATCTTATTTCAAAAGGTTTCCATTGCATCCGAAGAGCGGATTCACTATAATGAATACACTGTGTGAATTCGAAACCGACATTCGATTCCGAACTCCCGGTTTCTTTTGGGGAGATTTAGTGTGAAAGAAAGTAGAGGACAGCCATACATGGGCGCACTTTATTAAGCTG
>CAMGCK010000064.1 GCA_946040795.1 uncultured Lachnospiraceae bacterium
ACCATGGCATCCGTGGCTGCGCCTCTGTCAAATGCCTCACCGTCCATGTAGCCCGTATAATCAATACAGACCTGATCCTGATCTTCAATGGCGCGGTCTGTGATCTGAACCGGATCAAAAACGTTGCCAAGTGCTGCGATGTCTTCATCAAGCTCCTCTTCCGAACATTCAATATCCGCTTTCTTAAAGGACAGTTCTGAAAAATCCGGAAGCGTTACATAATCCAGGCAGCGCACCCCCTCAATAAAACCATTGTCCGCAATGCCCTTGCTGTAATTCAGTTCCGCCTGTTCCGCGTCCGTTTCTGAAGCAGCCGTTGTTTCTGCAGTCGTTGCTGCTGTGGTTTCCGGTGCCTCTTCTTTCTTACATCCGGTAAGGCCGGTTACAAAAAGCGTTCCCGCCATTACGGCCGCAATAATACTTCTTTTCATAAATAATTCTCCCACTTTATGACTGTATCCGGACCGTGCCGTGCACTCATCCAATGATACAGTGGGAGTATAACATACTTTGCGTCCAAAAAAAAGGCTTTTAACCGACTTCATAAAAGTTTCACGATTCCCCGTTTTCTCATTTTTAACCTGAACAGCCTTCCACTGTAGGGCACGATCACCGTAATCCGCACAGGGCGGTATTACGGGCCACAAAAAACCGGCCGCTTTTTCAAAGCAGCCGGTTCTTTCTGTCCGTCTTCTCTTACCATCTGGGATGAATGTCCGGGCATTTTTTCTTGGCGTACGCCGCACGGACTTCCACAAAACAACCGCAGATTAGGCACATTCCCTGCACCAGTTTCTCGCACTCTTTGCATCCGTTCAGACGTTTGCGATATTCAGTTTCTCCGGTCCTCTTCTCCTCCGGAATGGAGCGAATGGTGCGCTGTACGGTCTCATAGATCGTTTCATCGTCCAGTTCTTCCAGAAGACACCGGGTACAGAATGGTTTTTTTACGTGTTCCGTCATCTATGCGTCTCAGGCTTTGGTGATGGTCAGTGCTGCAACGGAAGCTGCCGGCATGTGGATCGTAACCGTGCCGTTTACAACCTTAAGATCCGTCAGTTCCTGTGCAGAAACAGACTCTTCTTCATCAAAGTCATTGTATGCCTTCGGGCATGCAGCCAGGATCTGGCCCTTAACAGATGCGATGTCATAGCCTGCAAGTTCAACGGTTACATCGTCTGCGTCAGTCATGGACAGATTGTTCAGGGTCACGGTGATGGTGCCGTCTTCTGCCACAGAAGCAGACTCGGTCACATCCGGAACCTTGCGGCCTTCAAAGCCGATCTCATTCTGATCCATTGCAGAATGCAGAAGCGTTGCGCCCTGATGACCTGCAAACATCTGGAAGACATAATAGGTCGGGGTCTTGATCATCTTTGCGCCTTCCGTCAGGACAACTGCCTGCAGAACGTTTGCCAGCTGAGCGATGTTTGCCATACGGACACGATCGGAATGCTTGTTGAAGATGTTCAGCGTCAGACCTGCAACCAGTGCGTCACGCATGGTGCTCTGCTGATACAGGAAGCCCGGATTGGTGCCCGGCTCAACATCGAACCAGGTGCCCCATTCATCAACGACAAGAGCGATTCTCTTTTCCGGATCATGCTTGTCCATCATGGCTTCGTGATTCTTCAGGATCTCATCCATGCGGTTTGCCTGAGCAAGAGTCTCGTACCAGCCGTCCTCATCAAATTCACAAGCCAGGCCGCGATCCTTCCAGCCATACGGAACCGTATAGTAGTGAAGAGAAATACCGTCCATGTAGCGGCCCGCGTGACCTACAACGACATCAGTCCAGTTGTAGTCATCGGCATTGGCACCACAGGCGATCTTGAAGAGCTTGTTGGAGCCGTAGTTGCGGCAGTAGGTCTGATATCTTCTGTAATTGTCCGCATAGAACTCCGGAGTCATATTGCCGCCGCAGCCCCAGTTTTCATTACCGACGCAGAAATATTTCAGCTTCCAGGGTTCCTTCTGACCATTCTTTTCACGTTCCTTGGCCTGCGGAGAAACACCGTCAAACGTCATGTACTCGATCCACTCGTTCATTTCCTGAACAGTACCGCTGCCCACATTGCCGTTGACATACGGTTCGCAGCCGATCTGACGGCAGAGTTCAAAGAACTCATGGGTACCGAAAGAGTTGTCTTCCACAACGCCGCCCCAGTGCGTATTGACCATGCGCTTTCTCTGCTCCTTCGGGCCAATACCGTCTTTCCAGTGGTATTCATCCGCGAAGCAGCCGCCCGGCCAACGCAGTACCGGAAGCTTCATTTCCTTCAGGGCTTCCACGACGTCCGTACGCATACCGTTCACGTTCGGAATCTCAGAATCTTCACCTACATAAACGCCTTCGTAGATGCAGCGGCCCAGATGCTCGGAAAAGTTGCCGTAGACTTCTTTTTCAATTTTGCTTTTTTTCTGATCAGGGTAGACATACAAATGATGCATAGCAAGATACTCCTTCGCATTTTTATATTATTTTTTATTACTTTTTCCGCTAATGCGCTACTTTTATCCGCGAAGCTCGATCACCGGTCCACCGGTGCCTTCAATGTATTCTCTCGTGATGGTCACCCGGCCGATGTTGGGATCCTTCGGGATCTCAAACATGATATCCAGCATGAACTGCTCGATAATGGAACGCAGCGCACGCGCGCCGGTATCCTTCTTCAATGCCCGCTCCGCGATGGCTTCATAAGCGTCGTCATTGAAAAGGAGTTCAACTTCATCCATTTCAAGAAGCCGCTGATACTGGCGGATGATGGCATTCTTGGGCTCCTTCAGGACACGGACCAGCATGTCCTTGTCCATCGGATTCAAAGCGAACATCACCGGCAGACGGCCGATGAATTCCGGGATCATGCCGAATTTGCGGATATCCTCGGTCTCCACATATTTCAGAATGTTCTTTTCCTTGTCGTACTTATCCTTCAGGTCGGAATTAAAGCCCATGGAGGACTTCTCATTCAGACGTTCCTTGATGATCTCTTCCAGATCCGGGAACGCGCCGCCGCAGATAAACAGGATATTCTTCGTGTTAACAGTCTCCAGCGGAACCATGGCGTTCTTGGAGTTGGCGCCGACGGGAACCTCCACCTCCGCGCCTTCCAGAAGCTTTAACAACCCCTGCTGTACGGATTCACCGGAAACGTCACGCTGGGTGGCATTTCTCTTGCGGGCCAGCTTATCGATTTCATCGATGAAAATGATGCCGCGCTCTGCTTTGGCAACGTCATTATCCGCGGCCGCAAGAAGCTTGGTGACCACGGATTCGATGTCATCGCCGATGTAGCCGGCTTCCGTCAGCGCAGTCGCGTCCGCAATGGCAAGCGGAACATCCAGAAGACGCGCCAGCGTTTTCACCAGGAAGGTCTTACCGCTGCCGGTGGGGCCGATCATCAGCATGTTGGACTTTTCGATCTCCACATTTTTGTCTTCATTGGCGATTCTCTTGTAATGATTATAGACAGCCACGGAAATAGCCTTCTTGGCCTGTTCCTGACCCACCACATATTCGGAAAGCATTTCGCAGATCCGATGCGGCGCCGGAATGGTCTTCATGTCGATCTTGGGAAGATCCTCCGGATTTCTTTTGGCACGCTTGGGCCGCTGCCCCATCAGTTCCTGCAGTTCTTCCGGCGTCACCATCATGGAGAAGCCCATTGGAGGACGCCTGTTTTTCTTCTTAGGAGCATCTGTCGGCGCGCTGCCATCGCCCTCTTCCGGCGTTTCTCCGTCTTCCTCATCCTCTTCGATCAGATCCGCATTCGGACCCTCATAGGCCGCGCCCGGTGCGCCGAAATTCATGGCACCAATGGGCATTCCGCCAAACAGTGCATTCGGATCCCCGCCAAACATGCCCGGCGCGTTGTTGCCAAACGCGCCTGGCGCGTTGTTGCCAAACGCGCCTGGATTCATAAACTGTGAAAGATCGCCGCCGGTCATCTGCATTGCAGCGTCCAGGGACTTCTGCATGCAGTCGTGGCACATGCAGATGCCGCCCGGCATTTCAAGAAGCGGACCGGCCTTGGATTCGGATCTTCTGCATGTGTAGCAATAACGTTCGTGGTCCTGATTGTTCTTATTTTCTTCTGACATTATACCTCCGTCAGGCCTCCATCAGGAGGTCGATGCTGCAGATCTTCACCGCTACGGTGAGCATGTTGACAGCCATCTTCAGGTCATCCAGAGACGCGGAAGACGGCGCGATACGAATATTGGAATCCTGCGGATCATTGTGGTAGGGATAGGTAGCACCGGCTTCCGTCATGATGACGCCGGCTTCCTTCATCATTCCGACAACCTTCTTTGCACAGCCCGGAAGCGTGTTGAAGGAAACGAAATAACCACCCTGCGGATTGGTCCAGGTCGCGATCTCGCGGCCGCCGAGTCTCTTTTCCAGAATGGAAATGACCATGTCAAACTTCGGCTTTAACAGGACTGCGTGCTTGGCCATGTGCGCCATGACGCCCTGCGCGTTCTTGAAGAACATGGCGTGACGCAGCTGATTGATCTTATTGTGGCCGATGGTCTGGATCTTCATGGAAGACTTGACATCGACGATATTGGCGCTTGAAGTAGCCAGCGCCGCAATGGAACTTCCCGAGAAGGAGATTTTTGAGAAGGATCCGAACTTATAGACCATGTCCGGATTGCCTGCTCTTCTGCATTCGTCCAGAATTTCCGGAATGACAGCCGGATGATTCATGTCCAGATGATGAACATTATACGCGTTATCCCAGTAGATACGGAAATCCGGAGCTGCCGGCTTAAGAGCCGCAAAGCGATCCACTACTTCCTTGGAATATACACATCCGGACGGATTGGAATACTTGGGAACACACCAGATACCCTTGATGCTGTCATCTTCAGAAACGAGCTTCTCAACCATGTCCATGTCCGGGCCGTCCTCGTTTAACGGAACATTGATCATTTCAATGCCGAAGTGCTCGGTAATGGCGAAGTGACGATCATAACCCGGAACCGGGCAGAGGAATTTGACCTTGTCCAGTTTGCACCAGGGCGTATTTCCCATGACACCGTGAGTAACGCTCTTTGAAATCAGATCGTACATGATATTCAGGCTGGAATCACAGAAAATGATGACATTGTCCGGCTTGGTTTCCATGACATCGGCCATCAGGCGCTTGGCTTCCGGGATACCGTCCAGGCAGCCGTAGTTGCGGGTGTCGATACCGTTTTCGGTCATGTAATCCGCATCGGAATGCAGCACATCCAGCATTCCCATGGACAGTTCAAGCTGCTCATGAGACGGCACACCGCGTGAAATATTCAGTCTGTGACCTTCTGCCTTGAAATCATCATAGATTTTCTGCAACACTTCTCTTTCCTGAGCCAGTTCCTCCCGGCTCATTTCACTGTACTTTTTCTCCATATTTGCCTGTCTTTCCACCAAATGTATAATGTTTTTTCCTCTTTATGTAAACACATTCGGGCGGTCCGCTCCGAAATCGAAAACGCACCGCCCAAAATGGATCACTCTTTATTTTTGGCCAGCTTAGCCTGAAGCTTTTCCTGCATGCGCCGGAAGGCGTTCTTCTTGACGGGCGGCTTCGGAACAGAACCGCCTCTGACGGACTTGATCTCCGTAATATAGATGCCGCTGACAGTCAGCGTACAGGTCTTCTTCAGCGGAAGGATCTCGTACACATTCGCATCGGCAATCAGCGTCATGATACGCGGGCCGACCTTGCACTTGACGACCGGAACTTTCATTCTTCTTGCATACTTGGGAGTTTCATTAATGACAGCTTCCGGAAGGCCGGATTCCGTCAGTTTCTTTTTCTGCTTGTCTATGATCAGCGCGGAGACCTGCTGCTTCATCTGTTCCATCTGCTTCTCAGCTTCGCTCTGCTTCTTCTGCATTCTTCTGCCGAAGAAATACATGAAGATCAGTAAACCGACCAGCACTACTAAAATTCCAAGGATCAACCATCCCCACCAACGCATAATTTTTCCTCCTTGTGCCGTCTTATCTGAATAGACTGCGGCACTTTTTATTTTACCATACTACAGCAGGTCCTGCAATCGTAAATATCTACGAAAAAACGACCGCCTGCATACATTCCTTTTCAGAATTCCTCAATGTTGATCTTTTCCGCAGCCGGTACATCAAATCCCAGTACAGACTGTGCAAACCGTCCAAAACGCTCGGAAGCGTCGCTGACATAAAAACGGTAACGGTCACATTTCTCAGAACCGTCCTCTTCCCGCAGCAGGTCGCGCCATTCCAGCGTCCGGCGCAGCTCAACCGCAGTTTCATATGCCGGATTGACCAGATTCACCTCCGGTCCCATGACCTCACGCAGCGTGGAACGAAGCAGCGGGTAATGCGTGCAGCCCATAATGAGCGTGTCCACACCGGCTTCTTTCAGTTCCTTCATGTAGCGTTCCGTGACAGATGTGGTGATTTCATCATGCCACCATCCCTCTTCCACGAGCGGTACAAACAGCGGGCACGCCTTGCTGAAGACCTCTGCCTTGGGATTCAGATGACGGATGTACTCGGAATATAATCCGCTGTCCACCGTTGCCTCCGTTCCGATGACGCCCACCTTATGATTCTTGGTACTGACCGCTGCCACACGGGCGCCCGGCTTTACCACACCGATGATGGGAACATCGACCCGGTCCTTTACAGCTTCCAGCGCATACGCGGACACCGTATTGCAAGCCACGACAATGGCCTTGACCTCCTTGGTCTTCAGGAAATTCAGGATCTGCTCCGTGTAATGGATAATGGTCGCGCGGGACTTGGAACCGTACGGCACACGGGCGGTATCGCCAAAGTACACGATGCGCTCGTCCGGGATCTGGCGGACGATCTCACGCATGACCGTAAGGCCGCCCAGGCCGGAATCAAATACGCCGACGGGCGCGTCACTTCTCTTATTCACGCGTCAGTGCTCCCTTCTCATGAATGCGGTGTCGATCAGGTCCTGCACCAGCTGCTTCTTGGTAATGCCCTGCTTTTCCCAGAGCATCGGATACATGCTGATGGCTGTAAAGCCCGGCAGCGTATTGATCTCATTAAACACCAGCCCTTTTTCATCGTAGAAGAAGTCCACACGGGAAAGACTGAAGCCGCCAATGGCATCAAAGATTGCCTTGGCTGCCTTTCGGATCTCTTCCTCCACGCCCTCCGGAAGGACCGGAGATGTATCCGTACGGGACTCGGCGTTATTGTACTTCGCGTCAAAATCATAGAACGCCGCAGAGGATGCCGCCAGTACTTCACCCACACCGGAAACCTTGGATTCCTCGCCGTTTCCAAATGCTGCACACTCGATTTCACGGCCGACGATGGTCTCCTCCACCAGGATCTTTCCATCGTGGCGTGCGGCCTCCGTCAGGGCTTCCTTCAGCGCCTCACGGTCACGGGCCTTGCTGACGCCCTTTGAAGAACCTGCACAGGACGGCTTGACAAATACCGGATACGGCAGTTTTTCTTCAATTTCCGCAACTACGCGGTCCATATTCTTTAGTTCAGTGCGGTGAACAGCCACATAAGCTGCCTGACGCACACCGATGCTGTCCACGATCACCTTGGTATAGATCTTGTCCATGCCCACGGCGGAAGCCAGCACACCACAGCCCACATAAGGGATCTTGGCAAGCTCAAACAGACCCTGGACCGTGCCGTCTTCACCATAAAGACCGTGAAGAACCGGGAAGATCACATCGATGTGGACTTCTTCCATCCCATCGGCGCCGAGGAAGTACACACACTGCTTCGTGGCATCCGGAGACAGGATCGCCGAAACCGGGGATTTCCGCCAGGAGCCGTCGGCAATGGCATCGATGGAATCCACCTTGACCCAATGGCCGTCAAGAGTGATACCGATCAGATACACCTCATAGCGGGACTCATCCACATTGCGAATGATATTCTGCGCAGACAGGCATGAGATCTCATGCTCCGAGGACTGACCACCAAAAAGAACTGCAAGATTCTGCTTCATAATAACAATAAAACTCCTTTATAACTTCATGCCGGTACGGAGGACCGTTTTACAGATCCCTGCATTTTTCAGCACTTCCGCCGCGCATTCTGCTTTTTTTTCATCATCAAAGAGCGCAAAGACCGTGGGGCCGCTGCCGCTCATGAGCGCTTTCATGGCGCCGTTTTCTTCCAGGACATTTTTAATGTCCGCAATGACCGGATGCATGGGGATCGTGACGGTCTCCAGTACATTGGCCAGTCGGTCCGCAATGCCTTTCAGATCCGCCTTATCAAGGGCCTCGATCATGCCGTCAATGTCCGGATGTTCTTTAAGCTCCGCAGCCCTCAAGCCCGTATATACAGTCCTGGTGGAAACATCCACCGGCGGTTTTGCAATGACCACCGCGCACTGCGGGCACGCCGGCAGACGGGTCAGCTTCTCACCGATTCCCTCTGCAAGCGCCGTTCCCTGCATCAGACAGTACGGCACATCCGCGCCGATCTTCACACCGCGCTTCTGAAGCTCTTCCAGTGAAAGTCCCAGTTCGTAAAGCCGGTTCACACCATGCAGGACCGCTGCCGCGTCCGTGGATCCGCCGGCCAGACCGGCTGCAATCGGAATGTTCTTTTCCAGTTCCAAAAGAATACCGCCGGGAAGATCGAATTCCGTGAACAGCATGTCCGCTGCCTTGTACATTAAATTGTCTTTATTTACGGGAAGCTCACCGGCATTCGTTCGGATAACGATGCCCTTATCCCCGGTCTTTTTCAATGTAACGCGATCACATAGACCGATGTTCTGCATGATCATCCGCACTTCGTGATAACCGTCCTCGCGGCGGCGAAGCACATCGAGCCCCAGATTGATCTTTGCGTATGCGTTCAGTTTCAGTTCATTCATGCGCGTTCCCCCAGAAGAAAGACGCCGTCACCGGATGCATAAGCTTCCATGACCGACGCAATGGCCCGGGTCACATCCCGGCTGATCTCCTCGTTGGCATGTTTTCCATGCACCGCGTGCAGGAATGCCACAAGCTCGTAGCGGATGCCTTCACCCTCCAGCTGGTAAAAATAACGCTGGTTGGTGTTCTGGTCTTCATAGCGCACTTCAAAGAAATCTGTTTTCCACCAGGGTGCGGGAACATAGATATATCCGCGTGTTCCGGTGATGACCATCTCGCCTTCGGATTTGACCCCCTTGCCGACCTTTGCGCTTGCAACGGCATGGTCATAGACAAAATCGATCTTGGAAAACGTGTCGTATTCCGCCGATACTTTCTTTGAAATGATGCGGCGGGACATAGGCGCCGTACCCAGGATCTGAAAAATCGGGAGAAGCGCCGTGGGTCCCCAGTCGCAGATGCTGTTCCAGTGTTCCCTCAGCATGTCCGGTGTCAGGCCGTCGATGTCTTCCATGCTGGTGCAGGTCGTATCCACGGAAATGACATCGCCGATCTTACCGCTCTTCAGCAGCAGTAAAAGCCGCGTGTAAGCCGTTGAAAACGCCGTTTTCAGCGCTTCCATGAGCACCAGTCCGGACTTATCCGCCAACTCAAAAAGTTCATCACACTGGCTTTTTTTCATCGCCAGCGGAGACTCGCACAGCACATGCTTTCCGGCAAGGAGAGCCTGCCGCACCTGCGCGTAATGTTCTTCAGGCTTGGAATAGATATAGACGGCATTCACCTCTTTCAGGAGCGCGTCAAAATGACTGCCGTCTGCATGAACCGCCCGTACATTCAAGCCATCCACAAAACCGGCTTCCTTTTTCACCTTTTCGACATTGGCCGAATTACCAAGGAGGCCCAGATCCAGCGCATTTTCTTCGCGGCGGAGCTCCGTACTGGAAACGCCCTCTGTACGGTCCAGATAAATGACCTCGCAGTATTCCTTCAGATAATCGAATTTCCCCAGCCAGTCCGAGCCGATGGCAAATACATCGACACCGTACTTCTTGATATCATCGATTTTCTGTCCTTCATATTCCTCGACAATAATCTCATCTGCCAGCCCGGTCTCCTGCACTCCCTGCATCCGTTCGATCAGGGACTGCTTCACATTGATCTTTCCCCGGGACTTGTCATAGTCATCGGAAGTCACACCCACGATCAGGTAGTCTCCCAGCGCCTTCGCGCGTTCCAGAAGACGTCTGTGGCCGTAATGCAGCAGATCATAGGTTCCGTAAGTGATCACCTTTCTCATGGAATTCCTCACGCATCAGCCTGCAGAAACGCATCCAAGAAGATCTTCATGGCCTCTTTGGAGCCCACGGAAACGCGGATGCAGTCCTTTAACAGACCGCTCTTGTAATCATGGATCAGCACGCGGTGGTCTTTTTCAAGCCGTACCGCAACTTCATTGGCATTATGATGGGGTTTGACAAAAACAAAGTTGCCCTTGCATTCTCGTGTTTCGTAACCGTTTCTGTTCAGTTCCGCAAGCGTCCAGGCCTTGCCTTCCGCTTCCTTGCGGATCAGTTCGCGGATCATGTTCGGATGATCCAGGATCCGTTCGCCAAACAGGAGAGCGATGGAGTTCACATCAAAGGTCAGCCGGCCGTTCGTAACATAGTGAATGATCTCCGGATTGGAAATGATCACACCAAGACGGACCGCTGCCAGTGAAAACAGTTTGGAAAAAGTACGGAGAACGATTACATTTTCATCCTTCTCGATCCGCTTTACAAACGTGTTCGGGTAGAAATAATGGTAAGCCTCATCAATAATGACGACAGCTTCCTTTTCCTTTGCTTTTGCCACGATGCGGTCCAGATCCTCTTCGGAATAGACATTGCCCACCGGGTTGTTCGGATTGATGAGGACCACGACACGAGTGTCATCGGAGATGGCATCAACGATCTTCTGAATATCGATGGTAAGGTCCTCTTCATAGGAAACCGGCTTATGTACATAGCCCAGGATCCTGCAGTTGACCCAGTACATTTCAAAGGAAGGCGCTACGGTAACGACTTCCTTCCCCTTTTCACCAAAGGTCTCCAGCAGATAGCGAATGGCCATGTCGGAACCGTTCGTCGTCATCAGATTCTCCGGCTTTACACCGATGAAATCCGCGTATTTCTTCATGAAACGGCCAGGCTCCGGGTAGGTAGCCAGAAATTCCGGCGTGATCTCCTTCAATACTTCGGAAACGAATTCCTGCGGAAGCCCTTCCGGGTTTTCGTTCATGTCAAAACGATGAAAGTCCGCGCGGCCCTGCATCGGGAAGATACGGTATGTATTTTTAATGTCTTCGTTTACGTGATAATTCATATAGGATTCCTGTCTGTATTATTACGGATTTTTCTTTGCTGAAAGTATGATGATCCGGACGATGGCAACAATTGCCAGCTCGCCCATCGCTCCAAGGACGATGAATGCCAGCCATGCCGCGGCATCCATCGGCTTCTTTTCAGGCACTGCTGCTTTTTCCGTCTCCGGCTCCGTCTCAATGGTTTCCGGCTCTTCTGTTGTCGTTTCCACCGTTTCTTCAGAGGCTTCCGGCTCGGTTTCGGTCGTTGTTTCCGTTTCCTCGGTCGTAGACTCCTCTATCGTGGTTTCTTCCGCGGTCGTTTCCACAACAGGCGCGGTGTAATGAACATATGCCGCATACTTTTCGGGCGAACTGAGATCCATCCGGCGGATCATTTCACTGGCCACTCTGGAAAAACCGGTCAGATGCTCCTGAATACGGCCCGGGACAATGCTTTCCAGCACCTGCAGATTATCGTATTTCGTGTGGATGATGCGGCCGTTTTCATCGGCAAAAGCATCCAGCACTGAATTATAATTGTATGGCTTTTCCGGATTGCCTTCCGTTCCGTCCGGTTTCAGCCAGGCGTTGGCTTCAAAATAAACGTATGGAATGCCGCGCTTGTTGAAATAGTACTGATCACTGGCATCGTCACGGGTAGGACGTACATAGCGGCCGATGCCGTCCGGCATCTCGTGAATGTCCACCCTGAGCTCCTGCGACAGCGTCATGGCCATGTTGTATCCCCAGGAACGCTGAAGGACACCGTCCTCATCATATTCACCGCCGTAAACAAACATATTGTCGCCGGAACCGATACTGTCCAGATTGATATAGCAGAAGATATTCTGGATGTCTTCTACCTGTTCCAGATAAAGATAGGAACCCGCCATACCGCGGAATTCCTCTCCATCCCAGAAGCAGAACTCCAGGCTCAGGTTGGTTTCGGTATTCGCGAAACGCTTTGCAAGCTCCAGCGCCAGTGAAACACCGGTTCCGTTGTCCTCACAGCCATAGGTCTCCGCGCAGTCATAATGCGCGCCGATGACAATGCGCTTTTCGGAATTCCCCTGCTTTTTGTAGGTCAATGAACGGAAGGTGTGATTCTCAATGGCTCCGTCGTAGTACCGGACATTATAGCCCCACATGGACATCTTTTCGTTGATCCAGCGTGCCATGTTGTTCAGCTGCGTTTTATCGCCGCCGTTTCTGTCATTATCATTGATACGCCAGCCAAAGTTCTCACAGATGACCTTCAGATCCTCGTAAGCTTCTGCGCCATATTCCTCATTATCTGCACGGACGATATTGGTCCCGGCACTGCCAATCAGTACCAGCGCAGCTAAAAACGCGGACAGGATTCTCCCAAAACGCTTCATTCTTTCCTCCGATGTGTCTGCATTTTGCTGTATGAAAATGCATCTGTTACAAGATCTATCACGAGGGTATAAACGCCCCTTTAATCCCAATATGTATTTTATAACGAATGCAGGGGCAAGTCAACTGTGAATAAAAGTCCTCCGATTTTATGAAAGTATCGGGATATCCGCTTCAAAAAAACGGATGCCATCCGTTAATTATCGGACAGCACCCATGCGTTGTTGAGTTTGGTCATTGGTCAATGTATCCGGAATTCCGGGTACATATCAATTGGTTTTCACTGCTTTCAATATTCAGATATTTTTCATGCACGCAGGATCTTCTCCATGGCTTTACCCTTCGCCAGTTCATCTACCAGTTTATCCAGACAGCGGATTTCCTGCATCAGCGGCTCCTCAATGTTCTCAACGCGCACGCCGCAGACAGTGCCAGTGATCCGTTTTCGATTCGGATTGAGTTCCGGTGCCTGCAGAAAGAAATCGCCATAGGTCAGATCGCTGCTTAAAAACTGTTCCAACTGCTCTTTTGTATAACCGGTGAGCCAGGTTGTTACGGTGTCTACGTCATCACGGGTGCGATTCTTACGGACGGCCTTGTTGATGAGTAAAGGATAAACTTTGGAAAAAGGCATGGTGTAAATATTGTTGGGCATGGTGAAACTCCTTTTCGTAATATGTATTGGAGATGGGGGTGGGCTTCGCGCATTCCGCACTTCGTGCTCCATCGCGGGCTTCGCCGAATTGATTACATAAAAAAATCCCCGAGGAGTGTAAACGCTCCTCGGGAACTTTTTAGTAATCAGCTCGGCTCATTGCCTTCGCGGACCTTACTCAATGATAGAAACAACTCTACCGGAACCAACGGTACGGCCGCCTTCACGGATAGCGAAACGAAGACCCTGCTCCATAGCTACGCTGTGGATCAGTTCGATGGTCATCTCAACGTTATCACCGGGCATGCACATCTCGGTACCAGCCGGAAGCTGGCAAACGCCGGTAACGTCAGTTGTTCTGAAGTAGAACTGCGGACGATAGTTGTTGAAGAACGGGGTATGACGGCCACCTTCTTCTTTGGTCAGAACGTAAACCTGAGCGGTAAACTTCTTGTGGCAGGTAACGGTGCCCGGCTTAATCATAACCTGGCCACGTACGATGTCAGTTCTGTTGATACCACGAAGCAGAGCACCGATGTTATCACCAGCCATAGCTTCGTCAAGGGTCTTACGGAACATTTCGATACCGGTTACGACTGAAGACTGAGCTTCTTCCTTAACACCGATGATCTGAACCGGGTCCTGAACCTTCAGAGTACCACGCTCTACACGACCGGTAGCAACGGTACCACGACCGGAAATGGTCATAACATCCTCGATGGGCATCAGGAACGGCTTGTCAGTATCACGTTCCGGATCCGGAATGTAGCTGTCAACAGCATCCATAAGTTCCATGATCTTATCGCCCCACTTGCCGTCCGGATCAGTGCCTTCATCCTTAGCATGAAGTGCATTGTAAGCGGAACCCCTGATAACCGGGGTATCATCGCCCGGGAATTCATACTCATTCAGCAGGTCACGGATTTCCATTTCAACGAGCTCAAGAAGTTCTTCGTCATCAACTGCATCACACTTGTTCATGAATACAACGATGTACGGAACGCCTACCTGACGAGACAGAAGGATGTGCTCACGAGTCTGAGCCATAACACCATCGGTAGCAGCAACTACGAGGATAGCGCCATCCATCTGAGCAGCACCGGTGATCATGTTCTTTACATAGTCAGCATGGCCGGGGCAGTCAACGTGTGCATAGTG
>CAMGCK010000065.1 GCA_946040795.1 uncultured Lachnospiraceae bacterium
TCATTACTATTTGTGCCGCCAGCCTAAGGCGGCGGAATGGAGATTTTTATGAAGAGTATTGCGATTTTGGGCTCTACCGGTTCCATCGGTACCCAGACGCTGGAAGTGGTCCGCGAAAACGGCGACCTGAAGGTAGCCAGTCTTGCGGCATTGAAAAACATCGATCTTCTGGAACAGCAGGCGCGGGAATTTCATCCCGGGCTTGTCTGTGTTTATGACGAAGAAAAGGCAGCGCAGCTGAAGACTCGTCTTTCCGATACGGACATTCGTGTGGTGGCCGGCATGGAGGGACTGATTGAAGCTGCCTGTGTGAAAGAGGCGGATATCACGCTGGGCGCAGTGGTCGGCATGATCGGCATCCGGCCTACCATTGAGGCCATTAAAGCGGGAAAGGACATCGCGCTTGCCAACAAGGAAACGCTGGTCTGTGCGGGACATATCATTATCCCGCTGGCAAAGGAGAAAGGCGTACAGCTCCTTCCCGTGGATTCGGAGCATTCCGCCATTTTCCAGTGTCTTCACGGTGAAAGGGAAAACAAGGTGACGCGCATTCTGCTCACCGCGTCCGGCGGTCCCTTCCGCGGTTATACCAGGGAACAGCTGGAAGATGTGAAGCCGGAGGACGCGCTGAAGCATCCCAACTGGGCGATGGGACGGAAGATCACCATTGATTCATCCACCCTGGTCAACAAGGGCCTGGAGGTTATGGAGGCAAAGTGGCTGTTTGATGTGGATTATGACGATATTGAAGTGGTGATCCAGCCTCAGTCCATCATTCATTCCATGGTGGAATTTGAGGACGGCGCGGTGAAAGCGCAGCTTGGAACGCCGGACATGAAGCTTCCCATACAGTACGCGCTGTACTATCCGGAGCGGCGTTATCTTCCGGGCAAACGGCTCGATTTTACTGCCATGACCGGTATTACCATCGACCGCCCGGATACGGAGGTGTTTGAAGGTCTGAAGCTGGCTTATGAAGCGGGCAGAAAGGGCGGCAATGCCCCCACTGTTTTCAACGCCGCCAATGAATTCGCGGTGGCGCAGTTCCTGGACCGTAAGATCGGCTACACTGATATTTACCGTCTGATCAAGAAAGCATACGACACCGTTCCGTTCATCGCGGATCCCACACTGGAGGAGATCCTGGAAACGGAACAGAAAACATATGAGGTTCTTCGTTAATGTCCAAAATCATCAGTTTCATTGCATTCATCCTGATCATCGGCCTGGTCATTTTCATTCATGAATTCGGGCATTTTATTCTGGCAAAAAAGAACGGCGTGGGCGTTGTGGAATTTTCCATCGGTATGGGCCCGTCGATCTTTTCGTGGGTCAAAAATGGGACTAAATATGCGATAAAATGGATACCGTTCGGCGGATACTGCATGATGCTCGGAGATGAGACCTTTGTACCGGATCCGGAGGCAGAGGGTGAGGAGGTCGTGTCCGATGATGAACATGCTTACTCCAAGAAGCCGGTCTGGGTGCGCATCGCGGTCATTGCCGCAGGTCCCATCTTCAATTTCGTGCTGGCGTTCGTGCTGGCTCTTCTCCTTACCGGCATGATCGGAACCACGACCACTGAGGTCGGCGGTCTGGCAGAGGGTTATCCCGCGGAAGCGGCAGGCCTTCAGGCGGGCGATCGGATCATCCGGCTGGATCATACCCGTGTGCGTCTTTTCAAGGAACTTTCACTATATCTTTCCATGCATGAAGGAGAGCCGGTGGAAGTCACGTATCTGAGAAACGGCGAGAAGAAAACGACTATGCTGATTCCCCAATACAGCGAAGAGGACGGACGGTATCTGATCGGCATCATGTCCGCCGGTAATCAGAAGGATCTGAACGTACTGCAGGTGCTGAAATACGGTACTTATGAATTTGAATACAACACGGGAATCGTCATCAAATCCCTGGGCATGCTGTTTACCGGAAAAGCGGGGCTCAACGATCTTTCCGGTCCGGTAGGCATGGCCGGCATGGTGAATGACATCGTGGAAGATGTCCAGGAGGATACCAAAGGGGAAAGCATCTGGATCACGGCTTACTGGATCCTGGTCAATCTGATCAGTTTTTCCACGCTGATCTCCGCAAACCTCGGCGTCATGAATCTGCTGCCGATCCCGGCCATGGACGGCGGCCGTCTGATCTTCCTGTTCTGGGAAGCCATCACGGGAAAGCCGGTAGCAAAAAAGAAAGAAGGAATCGTGACCGTTGTGGGATTCCTGCTTCTTGCGGCGCTCATGATCGTCGTGTTCTTCAATGATATTCGCAAGGTGTTCTTTTTAAGGAGTATGTTCTGATATGTATCGTGACAATACAAAAAAGGTGATGATCGGCAATGTGGCTGTGGGCGGAGGAAATCCGATCCGCATTCAGTCGATGACCAATACAAAGACTGAGGATGTGAAAGCCACGGTCGCGCAGATCCATGCACTGGAAAAGGCCGGCTGTGAGATCATCCGTTCCACGGTTCCCACGATGGAAGCCGCACTGGCCTTAAAGGAGATCAAAAAAGAGATCTCCATCCCGCTTGTGGCGGATATTCATTTTGATTACCGCATGGCCATCGCGGCCATGGAGAACGGCGCGGACAAGATCCGCATCAATCCGGGAAACATCGGTTCCATCGACCGTATTAAAGCGGTGGTGGACTGCGCGAAAGAACGGAACATTCCGATCCGTGTCGGCGTGAATTCAGGATCGCTTGAAAAGGAACTGGTTGAGAAGTATAACGGTGTGACGGCAGAAGGTATTGTGGAATCTGCGCTGGAAAAAGTGCGTATTATTGAGGAACTGGGCTATGACAATCTGGTGGTCAGCATCAAGTCCTCGGATGTACTGATGTGTGTGAAGGCGCATGAGATTCTGGCGCCGGTCTGTCCGTATCCGCTGCATGTGGGTATTACGGAGGCGGGAACGGTGATCTCCGGAAACATCAAGTCGTCCATCGGTCTGGCGCTCATTCTGTCACAGGGCATCGGGGATACCATCCGCGTATCACTGACCGGTGATCCGGTGGAGGAGATCAAGTCCGCCAAGCAGATCCTGCGTACGCTGGGACTCCGGAAGGGCGGCATTGAGGTTGTGTCCTGTCCGACCTGCGGAAGAACGTCCATTGACCTCATTGGGCTTGCAAACAAGGTGGAGACGATGGTTCAGGCTTACGATGACCTGGATCTCAAGGTGGCCGTCATGGGATGCGTGGTCAATGGTCCGGGAGAAGCGAAGGAAGCGGACATCGGCATTGCCGGCGGTCAGGGCGTGGGCCTTCTCATCAAGAAGGGTGAGATCATGAAAAAACTACCTGAGGCAGAGCTCCTTTCAGCCCTGGAGAATGAACTGAAAAACTGGGAAAGATGATCGAGGACCTTATGGACGGTCAAAAAAGTGTGCA
Organism: uncultured Lachnospiraceae bacterium; assembly: GCA_946040795.1. Lineage (GTDB taxonomy): Bacteria > Bacillota > Clostridia > Lachnospirales > Lachnospiraceae > UBA1267. The sequence continues at coordinate 3,398 of CAMGCK010000065.1, forward strand.
AATACGCGCATTTTTGCGGATTGTCTCAAAAAAAGTAGTGGCATAATCGGAATTTATGTGCTATAATATCACGGATTGCGATAAAATAAGAGTTACAGGCGCTTTTCCAGGCGGTAGTAACACCCAGGAGGAATGAAATGTTAAAAAATATCGAAAAGCTTGAAAAGAATATGGTAAAGCTTACCATCGAGATCTCCGCTGAAGATTTCAAGGATGCGATCAAGACCGTTTACCAGAAGAATAAAGCACAGTACAGTGTTCCGGGCTTCCGCAAGGGCAAAGTACCGCAGGCCATTATCGAAAAGATGTACGGCGAAGGCATCTTCTACAATGACGCACTGGATATCGCGCTTCCGAAGTCTTACGCAGAAGCACTGGATTCTGAAGAAGGCAAGGAAGTTCATGTTGTAGCTCGTCCGGAAATCGAGATCGAGTCCATCGGCAAGGATCAGCCGGTTGTTTACACCGCTACCGTTGCAGTTGAGCCGGAAGTTACCCTCGGCGCTTACAAGGACCTCGGCATTGAAAAGAAGGCTGTTGAAGTTACCGATGAGGACGTTCAGGCTGAACTCGAAAGAGAGCAGAAGAAGAATGCACGTACCATCGCTGTTGAAGACCGTGCAGTTCTTGACGGTGATACCGTTAATATCGACTATGCAGGCTTTGTTGGTGAAGAGCAGTTTGAAGGCGGCACCGCTGAAGGTCAGGATCTGAAGATCGGTTCTCATTCCTTCATCGATACCTTTGAAGATCAGCTTGTTGGCAAGAACATCGGTGACGAAGTTGAAGTCAATGTTACTTTCCCGGCTGAATATCATGCAGAGAACCTGGCTGGTAAGCCGGCAGTATTCAAGGTAAAGATCAACGGCATCAAGGCTGAAGAGCTTCCGGAACTGAACGATGAGTTTGCTGAGGAAGTTTCTGACTTTGATACTCTTGAAGAGTACAAGGAAGACCTGAAGAAGAAGGTCGCTGAGAGAAAGCAGGATGCTGCAGACCGTGAGTATGAGGATGAAGTTCTGAAGAAGGCTGTTGAAAACGCTTCCATGGACATCCCGCAGCCGATGATCGAAGTTGAAGCAGAGCAGATGGTCAATGAATATGCACAGCAGCTCTCCATGCAGGGCCTGAGCATTGATATGTACTGCAAGTACATGAACACCACCAAGGAGCAGATGGCTAAGGACAACGAGAAGGTAGCAGAAGAGCGCATTAAGTCCCGCCTGACCCTGAAGGCCATTGCCGCAGCTGAAAACGTTGAAGTTTCTGATGATGATGTCAAGGCTGAAATGCAGAAGATGGCAGATTCTTACCAGATGAAGCTGGAAGATGTTGAGAACATGATCGGTGAGTCTTACAAGGCTCAGCTTCGTTCCGACCTTGCACTTCAGAAGGCTCTGAAGATCATCACTGAGTAATTTTTTACATCGGCATACCATAAAGACCCACGGGGACACGAGCAGGCTTCGTGGGTCTTCTTTTATCAGTAAATACAGTTCGGAACGCGCTTTGCGTCCGACAGCATAAGGAGGCAGAAAAATGAGTTTAGTTCCTACAGTCATTGAGGAAACAAATCGCGGAGAGCGCGCATTTGATATTTATTCACGTCTTCTCAAGGAGCGTATCATCTTTTTGGGTGATGAGGTCAACGATGTAACGGCCGGCCTCGTTGTTGCGCAGCTTTTGTTCCTGGAGTCTGAGGACCCCACCAAGGACATCAGCCTGTACATCAACAGCCCGGGTGGTTCCATCAGCGCAGGTATGGCTATTTATGACACCATGCAGTACATCAAGTGCGATGTATCCACCATCTGTGTCGGTATGGCAGCATCCATGGGCGCGTTCCTTCTTGCAGGCGGTACCAAGGGCAAGCGTTATTCTCTTCCGAATTCCGAGATCCTGATCCACCAGCCGCTGGGCGGCGCGCAGGGCCAGGCAACGGAGATCCAGATCGCAGCAGAGCACATTCTCCGCATTAAAAAGCGCATGAACAACATGCTGTCTGAGTTCACCGGTCAGGACATTGAGACCATCAATCGCGATACGGACCGTGACAACTGGATGACCGCAGAGGAAGCCAAGGCGTACGGCCTGATCGACGAGATCATCAAGAATCACTGACCTTTATAAGGAGAACATATGCCGAATAACAAAGAGCAGGAGTTCCGCTGTTCATTCTGCGGAAGACCCAGCAGTCAGGTCAATAAGCTGATTGCCGGAAAAAACCGCGGAACCTATATCTGCGATGAATGTGTGGAACTTTGTACTGAGATCATTGCGGAGGAACTGGGCGACAGCGTGAAGAAAACCGCGGAGATCAACCTGTTGAAGCCCCGTGAGATCAAGGAAAAGCTGGATGAATATGTCATCGGCCAGGATGCGGCAAAACGCGCACTGTCCGTTGCAGTCTATAATCATTATAAGCGCATCATGCACGGCGGTGAATCGGAAGTGGAGATCCAGAAGAGCAATGTGCTCCTCATCGGTCCCACCGGTTCCGGTAAGACCTTCCTTGCGCAGACGCTGGCACGTCTTCTGAATGTGCCGTTTGCAATCGCAGATGCCACTTCCCTGACGGAAGCCGGCTATGTAGGTGAAGATGTTGAAACGATCCTTCTGAAGCTGATCCAGGCCGCGGATTACGACATTGAGCGTGCGGAGACCGGTATCATCTACATCGACGAGATCGATAAGATCTCCAAGAAGGGTGAGAACGTATCCATCACGCGTGATGTTTCCGGTGAAGGCGTGCAGCAGGCACTTCTGAAGATCATCGAAGGTACCATGGCGAATGTACCGCCGCAGGGCGGAAGAAAGCATCCGCAGCAGGAATGCATTCCGATCGATACCACCAATATTCTGTTCATCGTGGGCGGTGCTTTTGACGGCCTGGAGAAGATCGTTCAGGGTCGTCTGGATACCGGCTCCATCGGCTTCAATTCCAAAGTCGTGAACAAGCACGAGGCCGATGTCAACACGATGTTCAAAAATGTCATGCCGGAGGATCTGGTGAAGTTCGGTCTGATCCCCGAACTGATTGGCCGTGTGCCGGTCACCGTCAGCCTGGACCTCCTGGATGTGGAAGCACTGATTCGGATCTTAAAGGAGCCCAAGAATGCGCTGACCAAGCAGTATCAGGCATTATTTGACATGGACGATGTCCAGCTGATCTTTGAAGATGAAGCACTGGATGAGATCGCCAAGCGTGCCGTGGAACGCGGTACCGGTGCCCGCGGACTTCGTGCCATCATGGAAGAAGTCATGAAGGATGTGATGTTTGAGATCCCGTCCGATGAGAATGCCGGCATCTGCACCATCACACGGGACATGGTACTGGGACAGGGCGGTCCGATCATTCGTCCGCCTCGTTTTTCAAAGAACGAAGAGGAATAAATCATGGTCATTAAAAGCGTGAATCTGGAAACGGTCGTGGGTATTACCAGCCGTCTTCCGGAAAACGAGCTTCCGGAATTTGCGTTTGCCGGAAAATCCAACGTGGGAAAATCGTCCATGATCAATGCCCTGATCAATCGGAAATCCTACGCCAGAACCTCGCAGGAGCCCGGAAAGACGCAGACCATCAATTATTACAATGTGAACGACGCGCTGTATCTGGTGGATCTGCCGGGTTACGGTTTTGCGCGTGTGTCCCGGGAAACACAGGAAAAATGGGGCAAGATGATCGAGCGGTATTTAAATACCTCCGATGTTCTCCGCCGCGTGTTCCTTCTCATCGATATGCGTCACGAACCGTCCGCCAATGACATCAACATGCATGAGTGGATCCTTGCGCAGGGCTTCAAGCCGGTCATCATTCTGACCAAGGCGGACAAGCTTTCCAGAAACGAGCAGTTCAAAATGCAGTCTGTGATCCGGAAAGCACTGCGGGCATCCAAAGATGAACTCATGATTCCGTTCTCCGCGGTTTCAAAGCAGGGAAGGGATGAGATCTTAGCACTCATGGATGCGGATCTTAAAAAAATTTCCGCGGACAATGAAACAATCGAATCATAAAACGTCCTGCCGGAAAAGCGTTCCGGTACAGGCGTTTTACTTCAGGAAGATGTACAGTCTGTTTCTGTACATCTTCTTTTTTTTATGTTATGATGTCGGCACGCGTGGTGGGAGCATCATCCATCAGGCAGACATATCTGATCATTTCCGGCCGGAATGGACACATCTCAAGTTCAGAAAGGAAGATCCCATGAAAAAATTGAAAAAACAGACTGCGGTGAAGACCGCGGGAGCAGTTGCTGTGGTCCTTTTTCTCCTCAGTGTCTTTGGCGCGCGGGCGGAAGCGTACAGCATCACCTGGCCGGAAAAACAGTTGTATGAACACTATTATGTACTGGCTGAAACAGGAGGAAGTGATTACAACAACGGGTATGAATATCGGGACATTACAGCGTTTTATAAGACGGTGAGAGACACTTTTAAAGCCTGGCAGAGCATGACCGGCGTGGACCTGACATCGGACAAGGTGTTTCCGAACGCAGAATGGAACGCGTTGATGAGCGGACAGAAGAAGATCCAGGATCCCGATCATGTGCCGAACCATGAAGCGTTCATTGCCCTGTGGCAGAAAATGATCGATGACGGACTGACGGGTAATGTGACCTTGAACGGTGCCAACACCATGCGGAGCCGCCTGATTGCGTTCTTTGCGGAGGACAGCAAGGTCTGGTTCCGCAGCGATTACAGCAAGCGGACCAATTACATCCGACTGACGGTTCCAACGGATCTGATCCCGTCACGCTATGATCCTTCCGTGAACAGTGTGGGCTATTGTACACAGATCAACTACGATTATCCGGGAAAAGGAACGGTCAGCAGCACTGCAGAACCGGCCTCCCTGAAAGAAGCACTGGCCATGGATGATGTACTTTACGAGAAAATGCTGAATGTGCTGAAGCGGGGATATCCGGTGGATGTGGGGCTTCAGGACTCGGGCTTTGAATCGCTGCCGGCGGAGGCGCGGCAGCAGGGCACACAGTTTGCGGTATGGCTCATCTTGCAGGGAACCGTCGGAAATGACGGAAACGGCCCGGCGTTTTCCGGAAAGACGCTGCGGCGGGAAATGCTGAAAAATCTGGCAGATCCGGGGCTGAATCCCGGCGGAAACACACTTGATGTGTGCGCTTATATCGATTATCTGCTGACAGAAGCAGAGAAGGAATCCGTGACATCAATTTCCGCTGCTTTTGAGCCTTTTACGGAAGCGGACGGATATTTTATCTCTTTGATCCGTCTGGCGGGAAAGTGCGCAAATAAAGGGGTAAAGCTGAGGTTTGAAGGCTTGCCGGAGGGCAGCATGCTGATTGCGGGGGAAGATACGGTTCAACAGGAGAACAGTGAGTATTCTTTTGGAAATTTCAACACGTCAGAGTTACGGGAGGAAACACTGACGCTCCGTGTACCCAAAGAAGGCAATGCCGGCAGAGTGATCCGCCTTACGGCAGAAGCGTATTCCGGCATGGAAGAGGGCGCTGTTTCGCTGTGGTTCCAGGAAGCGGACGACCGGACGCAGCGCATGGCCGTCATTGAAAAAGAGGCAGAGATCCATGAGTGCGCGGCTCGGATCGAGGGAATGGCAGTGACGCCGGAGGAAACAACAGAGGAGGAGAGCGATACCACAGAAGAAACTGCCGATGAACCGTCAGCAGAAGAATCAGCGGATGCATCAACTGAGGAAAGCACAGAAGAAACAACAGATGCATCCACAGAGAAAACAACGGAGGAACCGTCAACCGCGGAAACTACGAAGGAAACGGAAGAGACCGTGCCTGAGGATACTGAAGCACCGGGAGAGACCACACCGGCACCCTCTGAAACGGTGCCGTCGTCCACGGCATCGGAAAGCTTTCACACACAGGAATCACCCTCGGTAAAAGGCGCATCCAAAACGCAGATCCTGGGGGCTCGGCCCAATCTCATGGAGTCGGTCGTCCTGCCGGTCGCGATTCTCACACTGCTTGCTGCGGTGCTTACCGGGATCCTGTGTGTACGACGAAAAAGGGAGCAGGGCGGAAAAAGAACTGCAGATCACAGCAATTTCTTTGATAAAAAGTAAACTGTCGTTGCAAATGACAAAAAAACTGTGTTATACTCCATAATTGGAGGAAATCTGCACAAAAATGTGAAATGAGTGCAGAGATTATCGGTATGAATTCACAGACATTTAAAGCTGTATATCTTGCAATTTCATCCGTCATCATGATCACGGATGTGGTGCTGGCTTCTGCCTGCTTCAGAAATAAAGGAAGGACCGGACGGGAACTCGGTATGGTCATGGTGGCCGGATTCCTTGCGATGATCACCTACTTCGGAAGTGTCTTTTCAAAGGAATATTTTGCATTCTCCGTTTATTCGTCACTTTATTTTATTTCGATCGATGTACTGGTCATCTATATGTGGGCGTTCACTCTGCGTTTCACCCAGTTGAAACTGAATAAAAACATGTGGCGGGGACTTTATGTGCTGCTGGTACTGATCGCAGTCGATATGATAGTCCTTCTTATAAACCCGTTCCATGAGATCGCTATCGGTTATACGCCTGTGGAGGGGCAGATCGTCCGGTTCCGGTATGACATGCATTTCCTGTATTACTGGCATCTGTTCCTGACATACACATTCGTTATGTGCTTCATTCTGTTCTTTGTCATCAAAACGGTGCGTACTCCCGGTACATACAAACGACTGTATCTGTATCCGCTCATTATGATCCTGGCAATCGTCGCGCTGAATGCGGTCTTCCTGACCAGGCCGGCGATGGAACTGGACATTGCCCTCTGGGGTTACCCGCTTGCGGCATGCTATTTGTACTGGAGCGCCTTCCATTACCGGAATCACGGATTTATCAACAATTTCAAAAACGACATGCTGGAAAATCTGGGACAGGGACTTGCGCTTTTTGATTACGAGAATCATCTGATCCTGCATAACGAACGTTTAAGCCGCATGCTGCCGGAAGTGGATCTTGAAAACGGCATGGAGCTGGAGAACTTTATCGAACGGACCGGACTTCCCGTTGTGGATGAAAATCTGGAAGACCATCGTTCGGTGCAGTTTTACAACAGCAGTCAGAAGGCTATTCGCTGTGACATCTGTATCATCCGTACCAAGAGAAGAGAGGTGGCGAGCAAGCTGTATGTCTTCACGGATGTACACCGTGAAGTCGACATTCTGACCGGCTTCAACAACTGGGAAAGCTTCCGGGAACTTCTGGAGGAGAATCCCGATTCGTTCAGCCGCCCCATCGCCGTATGTGTCTGCGACATCAACGGGCTGACGCTCATCAATAAGACGCTTGGCCGCAATGTCGGTGATCAGAAGATCCAGAATCTGGCGAATGCTATGAAGAGCACATTCCCGCGGGATACGTACTTTGTACGCGGACAGGAAGCTACGCTCATTGCGCTCTGTTATCACATGTATGAGAAGGAAGCGCTTCGTTATCTGACTCAGATCGCGCAGAAATGCGATGTAAAGGTCCAGTACGCGGCAAGTTATCTGAGTGTAAATGACGGCGATCTTCTGTCCAAGGTGACAGAAGCCAGCCACGCCCTGGCGGCAAAGAAGATGCTGGACAAGAATTCCAGTCATTCTGCCACCATGAACTCTCTGATCCAGGCGCTGCAGGAATGTGACAGTGATACGGAAGCTCATGTAAGCCGTACCCGTGAAGCCGGTCAGAAGCTGGGTGTTCGTCTGGGACTGTCCGATGTTCAGCAGTCGGATCTTGCACTGTTATGCCTGCTGCATGACATTGGTAAGATCGGTATTCCGCTTGAGATCCTGAATAAGCCCGGCAAACTGACCAACGATGAGTGGCGCGTACTGCAGACCCATGTGGAAAAGGGCTGGCAGATCGCCAATTCCTCACCGGAGCTTGCCGGTATAGCCGAAATGATCCGGCATCATCACGAGCGCTGGGACGGCAAGGGCTATCCGGACGGACTGAGCCGTGAGAGCATTCCGCTTCTTTCACGTATCATTTCCATCGTGGACGCGTATGATGCCATGATCAACAACCGTTCCTATCGAAACGCGCAGTCCGTGGATTATGCACGGAATGAGCTGCGTCTTGGAGCCGGAACGCAGTTTGATCCCAACATTGTCAGTGAATATCTGGAAATGCTGAAGGAAGAGGATGAAGAGCGCATCCGTGCAGGTAAAATACCGGATAACTCGAAAGCTCACGTCGAAAATGAAAACACAGGGCTTACAAAGTTTGATAAGGCCACCGGAAAGTCGTCCAACAGCGGCTCCATGCGTCTAAATGAGCGGATCATCAGCAACGCGGAGAATACCTTTATACATCTGGTCAAATACAGCCGGTACATTCTGAACAGCAAGCAGGAAATTGTGGAAGTGGATGATACGTTCACGGAACTGACCGGGTACACAAAGGACGATGTCTTCAGCAGCGGCATGGGTCAGATGGATCTGATCTTCCCTGAGGACCGCACAGAGTATCTGTGTCGTGTCAATGAGCAGCTGGGACGCAATCAGACGGCCTATTTTGAACACCGTATCAAGAAAAAAGACGGCAATACGCTGTATGTGTGCTGTTTCGGCAAAGTGTATTACGATTCCGCGCATCAGGAGGAACGTTCGGAAATCATTATTTCGGACAGTACCCGCACCTATGCCATGAAGCTGGCAATGGAAGAGGAAAGAAACCGTGCAGAGAAGCGTCTGCATCGCTGGGAGACCCTGTATCGTCTGGATTCCCTGACCGGTCTTCTGAACCATGAAGCTTATATGAATGATGTGGAGACTCGTCTTCTTGAGAAGCGTTATACGGTCATGATGATCATGATCGATCTGGACCGTTTCAAGCAGTACAACGATACTTTCGGTCATCATGCCGGTGACCAGTTCCTGGTCCAGGTGTCACAGACCCTGATCGCCACGCTGCGTGAAAGAGACCTTGCATGCCGAATGGGCGGCGATGAATTCTCAGTCTGCCTGTTCTTTGATCCGACCTGTTCCTACGAGCTTATGCATCGAAGAGCAACGGAGATCTTTGACAAGGTCAGTCTGATGCTTACCGCTGAGCGCGGTGAGTGCGGTGTGTCCATGGGTATGGCCATTTCCAATGACCGTCTGAATACCTTCAACAGTCTGTATGAAGCGGCGGACAAAGCACTTTACTTCTCCAAGGAGCACGGTAAAGGCCGTCTTACCGTTTATCATGAGGCTGAAGCCTGAAAATAAAAACTCCCGCGAACGTTTTACGGAACGCCCGCGGGAGTTTTCTTCTTAAGATCTTCAGTCCAGATCTGTAAAGATAAAATTGTCTGCAGTGATCGGAACAAATCCCCAGTGCGGGATCCGCTCTTCTTCGGGCGGCAGTTTCATGTAATCGCCGAAGTGGATGGTCATGACTTCCTCGGCCTTGTAAGGCGCCGGGAACGTATATTTTCCGATGGGAACCTGACGGACCTTTTCATAATATTCGATGGGGAAGGACATGGTGAAGGTGTGAATCGTATCGTTCGTGACGCGGTAGGTGGTCACCTTGTCATTGTGATCGTATTTCTGGGCCACGCGGTCCACATGCCGGCGAAGCTTTTCTGCATCAAACAGTTTGCCGATTCCGCACAGCACAACGGCCGCGGCTTTCATGATCCCCTTGTAATTATTGAGGTCCAGATCATAGCGCTTTCCGTTCAGAAGACCATACAGGAATTCCAGACGGTAGATGTGCATGTGACCGAAGAAATTATCGGGCAGGCGGTCAAAGAAGTAGAAGTCTAAGACAATGCGGTTGGCCCAGCCGTTATAATACTCACAGTAACCGGGATCCATCTTGATCTCGGCTTTTTTGTAATTTATGCGGGGCACCATGTCGAAATATTTTTCACCGTAATCGGACGGCATGATGACTTCATACAGTTCCGGATCCAGTTCCTCGTAAAGATGGGGCAGAAGCTTCTGGAATTCCGGACGGGTCATGACGACATCGACATCATTGTCCCACGGAATGAAATCCTTGTGACGAAGCGCGCCTAAAAGACCGCCGCAGCTGAGGAAATAAGTGACATCGTATTTTTTTGCGATGCGATCCAGCTCCAGCAGCATATTCAGATTAATTTCGTGAATGTGGTCCAGGACTTCCTGATCCGTCATTTTTTCTTTGCTCATGAAGTTTCCTTTCATTGACCGGAGATAATTCTTCCGGATCATATAAGCAGCGTTTTTAAGCCTCAGTCGATGGCCTCATAGATGGCTTTCAGCGTTTTTTCATAATCGTCCTCGCGGACACCGATGATCAGGTTGAGATCGCCCGCTCCCTGATTGATGGTGCTGATCTCCACACCGTGATCGGAAACGGAACGCATGATGCGTACGAGCGCAGCGGAGGATTCCGGACCGCTTTCCCCCACGATGGTGATCATTGCCAGATCTTCCTTCGTGAACAGGGTATCCGGGCTCAGTTCCTCGCGGATCTTGCAGAGAAGTTCCGCTTTTTTCGGCGCAAACAGATCGCTCCGGACAACAACGGAAATGGTATCGATACCGGTCAGACACTGTTCAAAGGGAATCTGCATCTGTTTGAAAATATCCAGGAGGAGCGCGGTATAACCGGCACCGTCACTGACCATGATCTTTTCCGCCTGCACAACAGAAAGGCCTTTTCTTCCGGCAACGCCGGTCACACTGTGCTGTGAACGGCCGGCGGGGAGGGTGGAGACGATCATCGTTCCCGGATCTTCGGGCGCGTTGGTATTGCGTATATTGATGGGAATTCCGGCCCGGCATGCGGGCAGGACTGCATCCGTATGAAGAACGGAAGCACCCATGTAGGACAGGATACGAAGCTGTCTCTTATACACATCTCCGAGCCCACGAGACGTAGAGGAATCT
>CAMGCK010000066.1 GCA_946040795.1 uncultured Lachnospiraceae bacterium
ACCAGCAAAGAAAGGACTGTGAAAAACCGAAATGATTTTTCACAGCCCCCTTTTTATATCATGGTTTTCCTTACGCTTCCGCGTCCGCGCCCGAATACTGCAGCTTGTACAGTTCATAATACGCGCCGCGCTTTTTCAGCAGTTCAAAGTGATTGCCCTGCTCCATGATGCGGCCGTGATCCAGCACAATGATCTTATCCGCGTGCTGAATAGTGGACAGACGGTGTGCAACGATCAGCATGGTACCGATGTTCATCATCTTCTCCAGTGAATTCTGGATCAGCTGCTCCGTCTCCGTATCGATATTTGCAGTGGCCTCATCCAGGATCATGACGTCCGGCTTATGGATAATGGTACGCGCAAAGGACAGCAGCTGACGCTGACCTGCGGAGAAGTTGTTTCCGCGCTCGCGCACTTCCTCATCCAGACCAGCCGGAAGACGGTTGATGAAGTGATCGGCATTGACATAGCGGCAAGCCTCCATGATCTTTGCGTCGGTCATGCTCTCCTCACGGAGAACGATGTTGGAGCGGATGGTACCTGCAAAGAGAAATACATCCTGCAGCATCTGGCCAAAGTGGCGGCGAAGAGACTGGACCTTGATCTTCTTGATGTCGATGCCATCGACCAGGATCTGGCCCTTCTGAATATCGTAGTTGCGGCAGACCAGACCGAGGATCGTGGTCTTACCTGCGCCGGTCGCGCCGACAAATGCCACCGTTTCCCTGGCGTTTACGTGGAAGGAAACATCCTTTAAGATCCATTCACCTTCCTTATACGCAAACCAGACGTTTTTAAACTCGATCTCGCCATTGAAATGCTCCAGTTCCATGGCATCCGGCTCATCTACGATCTCCGGCTCCATGTCCATGATGGAGAAGTCCTTTTCCGCCGATGCCATTGCCGACTGCAGCCAGTTGAAGGTCTCCGCCAGACTCTGGATCGGGTTGTAGAACTTGGAAATGTACATATAGAAGCTGACCAGCGTACCGGACGTGATCACCTGTCCCATAAAGCTTGTGTTCTGAATGTACCCTTTACCGGACAGATACAGAAGGCACAGGATGGAGGAAACATACAGCATGTAAACGATCGGACGGAAAATACCGAATACCAGCATTTCCGCAACGCGCGCCTTCGCGGTCTTATCGTTCTTCTCCCGGAACTCTTCACGCTTCTTCTGCTCATTGTTGAAGATCTGTGTGATCTTGATGCCGGAGAGGTTCTCACTTAAGTAGGTATTGATATCCGTGGTGCAGTCCTTTACGCGGCGGTACGCGCGGCGTGAGAACTTACGGAAAATGATGGTGAACAGAATGATGAACGGTACAAAGCACAGTACCATCAGCGTCAGTTCATAGTTCAGTGACAGCATGGCCACAAGAACACCGACGATCAGCAGCGCATTCTTGAACAGATTGACCAGGATGTGGGTGAACATCATGGAAATAGCATTGGTATCATTGGTTTCACGGGTTACCAGCTTACCGACCGGAATGTGGTTCAGCTGGTTGTGTGACAGGCTTTCAATGTGCGTGAACAGATCTTCACGGATGGCCGTCAGGATCTTCTGGCCGGTCTTCTGCAGCTGAATGGCCTGCACGTAGTTACTGATCAGGGATACGATCAGCACGCTTGCATACAGCGCGATCATGCGCATCAGCTGACTCATTTCAAAACGATCCTTGACCATCTCCTCAATGTTGCCGATGAGTAGCGGCGAAATGACATCGTACGCGATGGAGATCAGCACAAAGATGAAGATTACCAGATAATTCTTCCAATATGGCTTGCAGTATACCAGAAGGCGCTTGATGATCTCGCTGTCCTTCATGTTTCTCTCAAAACCAAAAGCCTCTTTTTTGTCCTTCATTGCCGCGAAAGCAATAATGAACGCGATGCTGAGCACACCGACGATGGCGCCGGTCACAAGAAGCGGATAGTATTCTCTCATATTATTCACGCTCCTTTCCCTCGTCTTCCAGACGCTGCATTTCTACCATCTCGGCATAAGCCGGGCAGCGATCGATCAGTTCCTGATGACCGCCCACATCCACCACGCGGCCGTCATCAATGAAAATAATCTTGTCCATATGCTGGACTGTTGTGATACGATGCGCGATCAGGATGGTCGTGCGGCCCTTACGGGTCTCGCGCAGATTTTCCAGAATGGTCTTCTCAGTCTTTGTGTCAACAGCTGAAACAGAGTCATCCAGGATCAGCACTTCCGAGCCCTTCATCAGCGCGCGGGCAATGGAGATTCTCTGCTTCTGTCCGCCTGATACCGTCACACCGCGCTCACCGAGCATGGTCTCAAACTTCTCCGGAAATTCGGAAATGTTGTTGTAAACATCGGCATAACGGGCAGCTTCTTCAATGGCCTCCTTGTCGTCTGCGCCTTCAAACGCGAAGGCGATGTTTTCTCCGATGGTCTGGGAGAACAGGAAATTATCCTGCGGTACATACGCCAGATGCTTGCGGACCGTGTGGATCGGCAGGCTGTTTACATCATGACCATCCAGGAAAATGGTGCCGTCCGGAACATTATATGTACGGGCGATCAGGTCCACGATGGTAGTCTTGCCGGAACCGGTCTTACCGACCAGGCCCACATTCTCGCCGGCATTGATCTTGAAGCTGACATCATGCAGAACTTCCAGTTCGGAACCCGGATAGGTGAAATTCAGATGCTTAAATTCCACGGTGCCCTTGATCTCCGGGTCGATGACTGCAGGATCACCGGCCTCAACAGCCTTACGGACAACCTCGGAGTCCTTGACATCGATCTCCGTATCCAGCAGCTCCCCGATACGCTTTAAGGAAGCGTCACCGCGGGCATGCTGTTCAATGAGCATGGAAATTGCCATGATGGGCCAGACGATGTTGCTGAAGTACAGGATGAACTCGACCAGTTCACCGGCATTGAACTTTCCGGTGTAGATGAGGTAGCCGCCCAGACCGAGGATGATGCAGATGACGGACTCTACGAAGCAGGTGATCATGATGTTCATCAGCGTGGACATGCGGACAAATTCCACGTTGACACGTTCATTATCGAGGTTCAGTTTGCGGAAGGCCATGAGTTCCTTGGCTTCCTTCGCAAAAGCCTTGATGACGGCAATACCGGAGAAGGATTCCTGAGAGAAATCGGACAGATCGGAAAATGCTTCCTGACGTTCTCTCCACTTGGCGGACATCTTTTTTCCGACCAGATCCGCTGCGATGAAAAGGAAAACCATCGGGATCATGCTGAAGGCGGTCATCATCATGTTCATGCGGAACATTTTGACAAAAGCCATGCCGCCCATGATGACAGCGTCCGCAAAGGTCAGGATACCGTTGCCGAAGCAGTCGCGGATGGTGTCGATGTCATTCGTGAAAAGGGACATCAGATTGCCGACCTTATTGACAGCGTAATACTGCTGTGAAAGATCCTTGCAGCGGTCAAACATTTTGAAGCGGATCTCCTGCTCCACCTTAATGGCGGACCCGAAGAATCCGATACGCCACAGGAAACGTCCTGCGACGATCATTACGATGACAATGCAGAGCGGCAGACAGATCTCATCCAGCAGGAAATCCATGTCGAACGGCTTCATGACACCGTTCACATCCACCATTCCGCTGTTCAGACCATTGACGGCCATTCTGTAGAGCTCCGGAATTTTCAGCTGGCCAAAGTCAACACTGATCAGCGCGATCAGACCGAGCAGGATCATCCAGCCGTATTTCAGATAATACTTATTGATGTGTTTTCCGAAAATCAACTCGCTTACCCCCCCCCAATAATTTATCATTGTTTTTTGCGCTGTCTTGAGCGCATGAACGCACAAATTTCAGTATATCACAAGTGATGAAAAACTCAATTCTTTTCTATTGTCGTTTTTTGCCCCCTTCTTTTCGTTTTTTGCGCCCTCACGGACAGCAAAAAAGTGGGCTTCTTTATTAAAGCCCACTTCCTGTACTTTCGGCAGCAATCTGCCTGATTTCAGTTCTGTTCCAGCCCTTCAAAGACAGTTTTCACGCTGTCAAAAATAAACGTGGGCTGCTTTTCATACGCCAACGCCTCTTCCAGCTTGGCCTCACCGGAAAGTACGCAGATGGTAGTCACGCCCGCATTGACGCCGGAAGCGATGTCCGTATACAGACGGTCACCGATCAGCACAGCCTGTTCCTTCGGGACGCCGCATTTACGGCACGCAAGCTCGATCATCGTCGGCTTGGGCTTACCAATGACCGTGGGCTCCTTACCGGTGGCATACTTTAAGCCGATGCACATGGAACCGCAGTCCGGAACAAAGCCGAAGGAAACCGGGCATACGAAGTCCAGATTGGTTGCAATGTACGGTACATCCAGTTTGGTCAGCATCTCACTGGTGCGGCGCAGTTTTTCAAAAGTAAGTTCCGTATCAAAGCCCACCAGAATGACCTCCGCGTTCAGGTCCAGTTCCTCCGTGACGCGAATGCCGGAACTCTGAAGTTCCTCCACTAAGGAGCGCGTTCCCTGAACATAGACCAGTGCGCCGGGGAAGTTTTCCTGCAGGTACCGGACCGTAGCCTGGGACGATGTAAAGAAATCCTCGTGATCGGCATCGATGCCCATGGCTGTGACCTTTGTCACATAATCACGTACAGACTTGGAAGAATTATTCGTAAGGAACATATAACGGCCGCCGTCTTTGCGGATCCTTGCAAGAAGGTCCAGGGTGCCGTCAAAAATACGGTCTTCTTCATAAATGGTGCCGTCCATGTCGAACAGCCAGAGCGTTTTATTTTTGAGGTCGCTTGCATCGCGTCCCATATGGTCGAGGATCATGGTAATCTCCTTAAACTGATTGGTGTACCGGACTGCTGAAGCATCTGCCGGCGATTCCATCGGCTGCAGTTTCTTCCGCCGCTTTCGTTACTGTAGCATAATTCAGGAAATGCCGCAAGCACCGAACACTCCGGAAGGGGCCTTCTCGTAAGAAAGCCTTAAAATGATGATTGTATTTTCCAAAGAAGCGCATACAATAGGAATCAGTCGGGGAACGTTTTTCAGATTCGTCAAAGGATCTCCGATCCTCCGATGCAGAGTTCTGATTTATACGAGGTAATCCATGAACAGCACATCCATCCGTATCATGTCCAACAATCAATGGGCACGCAATGACAATAATGAGATCTGGGCCGCGCGCGGTGAAGACTGCTCCGCTGAAGTCCGGGAGCAGGGCTTCATCGAAGTCTACAGAAAAACAGCGCCGGATATCATCGGCTTCCAGGAAGTCACAGCAAAGATGCTGGATCTCATGACCCGCGGACTGAACAAAGACGGTGCTGAACCGTCCTATGCCGCGCTTTGGGGCCGCGACACGCCGATTCTCTACAGGCAGTCCCGTTTTGAACTTGTCAATTCCGCCTTCGGCATTTATCCAGCCGCATGCCCCGGTTATGAAGGTTGCTTCAATAACGATGATACCAAGTCCTGGAACATCGCCCTTCTCCGTGACAAAGAGACCGGAAAGTGTGTGATCATCTGTACCACGCACCTCTGGTGGAAATCCGATGACCCCATAAGCAAGGATTATCAGCCGGGTTCTACTGCTGCCCGTGTTTATCAGTGCAGTCTTCTTGTGGATGAGATCGCGCGTTTTCGAGCGCTTTCCGGTGCCGATTGCCCCGCTGTCCTTGTAGGTGATCTGAACTGCCCCTATGATTCCGAGCCCATCCGCTATCTGCAGGCGCATGGGTTTGCTCACGCCAATGACAAGGCAGAATGGGCTTATCCCTACCACGGATACCACTGGTGCGGCGATGACGGCTGGGAGCCCTATGTCCCGAAGCCCTTTGAAGAAGCCATCGACCACATCCTCATCCAGGGCCCGATGCAGGTCACACGCTTTGACCGCTACATCGACGACAGCTACCTGAAACTCTCCGACCATTTCCCCGCATACATCGATGCGGTAATTGAATAAAGTTGACAGAAAGAAACGAGGCTGACGCACGTTAGTGCGACAGCCCCGTTTCTTTCTGTCAACTTTTAGCAGGCTTCCTGCGGATGAAGCCCATACCGCCGATCAGCGCACAGAATGCGGCGATGGAAACAAACAGCATCGGCCAGCCGATGTGCGCTACGATAAATCCGTAGAGAACGGACTGAAAACCGGCACCCATATAGCCGGTAAAGCCCACCAGACCGTTTGCGGTGCCGTTGAAGACACGGCCGCCTGCGTCGATTGCGATGGTATTCAGAATACCGGAAACTGCGTAAATAAAGAAGCCCGCGATGAACAGCATCGCCTCAATACCGAAAAAACCTGCCGCAGTACGCGGATCCAGGAACAGCAGCACAATGAGGCAGATCATCGCTGCAAAAGAAGACCACGGGACGATCGACATGCGGTCCTTCAGATGATCCGTGATGGTCGGCATGACCAGACAGCCGATGCCCATGCCCACCGGCAGTGCCAGCGACGCGAACAAGCCCTCCATGACGTCCACACCAAAACGTTCAATAAAATACATCGGCACCCAGGTCAGAAGACCATAACGTGAAAAGCCGCAGAACACATGCATGATCAGCATACGTACAAAATAGCCGTCACGCAGCAGATATCGATACGGATACAGTTTGCCGTTTTTCCGGACCATTTCCCGCATTTCTTCTTCCGCTTTTTCAATCTCCGGATTTTCTTCATGATACGCCTTCAGCCCGATCTTTTCCGGTGAGGACTTCGTAAACAGAATATAGATCACAAAGAATATCAGCGGGAAGACTGCCGGTACAAAAAAAGCACTTCGCCAGCCCAGCTGCGGAAACAGCGAAAGTCCCAGCGCTACTGCCAGCGTTGCAAAGGCCTGTCCGAACCCGGAAAACGCACTGGCAAAGCCCATGGCAAAACCGCGGGATTTTCCCGGCCACCATTGCGCCAGCACTTCCCCTCCCGCGGGCCAGTTCAGGGACTGCGCGAGACCGTTGATCGCCCACAGAACGATCATGACAGGCAGGGAACGCGTGAATCCAAAGACAATATTCACGGCCACCGATGCCAGAACAGAGATCATGATGAACCGGGTGGCTCCAAACACCTCCGATGCTCTTCCTCCGATCAGCATGCCCACGGCATAAGCCCAGAACAGCGTTGCGGTCAGAATGCCGATATCCGACGTCGAAAAGCCGAGCCCGGAGATCATCTCCGGCCCGGCATTCGCTAAGTTCAGGCGCACACAATACAGCGCGCTGTATAAAACTGAATATAGAATCAGGAAACGCCATCCGTATTTTCTGAATTTTTTATACTCTTCCGGAGTATAACCAAAAGTATGTGTTTCCTTGGGTTTCATATCCATGTCAGTATCCTTTTACGCATTCCCAAAGAAAAATGCGCTCCTTTGATCTGAATTTTGTTATTTTTTGTTTTTCTCTTTAGATCTCTTGTCGTTGATGATCTTCATTTCCTTTTCCGTGATGAGCGTACAGTTATTCTCCTTCGCCCAATCCACGCAGCCCTTCAATACAAGCGGCAGGAACACGCGCGGAACATTCAGAATCGTCATCAGCGCATCATCGGTAAACTTGACCGTATCATCGGCACGGTCCGCCGCGTAACGGACGGACTCCAGAGAAGCCGCGCGAATGGGCAGAAGTTCCGCACGCAAGCGGGACTTTCTGTGGAACCAGAAATTCTTGCTGTCGCGATAACCGTAATCGACGGGAAGTGAGGGGAAATCCTTGGCCTTGACACCGTTGATGATGGCATTCGCGTATTTTTCCTTCATCAGGATCTTATCGATCTTCAGAATGAAATGTGCACCGAACTTGGATGTAATACCGTTAAAGTCGTGATACGGCGGTTCGTAGCCGTTCAGCTGACCTGCAGCGTCCTGCTCCGCGCCATCCAGTTCGCGGACCCAGGTGCATTCAATGACCTCGATCGCATCGGAAAGGACCATCGGACGCTTCTCACCGGTCTCCTCTTCAATCAGGCTCTTTTCCAGTTTCATGTTGAACTTGGGCATTTTTTCTGCCGGGGTATCACCGGGCCAGGAAAGCTTCACGATTTCATGGAAAGTCTTCGGCTTGTCATCCACAAAGTTAAGGGCACATTTTCCGGTGCGCAGAATGTTCTGGGCTGTATTGGAAGAATTGCGGCAGCTCAGCAGCATGGCGTAAAAATCCTTGCCTGCCACATAGTACGGCTGAACCAGACTGTAGGGGCCGCAGCTCGTCGTCCCGTCCTCACACAGGGTGCTTACGACAACGGTGGGCATCGGGAAATATAACGAAGTCTGGTAAAAATTATCAACAACTCTTAAATTTTTAAAACTGCTCATGTGATACTCCTTTTCTGAACAGGGCGTCCGCCTGACACCCCCGTTATACCACGGCCCTGTCAAAATATCAATATGAACATGTTCATTTTACTCGTGCAGCTCAATCGGCAGCCCGTCCGGATCCTTGATGAATGTCATCTTTGCATGATTAAATGTATCTCTCCGCACCGGCTCCGCCTCGATTCCGAGCGCAGCCAGGCGTTCGATCTCTTTCTCGATCTCCGTGACCCGAAGCGCAATGTGACGCACGCCATACGCCTCCGGACCGGTTACATGGGCCGGATGTCCGCCGCCGATGAAAAGCTCCAGCGTAAAGCCATAGCCCTCCATCATCAGGATCTCATCGTTCCGCTCCGGACGGACATAGTCCTCCGCGATCCGGAACTTGAGACCGGTCTCATAAAAATGCAGCGCTTTTTCACGGTCACTGCAAAGGACCGCAACATGATGCTGACCTGTGATCATTTCATTTTCCTTTCATCAATTATCCAATCTCCTTACGGCTTAACAGCGCAACTGTTTCAATATTCTGTGTTCCCACAAACATGTCCACACAGGCAGCGCGTTCCATGACATAACCGCCGGCCTTCAGAATTTCCAGATCACGCACCAGGGAGGTGGGCTTGCAGGAGATATAGACAATGCGGTCCACACCGAAGTTGATGATCTTGCCCAGCGCCTTGGGATGGATACCGTCGCGCGGCGGATCCAGAACAATAAGGTCCGGCTTTCCGGCTTTATCACTCAGGTCATCGATGACCTTCAGAACATCACCGCACACAAAATCACAGTTCGTCAATCCATTCAGCTGCGTGTTGACCTTGGCTGCTTCCACGGCCTCTTCCACGATCTCCACACCGGTGACCTTCTTTGCCGCCGGCGCCAGTACCTGGGCGATGGTCCCGGTTCCGGAATACAGGTCATACACACACTTGTCCCTGGTGGTTCCGATGTATCCGCGCACCGTTTCATACAGCACTTCCGCACCCAGCGTATTGGTCTGGAAGAACGAGAAGGGCGTGATCTTGAATTTCAGATCAAACAGGCCTTCGTAAATATAGTCGCGGCCGTACAGAACGCGGATCTCATCCGCGGCGACCATATCGGCCGGATTGTCGTTGATCATATGAAGGATCGACACAAGCTCACCGGACAGCGGCAAATTGCAAAGAGACTCCACGTAGGACGACAGGTCCAGCGTCAGTCCGCTGGTCGTAACGAGCGCAACCATGATCTCACCGGTCTTTGTGGCCTTACGCACCAGAAGATGGCGCAGAATGCCTTCGTGCCGCAGTTTGTGATAGAAGGGTACGTTCATCATGCGGAAATAAAACTGGGTATGGACCAGGATCTGACGGAAGTCTTCATCCACGATCCGGCAGTCCTTGACCGGGACGATGTCATAGAAACCGCCCCGCTTATGAAGACCCACGGTCAGCGGGCCGTCCTTCTCCTCATTACCGAAGGAGAATTCCATTTTATTACGATAGCCAAACTGATTCGGGCTGGTCCGGATGCCTTCCCACTTATAATCAAAGCCCGTCTGATCCAGCAGCGAACGTACCTGATATTCCTTCAGCCGCAGCTGATTCATATACGGCATACTCTGGTACAGACAGCCTCCGCAGATGCCAAAATGGGGGCAGACGTCCTTTGCCGTCTCCAGTTCGGACTTCTCGATCACCTTCAGGAGGCGGCCTTCATAACGGCCGTTTTTGGCTTTTTCCACGCGAAACTCGACCTTCTGGCCGGTCAGCGCATTGGCAACAGTACACTTTTCACCCTCTTCGGTCGTAACAACGGTCCGATTCGGGAACCTGATTTCCCCGGCGACACCCTGGTAAATCTGACCTTTCTTCATAATGTTCCTTTCTTTCCGGCACTCACGGATCCTTTCCGTCCGTCCGGATCATGTAATAATATAAAAGCCCGGGTACATGCGGCCCGGGCTGATCATTTACTGATTTTAAAAATCCTCTTCGTCATCGAAGAAATCTTCATCGTCGTCGACAAAATCGTCCAGGCAATCTGCCGACTGGATTCGATAGATCACATACGCCACCGCGCCCACGATCAGAAGCACTGCAAGTACTGCAAGAACAATGCAGATCACTTTCCGGTTTTCTTTTAACTCCTTTTCGACTTTCGCCTTCACTTCAGCGTCAATCATATTCTTGAAAAAATTATTCATCGGACCTGTACTCCTTTCCTGTTCTGTCATCATACACGATTTCGCAAAAAAAGTCAATTAAAGTAATGTAACACACGTTCAGCCGTCAAATCTGCTCAAATCTTTACGATCCGGCCATTTCGCCCTGTACTTTTCCGATAAAAAAGCGTAACATAGAGCTATCAAAATTACGTGAGGTACTGTTATGAACGCTACACTGTACTGCCGGATGGGCTGGGTCGGACAGGAAGCTTACCGTCTGGTGATGCCCTGGGATGATGCTGCTCCGGAAAAGAACACGATCACCGTTACCGGCTATGACAAAGAATTTCAGAACGCAGCTGTCAAAGCTCGGACAGGAAAAGGCTACGGCGAAGTCACCGGGATCACTGTGGAAAACGGTGTACTGACTGTGGATTTCACACCCTTTGGCGCACGTGCTGAGTTTACGATGACCATCGGCACAAAGACCTTTACCCGCTCTGATTTCACAGTAGAGGTTGAAGGTCTGGACCTGTTTGACGCGCTTCAGGAAGGCGAGGTCAAATATCGTCTGCGCCGTCCCGCATGCTCCGGCAAACGCCCGCTGCTCCTGTATTTACACGGCGGCGGAAACGGCGGTCCCTGCACACCCGAAAAGGGCGACGGCCGAGACAACATGAAGCAGCTTGTCGCGGACTTCGGTCCCATCAATCTGGCGCAGAAATACAATGATATTTATATCATGGCCCCGCAGGCCATTGAGAACTGGACGCCTTTCAGCGCAGGCGGTCCCTGGAAACAGTCCTTTAAGGATCCGATGCAGCCGGCCAGCGGCTGGTACCGTGAGTACCTGGGCAAGGTCTGCGACATCATCCGCCGCATGATCGATGAAGGTCTGGTGGATCCGGACCGCGTTTATGTCACCGGTCTCTCCATGGGCGGTGCAGGTACACTGACTGCCATGTCCGTGGGCTCCGATCTTTTTGCCGCCTGTGTTCCGGTCTGCCCGACCATGGTGGAGGATACCTTCAATATTCTCCGCTCCATCGAAGCTCCGGTCTGGGTCGCATCCGCTTATGTGGACCACACGGTCTATCGTCACAAATATCTGGTCGATGCCATCATGGAGCAAAAGGACCGCGGCCACAAGAACGCACACCTGACACTGTACTCTCCGGAAGAACTGGCGGAGTACAACATCGGCATCGCGGAAGACATGGACTACCGTCAGCTGTTCAGCGAGAATCACATGAGCTGGGTCCTGACTTACAGCGACGAATACGGCATCATGAGCTGGCTCTTAAATCAGCATAAATAACCGATCGGAAAGAAGTGATTTTTACCGGAACAAGTCTTCCGGGATTCCTTCAAAACACATACTCTGAATGGAGATTTTTATGACAAACGAACAACTTGAAAAACTTTTATCCGAACTTTCACTGGAGGAAAAGCTCGGCCAGCTGACCCAGGTGGAAGCCAATTTCTACCTTGAGCACACCGGCTCCGATGTAACGGGACCGGAGGCCAATATCGGCCTCGCGCCGGATGATCTCAAACTCATGGGTTCAGTCCTGAACTGTGTAGGCGCAGACAATTGCATACAGCTGCAGAAGGCCTTCATGGAAAATCATCCGCACCACATTCCGCTTCTCATCATGCAGGACGTCATCCACGGTTATCGTACCCAGTATCCGGTACCGCTGGGTCTGGCCTGCTCCTTCAATGATGATCTGACAGAAGCCTGTGCACGCATGGCCGCAAAGGAAGCCTCCCTGGAGGGAGTCCACGTCACCTTCGGTCCGATGGTGGACATTTCCCGTGATGCCCGCTGGGGACGCTGTATGGAATCCTGCGGTGAAGATGTCACTCTGACCAAGCGCATGGGTTCTGCCATGGTTCGCGGTTTTGTCCATGACGGCGGTGAAAACACGGTTGCCTCCTGTGTCAAGCATTTCTGTGCGTACGGTGCACCGGAAGCCGGCCGTGATTACAATAATGTTGAGCTTTCCGAACGCACGCTCCGTCAGACCTACCTGCCCGGTTATAAGGCCGCACTGGATGCCGGTGCGCGCTGGATCATGCCGTCCTTCAATTCCATCGGCCACCTGCCGATGACAGCAAACGGCTACATTTTAAAAGACATCCTCCGGGATGAATGGGGCTTTGACGGCGCCATCATCAGTGACTACAATGCCTACCGCGAAATTCAGTGGCACGGCGCGGCGGAGTCCATGAAGGATGTGGCTGAGATCACCCGTCACAATGGCGTAGACATGGAAATGATGTCTGCCACAACCTTCCTGCACAGCAAGGAGCTTTTAGAAGAAGGCCGCATTACCATGGAGGAAATCAATACCTCTGTCATGCGGATCCTGCAGGAAAAGAACCGTCTGGGACTGTTTGAGAATCCGTACCGTTTTGCAGACAAAACCGCTGCTGAATCTTACATACTGAGTACTTCCTGTCGTGAACTTGCGCAGCAGGCCGCTGAAGAATCCGCCGTTCTGTTAAAGAACGAGGGAGCGCTCCTGCCTTTTGGTAAGGATATGAAAAAGCTGGCACTCATCGGTCCGTTCGCAGCGGAAAAGGGTATCAAGGGAGCCTGGGCCTGCGCCGGAAGAGATGAGGAGACCGTTTCCGTTTACGAAGGCATCAAGACCATGCTTCCGGATGTTGAAATTCTGGTGGATGCCGGCTGCAGCTACAACCTGCTGAATGACACTCCGATCGATGTCCTCACCGCAAACGCCGAAAGGGCCGCCGCACTTGCAAAAGAAGCCGACGCCGTTCTTCTCTGCATCGGCGAATATCAGGATTATTCCGGAGAAGGCAACAGCCGCTGCGAGATCCGTCTGCCGCTTCAGCAGCGTATCCTGGCCGAGAAAGTGCTGAAGGAAAATCCCAACGCAGCTGTTCTCCTGTTTGGTGGACGCCCGCAGGACATCACAGACATTGAGCCGATGGCACGTGCCATCCTCTATATGTGGCAGCCCGGCACCATGGGCGGTGCAGCTGCTGCCCGCCTTGTCTTCGGCGAGGTTGCTCCCAGCGGAAAACTGTCCATGACCTTCCCGAGAAGCGTTGGTCAGGAACCCATTTATTATGCGCACCAGACCACCGGTCGTCCGGTTGCCGATCCCAATATTCCCGGCGCGCCGTTCCCGTATACTTCCCGTTACCTGGATATGCCTACTTCACCGCTCTATGCATTCGGTTACGGTCTTTCCTACACGACCTTTGAGTACAGCCCGGTCACACTTGACACCGACACGCTCACAGTTGACGGTACGATCACCGCTTCCGCAACCGTAAAAAACACCGGCAATGTCACCGCGAAGGAATCCGTTCAGTTCTATGTGCGCGACCTCATCGGCACTGTGGCCCGCCCCGTCAAGGAACTGAAGGACTTCAAGAAGATCACGCTCGCTCCCGGTGAAGAAATCGTTGTCTCCTTCACGATTACCGAAGAAGATCTCCGCTATTGGGGCAAGGATCTGACCTACGGTTCCGATGCCGGTACCTTCCACGCATTCATCGGTCCGGACAGCAATACGCAGAATTACGCGGAATTCAAGCTTGTGAAATAAGGGCTCTGCCCGCCTGAATATTGACAAAATGAAACGTCCCCATTGACAATCGAGTAGGAGGGGATTTTGATAAATCCCCGACCTCTCACACCACCGTGCGTA
>CAMGCK010000067.1 GCA_946040795.1 uncultured Lachnospiraceae bacterium
ACAAGGAGTATCGTCGGCAGCGTCAGATGTGTATAAGAGACAGTTGATATCCTTCTTGATCTGCTCCAGCGTCACTTTCTCATCGTGCTGCGTGGAAAGAACGATCGTATCCAGACGGACCGGATGATAATTTTCATCATATTCCACGGTGACCTGCGTCTTTCCATCCGGACGGAGGTACGGCAGCGTGCCGTTCTTGCGGACTTCCGTCAGTCTGCGTGCCATGCGGTGTGCCAGCGCGATCGGGTACGGCATGTATTCCGGGGTTTCATCGGAAGCATAGCCGAACATCATGCCCTGGTCGCCTGCGCCGATGGCATCGAGTTCTGCGTCCGTCATATTGTTTTCCTTGATCTCCAGTGCCTTGTCAACACCGAGTGCAATATCGGCTGACTGCTCATCAATAGCCGTCAGTACTGCGCAGGTGCTGGAATCAAAACCGAACTTCGCGCGGTTGTAACCAATCTCATTTACAGTCTCACGAACGATTTTCTGAATATCCACATAGGCATTCGTGGTGATCTCACCCATGACCATGACCAGGCCGGTGGTGCAGCAGGTCTCACAAGCAACACGGCTCATCGGGTCCTTTTCAATCAGTGCGTCCAGAATGGCATCGGAGATCTGGTCACAGATCTTATCCGGATGACCTTCCGTTACGGATTCGGACGTAAAAAGGAATCTCTTATCTTTATTTTCCATCATTTCTCTGCTCCTCAATTTTCATTATTCTGTCTGTATTCCCGATTTACAAACTTAGTCAGACTCGGCAGCCATGCCAGTTCCGCGGTTCCGATGGGACCGTGACGGTTCTTACCTAATATGATTTCAGCAATACCCTTATGGGGGGAATCAGCATTGTATACTTCATCACGATAAATGAACATGACCAGGTCGGCATCCTGCTCGATGGCACCGGATTCACGCAGGTCGGACATCATCGGCCGATGGTCCGTTCTGGACTCGCAGGCACGCGACAGCTGTGACAGCGCAATGACCGGAATCTCCAGCTCACGCGCAAGCAGCTTCAGCGATCTTGAGATATCCGCAACTTCCTGCTGACGGTTGTCGCCGCTTTTCCCGGAACCCGTCATCAGCTGCAGGTAATCGATGACCACAGCCTGAAGGCCGAATTCCAGCTTGTATTTGCGGCAGCGGCTGCGAAGCTCGGCTGCGGAAATACCCGGTGTGTCATCGATGATCAGCTTACTCTGTGCCAGTGTGGCTGAACCCTGAACCAGGTCGTCCCATTCCAGGTCTGTCAGGTCACCGGTACGAAGCTTCTGGCTGTCTACGTGCGATTCCATCGCCAGCATGCGGTTTACCAGCTGCTCCTTACTCATTTCAAGTTCAAATACCGCGGTAGTGTAACCCTTTTTAACAGCAAAGTATTCGGCAATGTTCAGTGCAAATGCCGTCTTACCCATGGCAGGACGGGCTGCGATCAGCACCAGCTCGGACGGGTGGAAACCGTTTGTCATGCGGTCCAGATCCGTAAATCCGGTCTTCAGGCCGGAAATATCGCCGCCGTTCTTTGCTGCAATTTCAATATTTTTCAGAGAACGAAGCAGAATGTCGCCGATGGGCTCATACACACTGTCCGTTCGCTTTTCCAGAAGATCAAAAACGCGCTTTTCCGTATCGCCCATGATCGTTTCCGTCTCATCCTTGCCCAGGTAACACTCGTTGGTGATCTCATCCAGGGTCTTGATCATACGGCGGAGCTGTGCCTTGTCGGCAACGATCTTGCAGTACGCGCGAATATTGGCGGTGGTGAACACCGCATTTAAAAGGTCCTTTAGGAAATCCAGGCTGTAGACCTCCGGCGGAACGTCCTTGTTCTTCAGGTTTTCCTGCAGAGTGACGATGTCCGCGGTCCGGCCGTTCTGGTACAGTTCCATAATGGCATCGAAAATGATGCCGTACTGATGCTGATAAAAGTCTTCACCGCGAAGCATTTCAGAGGCCGCGCTGATGGCATCCTCCGAATACAGCATGCATCCGATGACGGACTGCTCCGCTTCAATACTATGCGGAAGGACCCGTTTTACTAAAGCTTCTTCCATATTGTGTCCTTCTATGATCGCTGACGCCGCAGTGCCGGCGATCCTTCATTCCGGTTGAAAGTTCACGCGGGTTCTGCTGTTACTCCTCCACGACCTTGACGTTCAGGGAAGCGGTGACCTGTGCATGAAGCTTTAACGGAACGACCGTGGTGCCAAGCTCTTTAATGGGCTCCGGCAGAACCAGTTTCTTTTTATCCACATCCAGGTTCAGCTGCTTCTTGCAGGCTTCCGCAATTTCCTTGGAAGAAACGGAGCCAAAGATACGGCCGTCCTTGCCGGGCTTTACGGAAACGGTAACGGACATGCCGGCCAGCTTTTCTGCCAGTTCCTGCGCATCCTTCAGCTTGGTCTCCGCAACCTTTTCCTCGTGTTTCTTCTGCAGCTTCAAGTCATTGATGGTCTTTGCGCTGACTTCCGATGCCTGCTTCTTGGAGATCAGATTACGCGCATAGCCGTCCTTTAAATTGACCTTCTCACCTTTCTTACCAACATTCTTCACATCCTGTAATAAAATGACTTCCATGTATGTTCCTCCTTACTGATCCTGGCCGCGGATGACTCTCTTGAGCTTCTCCAGGGCCTCTTCGATGGTATTGTCTGCGAGCTGCGCACCGGCCACGCTTTGGTGTCCGCCGCCGCCCAGTTTTTCCATGATAACCTGCACATTGACCTCATCGATGGAACGGGCACTGATATAGATCTTATTCTCAAACTCCGTGAGAACAAAGCTGGCCTTGATGCCCTTGATCTCCAGCAGTTCATTGGCGGCCTGCGCGGCTACCACAGTCTGGCTGGAAGATGTTCCGTGATTCGGACAAATGCTGATAATATAATCCTTTTCAAAGACTTCCGCTGCCTGAACGGTCTCGGCACGGAGCTTGTAATCCTCCATGCTGTCGCGGAACAGCTTGCGGACACGGGTAACATCGGCACCGCAGCGTCTTAAATAAGCAGCCGCTTCAAAGGTGCGCACACCCGATTTGTCTTCAAAATTGTTGGTATCCATAACGATGCCGGCAAAGACAGCGTCTGCTTCTGCAGTACGCAGCTTCAGGCGGTCATCGTAATACTGAACGACCTCTGCAACCATTTCCGATGCGGAGGATGCATAGGGCTCAACGTAGGAAAGCATGGTATTTTCAATGCTCTCACGTCCCTGGCGATGGTGATCCATGACCACCACGGAACTCGTGCGGCGCAGAAGCTCCGGACACTCCGTGTAGGTAGGACGGTTCGTGTCCACAACAACGAGCAGCGTGTCCTTATCCATCAGTTCCAGTGCACGTGAGCGATCCACAAACAGATCATCCTCATATTCCGGATTGCCGCGGAAGGTGTCCAGAAGCGGTTTCACACTGTTCGAAACATCACCGATGACGATGTGTACCCGCTTTTCAGAGAACTTTGCCGCCCGGTAGATACCCATGGCCGCGCCGATGCAGTCCAGGTCACTGATGGGATGACCCATGATCATGACACTTTCCTTGGCCTCGATCAGTTCACGCAGCGCATGTGCCTTGGTGCGCGCCTTAACACGGGTATTGCGCTCCGTGGTCTTGGCCTTGCCGCCGTAATAGCGGATATCGCTGCCGTTCTTCAATACGACCTGGTCACCGCCGCGTCCCAGCGCCATCTCGATGGCAGTACGCGCAAAGTCGTAATTCTGTTCAAAGGATTCGCCGCCCAGGCCGATGCCCATGCTGATGGTGACCGCCATGTCATTGCCGATGTTAACGGTCTTAATATCCTCCAGCAGCGAAAAGTTGCTCTCCTGCAGTTCCCAGAGGGCTTCCTGCCGCATGACCAGGAAGAAGCGGTCCTTCTCCAGTTTTCGGACAACGCCCTTGATATTGGAAACATACTTGTTCAGTTTTCTTTCAAGCAGTGCGGAAAGCAGCGAACGGCGCACATATTCGATGCCGCTCATGACTTCTTCATAGTTATCGAAGTAGATCAGCGCCATAACGGCCTTCTCTTCTTCGAGTGTTTTTCTGTAATACAGAAGGTCGGTCTCATCCAGCAGGAAGACATTGTATAAAACCGTGTCCTCTGCATCGTCCAGCTCCTGCATCTCATGGACGCTCTCTGCGCGAATGGGTGACAGGTTCAGTACATAACGCTTTTCTCCAAAGGACACATGGACAGCCTGTACAGTCTTCAGATCCACTGCCTCCAGTTCCGGGAACAGCATCGTCAGCTCACCCCGCTTGTTGGAAAGATTGAAATTCTTCATGAATGCGGGGTTGCTCCAGAAAATATCGCCCGTGGAGTTGCACATGGCAAAAGGAAGTTCGATCTGACGCAGCATCTGGTTCTGGGCCTGCGCATATTCCGCGCCGAAGTCCACCAGTTTTTTCAGAATGCTCCGCCGATAGAAAATATAATTGACGACTGCAGCAAGGAAGTAGACACCTGTGATAATAAGCAGCAGTGCTCCGACCCGGGCATCAACGATCAGACCGCCGACGGCAAGCGCGGCGAGAACGATCCCCAGATAAAACGGCCAACGGAAATAGGCCTTTAAAACATTTTTTCTCTTCGTCTGCATACAGTTTCCTTTTCACAGAAGCGCAATGCGCCTATTATTACAATATTATAACACAGGCGTCTGTTATTTGTCCATTGCATTCTTGGTCTGAAATGTCCGAAAACCCTGAAAAATCAAGAAAAACCGCTTGCTTTTTCCGATTGTTTCAAGTATAATCATAGTTCGTGATGTAATATCATTTCCTTGCTCCCGTCTGAGAACGGGGGCCAGAGACCATAAGGAGGTAAAAACGATGAACAAGTATGAATTAGTAGTTGTATTAAACGGAAGTTTAGAAGACGACGAAAAATCTGCTACCATGGAAAGAATCAGCAACTACATCACCCGTTTTGGCGGTAACGTTGTAAACGTTGACGACTGGGGTAAGAAGAAGCTGGCTTATGAAATCCAGAAGATGAGCGAAGCATTCTACACGATCATTACTTTCGAAGCACCGGTAACGGCTCCGGCAGAAATTGAGCGTAGAGTTCGCATCATGGAGCAGGTCATCAGATTCCTGATCGTTAAGCAGGAAGCCTAAGACTCGGAGGTATGAATTATGAATAAAGTTATCTTATGCGGAAGACTTACCAGAGACCCGGATGTTCGTTATTCTCAGGGTGAGCGCCAGATGGCCATTGCCCGTTACACAGTAGCAGTGGACAGAAGAGGCTCCAGAAGAAACGGTTCCGACAACGGCGATCAGACCGCCGACTTTATTCAGTGTGTTGCTTTTGACCGTAATGCTGAATTCGCTGAAAAGTATTTACGTCAGGGCACAAAAATCATCGTGACGGGCCGCATTCAGACCGGTTCGTACACAAACAGAGACGGCCAGCGTGTGTATACCACCGATGTTGTCGTTGAAGAGCAGGAATTTGCGGAGTCCAGAAACGCTTCTCAGAACAGCGGATCTACGTTCTCCGGTAGTTTCCAGCAGAGCGAGTCACGTCCTGTACATCAGGCTTCTGCACCCGTTATGGATGCAGGTGACGGTTTCATGAATATTCCGGACGGAGTCGAAGACGAAGGACTTCCGTTCAACTAATTTTTTGGAGGTTCATTATGGCATTTAATAGAGCTGATGCTAAGTCCGATGCACCCTTCAAGAAGCGCCCGATCCGCAGAAAGAAAAAAGTCTGCGTATTCTGTGGTACTGCAGAAGGTGCCGGTGTAATCGATTACAAGGATGCTGCAAAGTTAAAGAAGTACATTTCTGAGAGAGGTAAGATTCTGCCGAGACGTGTGACCGGTACTTGCGCTACTCATCAGAGAGCTTTAACCACGGCTATCAAGAGAGCAAGACACGTTGCAATTCTTCCGTACACTGTTGAGTAATTAACAGCTTGCGGCTACATCACAAAAAACCGTCGGGCATGTGCCCGACGGTTTTTTGTGAAAGGCCCGCTTTTAATTTTCCCTCATAATCGTCTAAACATGACCTCCACGGTCTTTTTGTATTCCGTCATACATTCAGTTCGCCCACAAATGTATTCAGGACCATCTCCACCACATTCTTATCATACAGTGCAGAAAGCAACCTGCTTCTTGTAACCAGCCCCATCAGGTAAGCCCCGCTTTTTGTCATGGACACACAGTCCAAAAGCAAGAAAAAGATGTCGATTACCACAATCGCAATGATCAGACTTACCAGCACACCGGCTATGCCATCCAGTTGTTTCAGCACCGGAAGCTTCAGTGTCTTCACCAGCTGCCGCACGATCAGTTCAGTAACCGCCCACGCTGCAACAAACATGATCAATGTAAATGCAATCACCAGAATCATGTTTGCAACCGCTGCCGAGCCCTTCCGAATTCCTGCTTCAAACGCGTCATTCGTGCCCTTTATATTTGCAAGCACGATATTTTCGATGAATTTGGGAAGATGTGAATTGTTGATTTTATTTTCAATATCCGCTTCTTCCGCAATGTTCTCCGTCATCTTGACTTCGATCTTTTCCGTCATTTTCTCGTCGATCTGCGAACGTTCGCAAACTACGTTTTTCAGCGCCGGACCGGCGATCATGCCAATGACCAGCGCGCCGACAATGACGCCCAAGGAAAGCATCGTCTTAACGGCGCCGTTCTTATAACCGGAAACTGCCATCAGTACAAAAAACACAAGCACCAATATCAGAAGCCAACTCATTGCTTTTCCGCCTTTCTAAAATGCTTTTCGGCAACGATCAAGAACCCTTCTTCATCACATTTTCCGGCTGCCAGTCCCAGGAAACCGCCCTTATCTGCATAATCCAGAGCCTTTTCCGCAAACTGACGCATGTCATTCTTATAGAAGCCCTTCTTTTCCGCCAGAATACGCTTTGCATGTTCCTGAACAATATTCTGTGCTTCCTTTGTCATTTTTGCATCCTGCTCATGCAGATATTCTTTTACAGTATTCACCAGATCCCGTGCGCTGAGGTTTTTTCCCTCAAACACTGCAGTAAAGGACTCGGCCAGCTGCGGTACACGGCGGAACATTTCCACCATATCGTCCTTGGAATCCGTAAATACCAAAAGAAGTGAACGATCGTCACGATCCAGCACCTTGGCAAATTCCGCCAGCTGGTCATCGGACAATGACGCGGCCTGTTCCACCACGACCATATTGCCCAGGAAGTGGTCCAGCGAATTTACAATGCTTGCGCCGCCGATCTTTTCGGAACTGATCTTCAGCATGTTCTCCGGACAACTGGGATTCTCACGGGCAATTTCCGTCAGGCGTTCACGCGCACACTCCAGGGTCAGCGTATTGGTCTCGCCATAGACCAGAAAATGCCAGGTGTCCTTGTCCACACCTTTTTCAATGGGAAGATTTCCGAACAGCTTGCTGTCTCCGTCTCGCTGCTCCATCTCCACCATGAAGTCATTATAATCTTCCACTTCCGGATCCGGCTGCTCTTCCGTCTCCTGCTCCTGTTCTTCAAAACTGATAGCCAGATCAGAAAGATCCGGTTTTGCGATCTTGCGATTTTTAACCGGCTTCTCTTCCTCTTCTTCCTCGCCCTTTTCCGGTAACTCCACTTCAGTCTGTTCAAACGCCGCCGCAATATCCGCTACCATTTCCGTGGGAAGAGTCGTCAGTTCTTCTTCTGAAACCGCCTCCACAGTATTGGCATCGATGATGACTGCAGCCGATTTTTCCACACTGTTTGCCGCTTCTACGGCTGCGGATACATCTCCGATCTCCCGCGGAGCTTCCATTGCCTCTGCCTCCGCAGTTTCTTCAGGATCTTTCTCTTCTGCCGGTGCAGTGACTGTAAACATCACATGTTCATCCTGCTGACGCGGTGCTTCCTCACTGCCTTCTCCGTTTTCATCAAAGGAAATGGTTCCCCAGTATTCCGGATCCGTGGAAACCTTGGCACGCGCCCTGCGGCTTTCTTCCGCCGCAATAAACGCTGCAATGTGTTCCTTGCCGTCCGTTATATCAATTTCGACTTCATCCAGGCCAGGCTCTGCTTCATCCGAAGGCTCTTCCTCTTCCGTCTCCTCTTCTTCATCTTCAATGACCAGCGCCGGAATGATGGTTCCGGTCGTGCCGGTACGGACAGCCGGCTCAACGGTGTTCTTTACAGGAGCTTCCGGTTCTTCTGTGTCAACCGATTCAGCTGCAGCTTCATTGACAGGTTCTTCCTCAGCCTGCATCTCCTGTTCGTCCTGCGGAACTTCATTCGCTGCCGAATCTGCTTCAACTGCGTCTCCGGCGTCCATCACTTCTGCAATGTCCGCTGCAGAAACCGCAAAGGCCTCATCATCGTAGTCCTCATCCTCATCAATCGGTACTTCCGTACCTGTCAGCTGCGCATACAACTGCTTGGCATAAGTCACGTACTTACCGGAGGAGAACCAGAGTTCAATTTCTTCACACTGGTCTATGGCTTTTTCCACCTCATCGACCTTTGCGTACAGATTGGCCAGTTCAAACATCCAGCGGTCATCCGGCTCCTGACGCTTGTACTCCTCCAGAATGGGGATCAGCTCCTCATCCGGCTTGTTTTCCGCCTTGGCGATCCGATACTGCAGGATATAACGCTCGGAATCATGACGCGCGGAATTACAGAACTCCTGATAATAATTCTTGGCCTCTTCAATCTCACCGGCCTTTGCCGCCACCGTACAAAGATGGAACAGAATGCCGCGGCTTCTGGGTGCATGTTCTCTTGCCAGGATCAGAAGATCCTCCGCGTCTGCATATCTGCGGCATTTCTCATAAGCCTTGGCGATATTCTGAAGACGTCTGGGCTGTTCGATCATGTCCAGATTCAGGAGATCGCACTTGTTTACCGCTTCTGCGTAATTGCCTTTTGCGATCAGAATTTCCGCTTCTTCAAGTCTGCGCTGAAATTCAATCTTGTTCATAAACTACCTCTCCTGCAGCGAGTTGCCCCGTCGCGTTACAGTTCCACGCGTCCTTCCAGAGCGCGTAAAAGCGTTACTTCGTCAATATATTCCAGGTCGCCACCAACCGGTACGCCGCTGGCGATTCGACTGACCTTGATTCCTGTGGGCTTGATCAGTTTGCTGATGTACATGGCTGTGGTCTCGCCCTCCAGGCTGTTGTTCGTGGCCACAATGACTTCGTCCACGTCGCCCTGAAGGCGCTTGATCAGTTCCTTCAGTTTGATATCGCCGGGGCCGATGCCCAGCATAGGCGAAATGGCACCATGCAGCACATGATACACGCCCTCATATTTTCCGGTTTTTTCATACGCCGCCAGATCACGCGTGGTTTCGACGACCATGATGGTCCTGTGATTCCGTGCCGAACTTGCACAGATGGGGCAAATGTCCCCGTCTGTCAGCGTGAAGCATTCCTTACAGTAATGCACATTCCGCCGCGCCTCCACCAGGGAGTTAGCCAGCTTTTCCACGCTTTCTTCCGGCATATTGATCACATGAAACGCCAGTCTCTGTGCGCTTTTCACGCCGATGCCCGGCAGCGTTGACAGCTCTTCGATCAGTCTTGTGATCTGACTTCCGTAGTAATCCATGGCCTCTCCGTCAGAACAGACCGCCCAGGCCGCCCATACCGCCGGCCAGAGATGACATGGAAGCATCATTTGCCTCTGCAATCTGTTTATTGACTTCATTCAGTGCCGCAACGATCAGATCCTGCAGCATTTCGATATCGTCGGGATCAACGACTTCTTCAGCCAGCTTCAGAGAAACGATCTCGTGCTTGCCGTTCATCGTAACGGAAACTGCGCCGCCGCCTGCATTTGCCGTATATTCCTTATTCTCAAGCTCAGCCTGCTGCTCCTGCATCTTTGCCTGCATGCGCTGTGCCTGCTTCATCAGATTATTCATGTTGCCCGGGATCATACCACCCGGATATCCACCGCGTTTTGCCATTTTATGCTCCTTTATTCTTCAATTTCCATCTCAATGCCCGGAATTTTACTGCCAAGAACCGCTTTGGGCGCGGCTTCATTGACCTTCAGGCATTTCAGGGTAATTCTGAATTCTTTTTCGTATTTGTTTTTGAGGATCTCACGAATCTCCTCAGCGCGGTTTGTCTTGTCCGCGATGGAGAAATTATAAGCATCCTTAAAATAGATGCTGAGGCTGTCGTTTTCGGCAACACCCACGCGGGTGCCCACCAGAATGGAACGGAGAAGCCGTCCCTGTTCCTCAACGATGCCTTCCCAATCCGCTGCAAGCAGTTTACAGTCCTCCATGGTGGCTGCGGTGACCTCAATGGTCCGCTGCTCAATCGGGGCCGTTGGTACCGCCTGAGAGGCGCGCTCGGCGTCATAACGTGCGGCATCGGGCGATGCCACTCCGCGCTCTTCCAATGCCCGGATCCGGTCCAGAATACTGTCCAGATCATCCTGCATGGCGGGCTGCATCATGCGCATCAGCGCAAGTTCCAGCATGACTCTCTTAGACGATGCATAGCGCATCTGATTGGAAAGTTCGCCCAAGATGCGGATATAACGCATGACCTGGTTGATATCCATGTTTCCGGCTTCTTCCTTCATCATCAGCAGGTTCTCACGGGAGATGCCCAGCACGTCTTCGCGCGGATCCTCTGTCTGGATCAGCATGATGTTGCGGAGATACCAGGTAAAGTCTGAAACAAACTGCGTCAGTTCACGGCCGGCGGATAAAAGATCGTCCACCATATGAATGGCGCCCTGTACATCGTAACTTAACACACAGCGCAGAAGCCTTGAGAAAACCGTCTGATCCACTGCGCCAAGGACGTCCAGCACACGCTCGTAAGTCAGTTTTTCACCGTAATACAGCGAAATGCACTGCTCCATGAGACTGAGGGCGTCACGAGAAGAACCATCGGCCTGACGGGCCATGTAGGACACTGCCGTATCCTCCGCTTCCACACCTTCCGCCGCCAGGAGATCGCTGATCTGTGACTTGAGTTCTGCCAGGGACAGGCGCTTAAAATCGTAGCGCTGGCATCGTGAAAGGACCGTGATGGGAATCTTCTGAACTTCAGTCGTAGCCAGGATGAAGATCACATACTCCGGCGGCTCTTCGAGCGTCTTTAAAAGCGCGTTGAAAGCGCCGGTGGAAAGCATGTGCACCTCGTCGATGATATAGACGCGGTAGCGGCCTTCCGTGGGCTTGTACTTGACCTCTTCGCGAATCTCACGAATGTTGTCAACGCCGTTGTTCGATGCAGCATCGATTTCCACGACATTGACGGAATTTCCCGAAAGGATTCCACGGCAGGTGGGGCACTCATTGCACGGGCTTCCATTGACCGGATGCTCGCAGTTGACGGAACGCGCGAAGATCTTCGCGATGGTCGTCTTACCGGTACCCCGGGTGCCGCAGAACAGATATGCGTGACCTACGCGGTCACTATTCAATTGGTTGGTTAATGTCCTTACAACGTGGTCCTGCCCGCGCACATCTTCAAAACGCGTGGGGCGCCACTTTCTGTAAAGAGCCGTATATGCCATAAAACTCCTTTATTCCGGAAAACGGGTCTGCCGGTCAAAGGCAGGCTCCGTCACCGAATTCGAGCACTGCTGTTTCCCGAAATTATTCGTCACCGAAGCTGATACCCAGAAGCTTGGCTTCCTTGATCATGGAGCACTTCGGGTCGACGGTCTTCAGCTTGCCTGCAACATCTTCAAGCGGAACCGGAACCATCTCGTTGTTGTGAACGCCTACCAGGTAACCATACTTACCCTTGATGATCATCTGTGCTGCTGCTGCGCCGAGGCGGGTAGACAGAACACGGTCATACGGGCACGGACGGCCGCCGCGCTGGGTGTGGCCCGGAACGGTAACACGCACTTCCTGGCCGGTAAGCTCAAGGATGCGGTTTGCAAGGTCATAGGAAGCCGGCGTCTTGACACGTCTCTTCTCCAGTTCTTTCTTCTTCAGTTTAGCGTCTTCCTTGGAAAGAGCGCCCTCAGCCATGGCGATGATGGTGAAGTGCTTGCCTTCCTCTTCGCGCTTCTTGATGGCCCTTGCCACGATCTCGATGTCGTACGGAATTTCCGGAAGCAGGATAATGTCCGCGCCGCCTGCAATACCTGCGTGAAGCGGGAGCTGACCGACCTTGTGGCCCATGATCTCAATGATGAATACACGGCTGTGAGAAGCTGCGGTGGTGTGGATGCAGTCGATGGCCTCGGTTGCAATATTGACTGCGGACTGGAAACCGAAGGTCATGTCCGTGCCCCACAGATCGTTATCAATGGTCTTGGGCAGGCCGATGACATTCAAACCTTCTTCTTTTAACAGCGCAGAGGTCTTCTGAGAACCGTTGCCGCCCAGAACACACAGGCAGTCCAGTTTGTGATCCTTGTACGTCTGCTTCATGGCTGCAACCTTGTCAAAACCGTCTTCAACAACGCGCATCATCTTGAACGGCTGACGGGAAGTACCCAGAATGGTGCCGCCTTCGTCCAGAATACCGGAGAAATCTCTGGGCTTCAGTTCCTTATATTCGTTGTGCATCAGACCCTTGTAACCATCCAGGAAGCCGATGATCTCCACTTTATCTCCGTAATAGTTGAAAAGTGCTTTGCCAATACCACGCATGGTTGCGTTTAAACTCTGACAGTCACCGCCGCTGGTCAACATACCTACTCTTAACATAGTATACTCCTTTCAGTTTTCAGGATCTGATTCCTATTTTTTCTGTTCTTTTACGGCAATCTCTGCACACGGGCAGACTACCGCCTTTTATCATTAAAGTATACAATAAAAAAAGCCCTGTGACAAGGCTTTCTGCGAGTTCTTTATAGAAGTCGGCCTAAGGCCGCCTGTTGATCATTCGTTGTTGAAAAAAAGCAAAAACCGCGCGTCTTACTTTGAAAACTCCGACGTTACCACTGCAGTTAGCTCTACTCAGGCAACCTTACGTCACATAAAACGATCCGCTTAGTGCTGCTACGTTCCCGTCCTGACACGGTTCACAGTGCTCTATTGCGTAAGACCCGAATATCAAACGCCACTTGCTGTGGGCAGCTCATGAGCCCCCTCAGTTCGACATCACCCCTGCAGAAGCTTCAGGTACAGGGAACGCCAAGTCCCCGGCTGCGCGGTTATATTATTATAGCCGCTGGGCGGGGTTTTGTCAATGAAAACAAGGAAATCCAGGGTTCCATGCGATGTGATAACAGTGCAAGCAACCAATCACGTAGTCATGGAATCCAGCAGTCCCTCGAGTGCCTCTTTGATGTCCGCATAAGCAATGTCAAACCGATCCGAGTACCAGGGATCGGAAATGCTCGTACCGCGGCGCTTGGGATCTTTGGCAAAGTCCAGCATCAGGCGGACTTTGCGGGCGTGGTCATCGCCCACAATGCGCAGCGTGTTCCGCACATTGTTCGTGTCCGCACAAAGGAGAAAGTCATAGTGGTCATAGTCCGCTCGGGTGACCCGGCGGGCGCGCTTGCCGGAAAAGTCCGTGTATGCCGTTTGGCCGATGCCGTGCGCCTTGAGCTCCGCTGCTGCCGGCGGGTAAACCGGGTTGCCGCGGCCGTTCCAGATCTCCTCCGTCGATGTGGCCGCGGAGGCAATCTCAAAGCGATCCGTGAGGCCGCGTTTTTCGATCATGTCCTTGAAAATGAATTCGGCCATGGGGGAGCGGCAGATGTTGCCGTGGCA
>CAMGCK010000068.1 GCA_946040795.1 uncultured Lachnospiraceae bacterium
GGTCTGCATATGGGTCTTGCCGGTATTCCGTGGTGGACCACGGACATCGGCGGCTTCCATGCCGGTGACATGGCGGACATCCGCAACCCCGAATATCACGAGCTTCTGATCCGCTGGTTCCAGTTTGGCACCTTCTGTCCGGTCATGCGTATTCACGGCTGCAGAGCTCCGCAGGAGCAGGTCATTGCAAAAGACGGTGAGGTCAGAGAGTGGACCGGAGCTCCCAATGAAGTATGGAGCTACGGCGAGGAAAATGAGAAGATCATGACCCGTCTCATCGGCGTCCGCACCATGATGAAGGATTATATCCGCGATGTCATGAAGAACGCGTCTGAGAACGGTGATCCGGTCATGCGTACTGTCTTCTACGAATTCCCGCAGGATAAGAATGTTTATGACCTCAAGGATCAGTTCATGTTCGGTTCCGATATTCTGGTTTGTCCGGTTGTGGAGCCGGGCGTGAAGAGCCGCAGTGTATATCTTCCGGAAGGCGCATCCTGGACACTTGCCCATGACGGCAAGATTTACGAGGGCGGTCAGACGGTGGAGATCGAAACGCCCATTGAGACTTTCCCGGTCTTTTTAAGAGACGGAAAGCAGGAGTATCTGATCGGACAGATCTGATAAGCACATATTTTTTATCAAGCATATCATTTTTTAACATAAAAGGTAGAACAAAATTGTAAAGGAGTTTTTATGTACAAGAACGATTTTGCCTTAACACCGCCGATGGGCTGGAATTCATTTGACTATTACGATGCAGCGGTTACGGAAGCTGACATTAAGAAAAATGCCGATTACATGGCCGCGCATTTAAAGCAGCACGGCTATGAATACATCGTCGTTGACATTGCATGGTATGCGCACAATTCAGGCGCGGACCGCGAACATTTTGAGTACATTCCGTTTGATACCGTGGAGATCGACGAGTATTCCCGCCTTCTTCCGGATCCCAGGCGTTTCCCGTCTTCTCAGGGAGGCAAGGGCTTCAAGCCGCTTGCGGATTATGTTCACAGCCTGGGCTTAAAATTCGGTATCCACATCATGCGCGGCATTCCGCGTATTGCGGCTGCAGAGCACATGAAGGTCATGAACACCGACATGAGAGCAGATCAGATCGCAAATCCATTTTCCATCTGCATGTGGAATTCCGACATGTACGGCGTCCGTGACAATGAGGGCGGTCAGAGCTACTACGATTCCGTATTCCGTCAGTACGCCGACTGGGGCGTGGACTTTGTCAAGTGCGATGACATCTGCGATTCCCGCATCAGCCATGAGGGGGAGAACAGTACCTGGCATGAGATCCGCATGATCCATGAAGCCATCATGAAGACCGGACGTCCCATCGTCCTGTCCCTGTCTCCCGGCGCCGCTTTGATCGACAAGTCCTGGGTCTACGGCAAGTATGCCAATATGTGGCGCATGACCGATGACTTCTGGGATAAATACGAGCTCTTAAAGCCCATGTTCCGGCGCTGTGAAATGTGGCAGGATCATGTGAAGAAGGGATGCTTCCCGGACTGCGACATGCTGCCTCTTGGCCATATCGGCAAGCATTTCAATGAAGACCGCGAGACCCGTTTCACCTATGACGAATCCAAGATGATGATGACCCTGTGGTGCATGTTCCGCGCACCGCTTATGATGGGCTGCGAACTCACCATGCTGGATGAGAAGACTACCGCGCTTCTCACGAATGATGAACTTCTGGCATGCCTGCGCGAGACCGCAAAGGGCACGCAGATCTATCGTGACGCAGACAAGGCCTGCTGGACGAACGTGGACGAAGCAACGGGTGAGATCCGCGTCGCGCTGTTCAACCTTTCCGATGAGGACAAGGTGCTTTCTGTAACCGCGCACGAATGCAATTGCGGTCTTGCAGGCGATGACGAACTCACCGAACTTTGGACCGGCGAGGAAACGGCCTTTGCAGACGGCGTTCTGACCGCGGAGGTTCCGCATCACGGCGTTCGCGTTTACAAGGTCAGCACCTGGAAAACATCTTTACAGGAGTAATAACATGAGAAGCAGCAAAGAGAATCATCAGATCGATCTGAAAAACATGACAGTAACCGATGATTTCTGGCGCACGGAGATCGATCTTGTACGTAAGGAGGTCATTCCTTATCAGTGGGAAGCATTGAATGACCGCGTTAAAGACGCGGAACCCAGCTTCTGCATGCACAATTTCAAGACGGCAGCAAAGCTTGGCGGAAAAAGAAGAGAAGAAGGCGGAAAGGAATTACAGTATACCTACCGCGGATTCGATGTATGGCCGAAGGATCCTGAGAATCCCGGTGATGAATTCTACGGATTTGTATTCCAGGATTCCGATCTTTACAAGTGGATCGAAGCCGTTGCTTACTCTCTGATCCAATTCCCGGACGCGGAACTGGAAAAGACCTGCGATGAAGCCATTGAGATCGTGGCCAGGGCGCAGGCTGAAGACGGCTATATGGATACGTATTATATCCTGAACGGTCGTGACCGTGAATTTACGAATCTGAAGGATCATCATGAACTGTATTGCTTCGGCCATCTGGCGGAGGCTGCAGTGGCATATTATGAAGCCACCGGAAAGGCGGTTCTACTGGGCGTTGCCGAGCGCTTCGCGCATTACATCGCCTCCAAGATCGGCCGTGAAGAGGGGAAAAAGCGCGGTTATCCGGGCCATGAGATCGCCGAAATGGCACTTGTCCGCATGTACAACGCCACCGGCAGCAAGGAGTATCTGGACCTTGCAAGCTACTTTGTGGATGAGCGCGGCACGGAACCGTATTATTTTGATGTTGAAAATCCGAAGATCCAGAGACGCGGTTTTGAAAACAGCAGTCTTCCGTTCTCTTACAATCAGGCACACAAGCCTGTTCGACAGCAGGATGAGGCGCTGGGTCATGCAGTGCGTGCCGTGTACCTTTATTCCGGCATGGCCGATGTGGCCCGCATCACCGATGATGAAGAGCTGAAGAACGCCTGCGATAAGCTGTGGAAGAGCATTACCCGTGATAAGATGTATATCACCGGCGGCATCGGATCCTCTCATCTGGGTGAATCCTTTACCTTCCCCTTCGACCTTCCGAATGATACCGCTTACACGGAATCCTGTGCCGCCATCGGCCTGGCATTCTTTGCCCGTCGCATGCTGGAAACAGCCCCGAAGGCGGAATACGGCGATGTCATTGAACGCGCGCTGTACAACGGCATTCTGTCCGGCATTGCACTGGACGGCAAGAGCTTCTTCTATGTCAACCCGCTGGAAGTCCTCCCGCAGGCCTGCCATGAGGACGGCCGTAAGCATCATGTGAAGCCGATCCGCCAGAAATGGTTTGGCTGTGCATGCTGCCCGCCCAACATTGCACGTATTTTAAGCTCTGTCGGCGCTTACGCGTACACGGAGAATGACAATACTTTATTTGCACACATGACCATGGGCTGTGAATACAAGAAGAACATGAACGGCAACATCGTGACGATCAAGGCCGATGTGGACAGAAGCGTACAGGGCAAGTGGACCGCTATGTACACCGTGAGCGGTGCCGAGGGCACGGATTTCACATTGGCAGTCCGCAAGCCCGACTGGTGCAAGGCACCGGAATTCGTGCTTGAAAACGGCACCATGACGGAAGAAGACGGTTATGTATACATGACGAAGAACTGGGGCAGTGAGGATGTGATCACCGTGACGCTGCCGATGGAAGTGCGTTTCATGACCGCTGATACCCGCGTGCGCGAGGACATCGGTAAGGTGGCTCTGACATACGGCCCGGAAGTCTTCTGCCTGGAAGAGCATGATAACGGAAAGGACCTTCAGCTCGTAACGGTTTCCCGTGATGTGAAGAAGGCAGAACCGGAATTCGGCAGCATTACCATCGACGGCATCAGCGGTGTTACGGTATCCGTTCCGGGTGTCCGCAGCATGCCGAATACCGCAAGCGGCCTGTATTTTGACCTGGCTGATGAGACCAGAGAAACGGTGAAACTGACCTATATTCCGTACCGAATGTGGGCTAACCGCGGCGAAAACGAGATGCAGGTATGGACACGACTTGATTAATAGCACAAAGTGTGCTATAATTTCAAACCGAAAAAAATAAAGGAGAGAGTCTTATGGCAGAAGTAACGAAAGACCTGAAGGGCGAAGTAAAAATCAACCCCGACGTGATCGCGCAGTACGCGGGCATGGCAGCGACGGAATGTTTTGGCGTCGTCGGCCTTGGTGCAGTCAGCTTAAAAGACGGCATCGTTAAGGTGCTGAAGAACGAGCGTGCTTTTAAAGGCGTGAATGTATCGATCAAAGACGGTAAGATCTCCATAGATTTTCATATTGTTGTTGCTTATGGTGTCAGCATTCATGCAGTGATTGATAACCTGACCGAGAATATTGTTTATCAGGTGGAGAACTTCACCGGAATGACCATCGAAAAGATCAATGTCTTTGTCGAGGGCGTTCGCGTGATCGATTGAGGAGGATGCAAAACTTGGTGATCGATGCAAAATTATTAAAGAAGATGTTCCTCTCCGGTGCGCAGTCTCTGGACGCAAAGAAGGAATGGATCAATGAACTCAATGTTTTCCCGGTTCCGGACGGTGATACCGGTACGAACATGACCATGACGATCATGTCCGCAGTCAAGGAACTGGTGGCCATTGAAGAAGATACGATGGAAAATGTCGCTAAGGCTGTTTCATCCGGTGCGCTTCGCGGCGCACGCGGAAACTCCGGCGTTATTCTTTCCCAGCTGTGCCGTGGTTTTGTAAAGTCCATCCGTGAAAAGGAAGTACTGGAGATCCCGGATCTGGTGGAAGCCATCAATAAGGCTGTTGAATCCGCTTACAAGGCCGTAATGAAGCCCAAGGAAGGTACCATTCTGACGGTTGCGCGCGGCATGTCCGATAAGGCTGCGGAGCTTGCTGAAATGGAAGATATGGAAGCATTCTTACGCGCGCTGATCGAGTGCGGTGATGAAGTCCTTGCAAAGACGCCTGAAATGCTTCCGGTACTGAAGCAGGCGGGCGTTGTGGACTCCGGCGGACAGGGCCTGATGGTTGTTTTAAAGGGTGCGTTTGATGCGTTCATGGGCAAGGAGCCGGACATGTCCGCTCCGGAAATGACCGCACCGGTTCGCAGAGAGAATATCACGGTGGATACCTCGGACCTGGATACTTCCGATATCAAGTTCGGTTACTGCACCGAGTTTATCATTAAGTTATCCGTTCCGTTCTCTGAGGATGATGAAGATCATCTGAAGGAATTCTTAAACGGTATCGGCGATTCCATCGTCTGTGTATGGGACGATGACATCGTTAAGATCCATGTTCACACGAATGAGCCGGGCAATGCGCTTCAGAAGGCCCTCACCTATGGCCAGCTGTCCCGCATCAAGATCGACAATATGCGTGAAGAACATGAGGAGCGTCTGTTCAAGGATGCCATGAAGCTTGCTGAAGAGCAGAAGGCTGCGGATGAGGCCAAGAAGAAGGCTGAACCGCGTGTTCCCTTTGGCTTTGTATCCGTCTGTGCCGGTGACGGTCTGGCGGAGATCTTCCGTGAAGTCGGCGTGGATCATGTCATCGAGGGCGGTCAGACCATGAATCCGTCCACGGAGGACATTCTTTCCGCTATTGACAAGGTCAACGCGGATACGGTATTCGTTCTTCCGAACAACAAGAACATTGTCATGGCAGCAAATCAGGCAGCGGCACTGACAGAGGATAAGAATGTTGTCGTTATTCCGTCCGCTACGGTCTGCCAGGGTATTTCCTGCATGCTGAACTTCAGCCCGGACATGACGGCGGAAGAAAATGCGGAAGCCATGAAGGACA
The DNA here is from genome assembly GCA_946040795.1 of uncultured Lachnospiraceae bacterium. GTDB lineage: Bacteria > Bacillota > Clostridia > Lachnospirales > Lachnospiraceae > UBA1267. Next base: position 5,827 of record CAMGCK010000068.1, read on the forward strand.
TGATGAGCATGGTCAAGACCATTGAGGTCACCTATGCGGTTCGCGATACCATGATCGATGATGTGGAGATCCACAAGGACGATTACATGGCCATCGGCGGCGGTAAGATCCTGGCAAACGGCAAGGACCTTACGGAAACCGTGAAAGCTGCAGTGGATAAGGCAGTGGATGAGGACAGCGTCGTGGTCAGCCTGTATTACGGCAGTGATGTGACTGAAGACGAGGCTAGTGCCATGGCAGAAGCAATCGCGCCGGTTTTGAAGGACGCGGAAGCAAGCGTTGCATACGGCGGTCAGCCGGTATATTACTATATCATTTCGGTGGAATAATTTTTTGAAACCGGTGGGGCTCGATGTACTTCGTCGGGCCCCTGTTTTTGTGCTCACTGCGGCATTACTGGATTGTACGCATTCGTCAAATGTCCGTCCCGGCTTGCATGAAAGAATTCATTCAGCTTGGCGGCTAACGGAAACTATGATTAAGGGAGGATCTGCCATGAATACGGAATCGAGCATATTGGAGATCAAAGGCATCGGCGAAAAAACGGCGACCGCTTTTTCACGTCTTGGAATCCGTACTGTAGGCGACCTTCTGGATTTCTATCCGCGTTCCTATGAAACCTATGAAGCGCCCATTTCCATCCGGCAGGCGGCTTACCGCGACCGGGCCGCTGTACTGGGCGTTGTCATGCAGAATCCGGTGACGCGTTATGTGAAGCGCTTCCAGATCACCACGACGGTGATCCGCGACGAAGAAGGCAGCATGCTGAATCTTTCCTGGTTCAACATGCCGTATCTTTCAAAGACCATCAAAGCCGGTTCAACCTATGTTTTCCGCGGAAAAATGACCGGATACGGTGCCGGAAGAAAGATGGAGCAGCCGCAGGTCATCAAAACCGGTGAATACGAGCATCTTCGTTCCACGCTGCAGCCGGTTTACCCGCTTACAAAGTCCGTGACACGCCGAATGATTCTGGACGCGGTGGAGAAAGTCATGAAAGAAGGGGTGTATCCGGAGGAAACGCTTCCGGAAGATCTGCGCGTGGATTATGATCTGATGCCTTTAAAGGAGGCGGTTGCAGAAGTCCATTTCCCCAAAACAAAGGAAAGCCTCATTCCTGCACGAAGAAGACTGGTTTTTGAAGAATTCTACCGATTCATCGTGGGTGTACGCCGCATGAAGGAATCCGTGGAAGCAGAGGCCAACAGTTTCTTCATTCAGGATCGGGAGGAGGCGGAGGACTTTATTGAACGTCTGCCGTATGATCTGACCGGGGCACAGAAGAGGGTACTCGAGGAAATAAAGCGCGACATGACCGGACCGTCTGTCATGAATCGACTGGTTCAGGGCGATGTAGGCTCCGGTAAGACCATTCTGGCGTTTATTGCCATGTATCTCTGCGCACTGAACGGGTATCAGAGCGTACTGATGGCGCCGACAGAAGTGCTGGCAGTGCAGCATTACGAGAATTTTGTGAAGCTGTCTGAAGAATATGGGCTTGGAATCACGCCGGAACTGCTGACCGGCAGCATGACTGCGAAAGAAAAGCGGGAAGCCTATGAGCGTATCGGAACGCATCAGGTGGACATGGTCATCGGCACGCATGCGGTCATTCAGGAAAAAGTCCACTATGAGGATCTGGCGCTGGTCATCACGGATGAACAGCACCGTTTTGGCGTGAACCAGCGAAAAGCATTGTCCGATAAGGGAAGGTCACCGCATGTGCTTGTCATGTCCGCAACGCCCATTCCGCGAACGCTGGCCATGATCTTATACGGCGATCTGGACATATCCGTGATGAACGAAATGCCCAAAAACCGCCTGGCCATTAAAAATGCGGTGGTGGACATCGATTACCGCAAAAAGGCTTATTCCTTCATTCGGAAGCAGGTGGAGCTGGGGCATCAGGCCTATGTCATCTGTCCGATGGTGGAAGAAAGTGAAGCCTCTGAAGGGGAAAATGTCGTTGATTACTGCAAGAGCCTGCAGCAGATCTTTCCGGATGAGATCCGTGTGGAATATCTGCACGGGAAGATGAAAAATGAGCAGAAGGAAGAACTGATGGCGGCTTTTGGACGGAACGAGATCCAGGTGCTGGTGTCTACAACGGTCATTGAAGTCGGCATCGATGTCCCGAACGCCACAGTTATTCTGATTGAAAACGCGGAACGCTTCGGTCTGGCCCAACTGCATCAGCTGCGCGGCCGTGTGGGACGCGGCAAGGACCAGTCGTACTGTATTCTGGTGGATACGACGATGTCGGAAGAGAGCAAAAAGCGTCTGGAAGTACTGAAAAACTCCAATGACGGCTTCTTCATTGCCGGTGAGGATCTGAAAATGCGCGGACCCGGTGATTTCTTCGGGCTCCGTCAGTCCGGGGATCTCAGTTTCCGACTGGGTGACATATATACGGATTCCACGATCCTGAAGCAGGCGGAGGAAGCAGCGGAAAAGACACTGGCGGCGGAAAATGTGAAGGCGATCCAGGCGGTACTTTGATACGCGGTACAGCATAGAGACAACGGTGCTGCAGATCACATAAAAAAGAGCGCCCGGGGGTCATACACAGGAAGCCGGCACGTACATGATAAAAACACCGGAAACAGAAAATATTGAGGATTTACAATGAAGATCAAGGTTAAGGAACTGCCTTACGAGGAAGTCATGGCCCTTCCCAAACGTGAACACAGGGTCCCGACCCACCAGAAAGCATTTTTCCGGTGGCTTCTCCGGACTCTTTCACAGGGGGAACTGAAGAAGACCGGCTTTACGGTTGAGAAAATCGGCATGGAACAGCTGGCAGCGGATGAACCCGCGCTGTTTCTCATGAATCATTCCAGTTTTACGGATCTTCAGATCGCGGCGGAACTGTTAAAGGACAGGGAATACCATATTGTCTGCACGGTGGACGGTCTGGTGGGCAAGGAAGGGTTGATGCGCGCCCTTGGCTGCATCCCCACACAGAAATTCGTAATGGATCTGACCCTTGTCAAGGACATGAAATATGCGGTGGATAAGCTGAAAAGCTCCGTCCTGATGTATCCGGAAGCCAGCTATTCTTTTGACGGAACGGAAACGCCGCTCCCGGAAAGTCTGGGAAAATTCCTGAAATTTTTAAAGGTTCCGGTGGTCATGATCAAAACGGACGGCGCTTTTTTGAGAGATCCGCTTTATAATCTTCTGCAGAAGAGAAACGTCCGTGTTTCAGCGGCAATGACCTATCTGCTTTCTCCTGCGGACATTAAGGAAAAGAGCGTGGAGGAACTGAATGCGATCCTGAAGGAGGCGTTCACCTATGATCATTTCCGTGCGCAGTATGAGCAGGGCGTGACGGTTTCCGAACCTTTCCGGGCCGATGGATTGGAACGCGCGCTGTACCGGTGTCCGGTCTGCGGTACGGAAGGGAAAATGCGCGGAAAGGGAACATCGATCGTGTGCGCCGGCTGCAAAAATGCCTGGGAACTGCTGGAAAACGGCAAGCTGAGCGGCAAAGGCGCTTTTGAATTTGTTTCAGACTGGTACCGCCATCAGCGTGAGAAGGTCCTGGAATCCATCCGGGAGGGATCCTATCGGTTGGAATGTGATGTGGACATTGTCGTTTTGAAGGATCTGAAAAGCGTATACCGCGTGGGAGAGGGTCATCTTATTCACACTGCGGACGGATTTGTGCTGGACGGCTGCGGCGGCTTGCTGCATTACGAACAGAGCCCGCAGGCCTCCTATAGCCTGTACGCGGATTATTACTGGTATGAACTGGGCGATGTCATCGCCATCGGTACGAACGACATTACCTATTACTGCTTCCCGAAGGGGAAGGACATCCCGCCGGTCGCGAAGGCCAGACTGGCTGCGGAAGAGCTGTACAAGATGAAGCGGGCGGAAAATGAACGCTAAGGAAAGCGTGAGGAAATTACAATGAGGTACACAGTAAAAGCACATTCCGGTGTATACAGCGGTGAAATTCAGGAAAACGGTACCGTCATGTTTAAGGGCGTGCAGTTTGCTTCCTGCAAACGGTGGCAGCGGCCGGTGGTGGTGCCGGCAAGTGACCGGGAAATCGATGCTGTTGAGTTTGGACCGGCATCGGATAAGGGCGATCCCGACTGTCTGAATGCGGTCATGTATCTGGATCCACGCAGTACCTGCACGAAGAAGGCGGTCTTCATGTGGCAGTACGGAAGCGCGCAGATCGGCGGAAACAACGCCAATTATTCCTTTGCGAATTTTGTTGAGAAAAATCCGGACATTATTGTGGTGTGCCCGAATCATCGCGGGCATTTCTTCGGAAGCATCAATTTGAGTTCACTTCATGGATATGAGGAGAAGAAAGCGCTTTATGAGGCATCGCAGAATCTGGCGCGGCTGGATCTTCTGGCGTGTCTTAAGTGGATCCGCGAGAACATCGGCGCGTTTGGAGGTGATCCGGAGCGCGTGACCATCGGCGGCCATTCTTCCGGCAGCAATAACTGTACCTGCCTCATGCTGATGGAGGAGGCTCATGCGTATTTCAGACAGGCAGCCTGCCAGGCGTCTTTCTGTGCCGATACCAGTCTTCAATATCCGGACACGGCGGACATCGTATCGCAGGAACTCTTTAAATACCTCAAAATCACCACATTGGACGAGGCACTGAATACGCCGGCAGAAGCCATCAACGCGGCTTTAAGCGTGTTTTTTGAGCATGCAATGAAGGGTGAAGCGCCCTTTGACAACATTGAATACAAACTGTTCAGTCCGGTCATTGACAACGTGGTCCTTTTTGAGGATTCTTTTGTGAAGCTTCGGGACGGCGGCATGAGTGGAAAAACGCTTATGATCGGCAATAATTCCGGTGAGTATGACGGACAGTATGAGCGGTTCCTGAAGGATACGGAAACTTATCCGACCCGGGAAAGCGCTGCGAAGGCTGCGCTTGGGTTTACCATCGGCCAGAATTTCGGCAAGCTTTCCGACCGCGGCTTTAACAAAGAGCATGCCGACGAGGTGATCAGGGCTTATTACAGACATAACACCGAATACGGACGCGACGATTTCACTGCGGCGATGGATCTGAAAAACGACCTCATGCTGCGCTGTGATTCGATCCTCTACGCGAATGCCACGTCCCGTTACGCGGATGTGTATATGTATCTGAATGATTTTGGCATCGACAGCCTGAATGGCAAGCGGATTTCCCACGGCTCGGAGAACGACCTTATTGCACGGAATTTTGAGAAAGTGCCCGATGATATGCGGGACGGCGCGGAACTGATCAGCGACCTGTGGGCTGCGTTCATCCGGTCTGGTGATCCGAACTGCAAAGCGCTTGAAAATGCAGCAAAAAAACCGGAAGAAGCAGCGGGCGGAAACGGTACAGGATCATGCAGTCATGCAGGTAATAACGGAAGGGTGTGGGAAAAGTATACGGAAAATGAGCCGAATACGCTTTATATTGCCGACAAGCCGCGCCTTGAAAAGGGCATTCGTATGAAAGATCTGGAAATTCTGATGCCGCTTTTACGAGAGTGGAGCATTTTGGAGGAATGAGGATCTGAGGACAAGGGCGTACGTATGAATAAGCATTTTAGACTATTTGAATAAGCGACAAAAGGAGTATTTATGGGCTTACTGCGTTACAGCTTCCGAAGCGAAGCATTGGGGTATCATGTCAATGTATCGATATTTTATCCGTCCTCCGCGTTTACATACATGAGTGACGAAGAGATGGAAAAGGTCAATCCTCATCTCAAGGGCATGCGTGCGCCGTATCGTGCGGATGCCGCGTTCCAGTGTCTGTATCTGATGCCGGGCGGCGGTGATGACGATACCATTCCCTTCCGGAAAACGAACATCGAGCGTTATGCGGACAAGCATAAACTGATGGTCGTCTGTCCGGAGCTTTCCGATGGATTCGGTATCGACACACCATATGGTACCAAATATTTTACATTTATCACGGAGGAACTGACCGCGCTTATGCAGGGGCTTTTCCATGCATCCGCGAAGCGGGAGGATTCTTTCATTGCAGGCTTTGCCATGGGAGCCAATGTAGCCCTTGGCTGCGCGATCCTGCGTCCGGATCTGTATTCATACTGCGTGGACATGTCCGGCGGCATCGGAATGACGCTTTCCACAAAGACGATGCAGGCGGAACTGGATGGCGATCATTTCCGCAGCTTCTTCCCGCGATACAACGCGACCTTTGGCGAGGTAAAGGATTTTCCGGGCTCGCCTTTTGACCTGTATCCGGCAGCAAAGAAGCATAAGGAGGACGGGGATGAGCTGACGAACATTGTCATCGCCTGCGGCAGTAAGGAATTCATCCGCGAACGCGTGGAAGAGGACGCCCGCATTCTGAAGGAACTGGAATATCCGGTGACTTATGTGCTGGAAGAAGGGTACGATCACGATTATGACATGTGGGACATGGAACTGAAGCGGGTCTGTGACGAGTGGCTGCCGCTGAAGGATGCGATTCTGTAAGCAGGCAGTGAATAATGCAGTGCTGTAAATTTGTCGATATCGTTGAGCACTTCAGTGGGTAAAGGAGAATTTGGAATTGAAATTGACTGTACAAAAAAACACCCGATCATTCGATCGGGTGCTTTTGTTTTAGAGCTGACACCGGGACTCGGACCCGGGACCTCATCATTACCAATGATGTGCACTACCACCTGTGCCATGTCAGCGCGTCAACAAATGGTAATATACACCAGAGGTTGTGATTTGTCAACAGATTTTTTGAGAAAAATTTAAAAGTTTTCAAGTCCCGAAAATGACCCTTTTTAAATGTCATCATATAAACAAAAATGATTCTTATATCAACGAGGTCTTTTATATGAACAATATCATGAACGACAAACACATCCGGCCTGATGCTGCTCAAGGTCCAATGGCGTTCTCCATGGTCCGGAGTGTTTCCACAGCAAAAACCATTGCCGAAGGAGCGGATCGTGTCTTTTATTTTGACATGGACGGCTGCCTGGCAAAATGGGGGACGGTGCCGGTT
>CAMGCK010000069.1 GCA_946040795.1 uncultured Lachnospiraceae bacterium
GAAGCTCATTTGCAAAAAATAGAAGGATAGAATGGATGGATTTTTTGCAAAGAGGAGGCGGGACGACTGATTTGACAAAAAACAAGCTAATGCCACCGGAAATTTTGTCATTCCTCGGGAAATCATCCCCACCTTGACAAAAAAGCAAGCCTGTGCCGTTTAGAAAGAAGATCATCACATAAAAACGCCCACATATGTTATAAGGGGCTGCGAAATAACCCCTTATAACAGACGTAAAAAGAGGCGCCCTGAAAAAATCAAAATGATTTTTTCATAGCGCCGTTTTTTTGTTATAGTTCTATCTGTCAATACAGTTCTTCACCGATCGGTTCATTCGTCCAAGTGAACGTCATATTCATACTGAACAGCAAAATGATTCTGCTCAAGCAGGTCCTTCACACGTTTTTCAACTTCTTCAGTTGTAGTAAGGCTGCAGTTCTTATCTGTGAAGACAGACACTTTTACCAACGAAACATTACCATCGAAATTCCATCCAAATGAAATCCCTTCGTCTGCGAGCAAAGTCTGAATCTCATAAAAAGCCTTGCTTAATTCATTCAAACTATGCTTTCCTTCATCAAATCGTAAATACTTTTGATACTTGTCAGGAATAAGCTCCGAGTATCTTGCAATTTTGCTCTTTGATGTATCCAGAAGAATAACCGTTATTGTATTGGTATCATTATCCACGACGTAACCGCAATAACCTTCAGGATAAACCTCAGGAAAAATACTTGTCAATACCAATACTATATTATTTTTATCAACACTTTATCATTTTATGCAACATCTATATTCTCTCATTGCAGGGGTCCTCAACCTATTCTCAAAATCATAATTATATTCCATGCTCGATGCATACATAAATCCATTACACTTCTCTGAGCCCCGGAAGCTTTCTTTTACGTGAACGCCCAGAACTGGCTCGTTTTTTGCATGCATGATCGATCGCAAACAGCGCATTTTTTCTGTCCGTACAACGGATTTCCGTAATTTGCAGACTTCAAGTTTCTGATTGAGCCGCTGGTCTTCTGCTCACTGGTCTGCGGAAGCATGGCCATCGGCGATACCAAGACGCTGGGGAAGGTCGGTGTAGAGACCATCGTCTTCTATCTTCTTACCGCCTCCCTTGCAGTCTGCATCGCCCTTGGAACCGGTATTCAACAGTTAAATCGTCATCTTGTCAAAGTAAGCCTTTTCAATCGCCGCAAAATCCGAGGTGTGCGGGAATTCGCACATCTCCGGATGGCAGGCCACGGCCTCGGCAAAGTTGTTTTCATCCAGTGAAATGCACGCCAGCATGACGCCCTTGTCCTTTATGGCGCGGATCTTTTCCTCACTGAAATCCCAGGTGTAGGCAAAGAAACGGCGCGGGTAATCCGGAACAGCGGCGTACATGTCGTCCGTGTAGCGTTCGATGAGGTTCATGAAACGGGCATCGGGATCATACTGAAGAATGGTCTGCATGGTCTCAAGCGGTGCCCCGTTCAGTGCGTAGACCACATGACCGCGCATACCCATATTCCATACCAGCCGGCAGATCTCGTGAACGTAGGTGCCGGCATTTTTCATGTCGATGTTCACATCCATGCCGGTTCGATAGCAAAGATCCAGCACCGCTTCCAGCGTGGGCACATGCTGTGCGCCCCATCTGGGGTCATCGGAAAGGATCAGCGCGCAGATCTCTTCTGCCGTGTGCTCCGCAACTTCCAGCTTTACTGTTTCACCGGTCACCGGGTCTGTGCCGACCGCTTCCGTGTCGTGGTTCGATACAAGAATGCCATCGGCTGTCATACGGGCATCCATTTCAATCATTTCCGCCCCGTTTAAGTAAGAGTTGTAATAAGCCGCCATCGTGTTCTGATGAAGGCCCTCGGTCACAAGCCCCCGATGGGACGATGTGATCCACATTTTTCTGTTCATGCATTATTCCTGTATAAATCACCGGGCAGCTTTGACAAGTACAGTCTTCTGCTGCCCGGCGGTAATTTTTCTTACTGTAAATCAGTTATCGTCGTTTCAATAACTTCGTCAAAATTAATATCAGTTATCATCAGTTCAATAACTTTGCCAAGAACTAATATCGGTTATCATCGGTTTAGTACCGGCATATTAATACGCGGGCGTTCCAAGTCCAAGACCTTCATAGACCAGGTTGCGAACAAGCGGATGAATGATGGAGTAACCGAACATGCAGTTGTGGATGTGGGTTCCGAAGAAGAAGCCCACCTGCTTTTCAGTGTCCGCACCGGCAAAGTGGCAGGTTGCGCTGTCCCAGCCGAATTCGTGGACAGATGAAATGGACAGGGAACGGTCCGGATCCATGTGGTTTCTGCCGCAGAGTCCCCAACCGTAGCCGTACAGGCGGCCGTTTCTGAATTCTGCAAGGCAGGTTTCGTCAAGCAGGTTCTCGCCCATCATCTTAACGGTTTCAGGCTTTAACAGCTGATAGCCTTCCGGGGAAGTGCCGCCGAGCGCCAGGGTGGTCATGAGCTTGATGTAGTCCGCGGTGGAGCTGAAAAGTCCGCCGCCGCCACTGTAATAGTTCGGGTTTTCATACGGGCGGACGATGGGATCCATGAGATCCGCGTCGCAGGTACCGTTGTTGTAGATATAGCGCTTTACGATGCGTGCGCGCTGCTCGTCCGTGGGGTCAAAACCGGTATCAAACATGCCGAGCGGCTCGTAAACTTCCTTGCGGAGGTACTCGGCGAGCGTCATGCCGGAAACCACTTCAACGACTGCACCGAGGACATCATGGCAGTTGCTGTACAGATAATGGGTGCCCGGCTCAAAATTCAGCGGAGCCTTGGCGATGGCTTCTGCAACACCGACGGTGCTCAGCTGAGCAGCATTGGCGGCGTCCATTTCCGGGGTGTTGTTGTAATCCAGGCCGCCGGTCATCGTGAACAGGTGCACGATCTTCATCGGGGTCTTGCAGGGGACGATGCCGTCTTCCGTCTTCACCATCATATCGCCGAATGCGGGAATGTACTTGGAAACCGGGTCGTCCAGCTTGATCTTGCCCTGTTCCACCAGGCGCATGGCTGCGGTACAGACGCTGACCTTGGACGTGGAGAAGATCCAGAAAAGAGAATCGTCCTCACAATTCACACTGTGTCTGTAAACGACCTCACCGCCGTAAGAGACTGCGATATTGCAAAGCGGAATGCCGCGCTTGGGAAGGCTTTCCAGAAATGCTTCAAGTTTGCTGAAATCCATAAAACTGACCTCCTGTCAATCAATTAAGTTAAGTCCATTATTGCCCATTTCAAGATGTAATTCAAGGGGAATTATTAAATATACGGAAATAAAGGCGCTTTTTCCACCATTTCATTCGTAATATGTGTAAGTCCGGTCACCTTTTCCGTGATCTCTCCGGCAGGATTCATTGTCTCTTTTTGTCAATTCTCCTTGACATTCCTCCTTATTCGTGTATAATTATCAAGTGGACTTGAAAAAGTCACAAGCTTCCATGGCTCAGTCGGTAGAGCGACGCATTCGTAATGCGTAGGTCGCCGGTTCGAATCCGGCTGGGAGCTTTAAAGAGAAAACGCCTGAACCCAAGTAAAATCAAGGGTTCAGGCGTTTTTTACTGTAAAATTACCGTGTCCGGATGCTCATTCCTGAACTTATCATCTCACAGTGATTATTTTACTTCTCCAGCTCTCTCAGATAATTGATGCAGATCTGCGCCTCTTCCGCGCCGGACGGCGTGCAGGTCTCACTCTCAACGACCATCGGAATGCCCATCTCAACGGCCTTTGCAAATACAGCCTTCACAGGCGCCGTGCCCATTCCGAGCGACGTACCGTGACCATCGGCAGAACCGTCCTTGATATGGATGAACACCAGACGATCCTTGTACTCTTCCATGAGCGCCACCGGATCCTTACCGGCAACATAAGCCCAGTAAGTATCGATCTCAAAGTTGATGTTGGTCTTCTTGGTCAGTTCATCATAAATGACATAATCGCCATAGCGGTTATCAAATTCATGTGCGTGATTGTGGTAAGAAAGACGAAGACCGTCCGCCTCAAGCTTGGGCTGGAAATAGTTGACCTGCTCAATGAACTCGTCCATCTTCTCGCGAGTAGAAAGATCATGTCCCGGAATGATGTATTCCGTGCAGCCGATTGTCTTTAAAAATGTCACAAAACCATCGTAATCCTCGACCAGGAACTTCATGCCGGAATGCGTGCCGGAAACCGTTACGCCATTCTCATCAAGCATGGCCTTGACCTCCTCCGCGGAATGGTCAAAGAAGCCCGCAAACTCAATGAGCCTGTAGCCCTGCTCTGCCACGGTCTTGATGCCTGCAGCAAGATCATTCTGCGTAAGATCTCTTAAACTGTACATCTGAATGCCAAAATCCATTGTTTTTCTCCTTATGTTGTATTGTTTTCTTCCGCCATCAGCGAAAGATTGATTGCTTTACCGCAAAACTCTGCCCGGCGCTTCTCTTTACCATGAGATCCTGCGTTTTATCGCTTACCGTTCAAAAACCGGTGCTCCGTCGTTACCGTACCGTCATCCGCAATCGTCAGAATTCCGTATGTCGGCCGATGATCTTCCTGCCTCGGCAGCGTAATACTTCCCGGATTGAACACATGCACGCCGTTTACCTCCGTATCCACCGGCTTATGAATATGCCCGAACAGTGCCACCGAACAGCCGTTTTCTTCCGCCCGAAATGCAAGAAGTGTCGGAAACTCGTTCACCTCGTAACGATGTCCGTGCGTGAGAAACACTTTCACACCATCCCATTCCACTACACGGCTGAGCGGCGCATTGGAAAACGTATCGCAGTTTCCGCGCACGGTAAGGAAGGCCGGCAGCGGCCGATGCTCCATCAGCGCGCGCTCCACCACATTTTCCTCTCCTTCAATATCCCCGAGGTGGATCACTGTGTCAACGTCCTTTTCCTTTTCCAGCACCGCCAGCAGATTCCGGCTGAGTCCATGCGAATCACTGAAAACCAGAATCTTATGCATGGAGTTCCATCCAGTTCCGGATGACAGGCTTGATGCCTTCCAGTGCCAGTCCGCGGTGACTGATCACGTTCTTTTCATCCATCGTCATCTCAGCGACCGTTTTCTTCAGCTCAGGAATGTAAAAAATGGGGTCATAGCCGAATCCGCCGTCTCCTGCGGGAAAATGACTGATCACACCTTCCATGCTGCCGGAAACCGTATTTTCAAAGCCGTCCGGGAACATGGCGGCGATGACGCAGCGGTAACGGCAGGAACGCTCGGAACCCACTGTATCGGAAAGCCGCGCGAGGATCGTCTTATTCTTGATTTCATAAGAAGTGTCCTCCCCCAGATAGCGCGCGGAATAGACACCCGGCTCCTTGTTCAGCGCATCGATCTCCAGACCGGAATCGTCCGCTAAAATGACAGCATCGTCCATCGGCCCGATGGCACGCACCTTGATCAGCGCGTTTTCTTCAAAGGTGGTTCCGTCCTCCACGATATCCGCAGTGATCCCAGCTTCCTTCATGGACAGGACCTCCATGTTCAGATCCTTCAGGATCTCGCGGACCTCCCGCATCTTTCCGGCATTTCCGGTTGCAAAAATGATCTTCATTTTTCCTCCTTTACCGTCTGACTGTGTAAACCTTCAGACAGACATTACACTCCGAAGCATCCTCCGTCCGCTTGAAAAAGTTGCCGCGGCTGGAGAGATAACCTTCTCCGTCGCCAATGTCAGCGCCGGGAACGGCTTCGGTCTTTTTTTCAATGGCCACCGGATAGGTGAGCCCCGGTGTGACGATCCGGACGATGACCGCAAAACGCTCGCCGGCGTTCAGCTGCACCTCTTCCGCTGCGCGCACCGTATGATAACCGGTGTGGGCGATGCTGCCCCCGCCGATCTTCTGCTTGTTTGCAAAGGATTTGTCATCCGTAAAATCGTGAACGATGTACAGTTCGTATTCAGAATCCTCACCCAGGGTATAAATACCGGCAGACAGCAGTTCTTCATCGCTCTCAGCCGTATAGACGTTGGCAAACCAGGCCGTATCGGAATCATAGCCCGCATTGGCGGTGGCTCCGCACAGATCCGTCTGATAAATACGGCTGTAATTAGCTGCGGATTCCACTTTGGTGAAGCACATGGCGGTCTTCGCAAACTGTGTGCTGCAGTAGGAGATCCACATAAGACCGTCCTTGCCGAAATCCGTGCCCCAGCTGTTCAGGCAGAGGAACGCGCCGTCTGAAGTCAGCGATGCGCCGTTCGGGAAATTCATGCGGTCATAATGATCATCCCAGCCCACGATGACCACATCGTGATTTACATCACGCTCTCCGGTATAGGCATACGCGGCATTTTCCTGACTGTAATAACGGCTTGCGGTGTCTGAATACATCTCATCCGCCAGGATGAAATACAGCGACGCTTCCGTACCGCCGTATAAAAAGACGGCTTCCTTCAGTTCCTCCACCGTGGGTTTCTCAAAGGTATTGGCCCCCTGAACGTGAACACTGGGAGGAAGTTCCGTATTGACCACTCCGTCACCGTACACGTCCGCTTCATCTGTCACCGGTCCCTGCCAGGAGATCATGTAGGACAGTGCCATCTGGGACGCACCGGCCACGGAATCCGTTGTCATGCTGTGATTTAAAAGCAGATGGTCATGCACAAAGGATGTGCTCCGTTCCGGAAGCAGGAAAGACTCCAGCGCGGAAAGGGACGCAAAGGCCCAGCAGGCTCCAAGATCCCCCTGATCACGGACCTCGGGGATCCGGCCCACCTTTTCCAGTGAAAACGCGGTGGGAAGCTTGTCGGTTTCATGAATGTGTCTGAAGACCGCCGTACGTTCTCCGGAATCAAAAGTATAATCCAGATCAAAGACCCCGGCCAGAAAAGATGCGGAAATGTAGGGAACATCGTGCAGGATCAGTGCTGCGCCGCCGATGATTCCGCTCTCTCCGTTGATCGTGACCTCGTCCGTTGCCGGGTCCAGATACAGTTCCTTATCCCCGCGGAAAACCGCAAGACGGCCATCGGAAAGCCGGATGGCCAGCGCGTGGATCGTATCCGTCACCATGTCAAAGGGAAGCATGACTTCCAGTCCGGTGGACACATACGGCATTACCGTCACGGGGGCGATGACCGCATCATCCGACCGGATCTCCGGTGAAAGCGCGGTCATGTCATTGGCCATGACGCCGCGCCAGGCGCTGGGAATCATCGGCCGTGTATAACCGGCCAGCACCTCCGCTTTTTCGTGCGGTGCCAGGATCGGTATCAGAATCGCCGCAAAAAGTATGCAAAATAAAGTAATATAGATCCGTCTGCGAAACATGACGTCCTTTCTCAGTCTTTGTCTTTTTCTCTTCTTCGCGGCCGCGGACCCATAAACTGGTAGAAATAGGTCTTCAGCATGCCGTTGTAGATCTTGCGGTTCTTATCCGCTTTCCGGCCAATATACTTCTCTGCATCCTCATAGGACGTGATCATGTACATAGACCAGGAATCCAGCGCTTTGAAACGCTCACCCAGCGCCGAATACAGCGCAGGAAGATCTTCCTTTTCCTCCAGCCGTTCACCGTAGGGAGGATTTGTAATAATAAAGCCGTACTTTTTTGCATGGCTCAGATTTTTCACATCACGCACCTGGAAATGCACCAGATGATCCACACCGGCGCGCTCCGCGTTCTCACGGGCGGCGCGAACGGCAGACGGGTCGATGTCATAGCCCTGAATGGTCATTTCCACGCTGTCATCCATCCCTTCCATCGCTTCATTGACAGCATCATACCAGCACTTCTTCGGAATAAAATTGGTCCACTTCTCTGCCAGGAATGAACGGTTCATGCCGGGTGCCATGTTGCAGCCGATCATGGCCGCTTCAATGGGAAACGTACCCGAACCGCAGAACGGATCCACCAGAATGCGATCCTTTTTCCAGGGGGTCAGCAGAATAAGCGCTGCAGCAAGGGTCTCGCTGATGGGTGCTTTTACGGTATCCGTACGGTAGCCGCGCTTATGCAGGGACTCACCGGAGGAATCCAGGCCGATCGTCACCTTGTCCTTCATGATGCTGATTCGCAAGGGATATGCCGCACCGGTCTCCGGTACCTTGCTCGTGTCGTACTGGATCTTCATTTTTTCCACGATGGCTTTTTTCACGATGGATTGAATGTCCGACGGTGAAAACAGTTTGCTCTTCACGGAATTTGCCTTGGCGACCCAGACGCGGCCGTCCTCCGGAATAAAAGACGCCCAGTCGATGGCTTTGGTCTTCTCAAATAATTCATCAAAAGTGACCGCAGTTAATTCACCCACGTTCACCAGAATACGCTCCGTGGTACGGAGAAAGATATTTGCGCGGGCAATGCCCTCCGCGTCTGCAATAAAACGCACCTTTCCGTCTTCCGTCCGGGAAATTTCATACCCCAGATCCTGGATCTCGCGTTTTAAAACGGATTCCAGACCGAAATGGCAGGGAGCGATCAGTTCATATGTTTTCATAAAATTCCTTTACTGGTAAATGTTCATGTTCAGATGGTAATCCTGCACCGTGTCGTTTAAGACGGCATCGGCGTGGGTATCGTCTGCAGGGGCCGCAAGAAGGCAGAATGTGCTGTCCGGACCATAGTCCAGCGTAAAGACGACGCGGTAAGCCGCACCTGCCGTCAGTGTTACATCCGGCTTCATCAGAACCAGCTGACCCTCATAAAAGTTCGCGCAGGAGAAATCATCGTCATACAGGATGTTTCCTTCCGCGTCTTCGATCTGTACATACAGACGGTCGCGGTAACCGTTCTCTCCCACAGCCACCGGGAATTTCAGTTTGGAAATACCGGTACCTTTGGAAACAAATTCCTGGCTCAGGCCGTCAATGTCCTCCGCCCGGATGAAGATCGCGCGGTTCTCTTCCAGATAAGCCGTGTCTGTTCCGTGCATTGAATCCTTCAGTACCAGAAGAGACGGAAGAATGAAGATCAGAAGGCCCAGGATATAGCGCGCGCGGATCCAGCCGATGGCGCAGTCCGCGGAATTATTGATATCGGCAGCCATGAAGGACGGATGCTTGAACAGCGCGAAAACCGCCATCATCGCCGTTAAGAGTGAAAGCAGCATTGACGGATCGATCTTGCAGAGGAACTCGGACATGGCCGTCTGTGAAGTCACATGACCACCCGGCAGCAGATATTTGAAAATACCGCATTCCAGCATGATCTCATCCGTGACATGCACGAACACGCCGGTGCAGAACATGACAAAGATTGCCATGAACAGAAGATCCAGTGCCATGAAGATACGGGTATTTCTGTGCATGAAAGCGGAAATCGTCCAGAACGGAACTAAGATCATGAGCCAGTGCGGATGCCACTTGGAGAAGCAGAACAACGCTGCGCCGGAAAGACAGAGAATGTACATGGCGTACTTTCCTTCCTCTTCTTCGCTGCGAGCCTGCTTGAAATAGGCAAAAGCCACCACAAAGGCAAATGCCATGACCGCAAGATAAACAACCGTCTGCATGTGTGCGCCAAGGGAAAAGCCGGTGAAATACTGCGCGTTTGTGACATAACCTGTGGGGTTGTCACCGGAGGATCCGATGCCAAAAGCATAGCTCATGAAAACCGGTGAATGCATGTAGATCAGGAATTCCGCAGCAAATACCGTAAAGACTCCCGCTGTCATGGCAAGGATCCGCCAGATCTTCTTTTCTCTCAAAAGAAGAAGCGGCAGGAAAAAGATCAGCGCCGTGTACTTGAATGTCATTGCCACTGAAAAGCACAGAACAAACGGAATGTATTTCCGCTTCAGCCAGAAATACACGCCCAGCAGTACCGCAAGCACCATAAAGCTCTCGTACTGTCCCAGAATAAACTGACCGTACAGGGCCACCGGCGCGGAAAGGTACGCGTACATCATCAGTTTGGCCTTATGTTCACGCATTTTAAGCGCGGTTCCGATCTGATAGACCACCGGGCCGCCGGCGATAAAGGCGAGGCAAGGCAGCAGCTTGGCCCACATGATGGGGATCAGCGAAAGCTGCGCGCTGGCATGCGGCACGATGCCCAGGAGCTTCATCGGCAGATTCCAGATCGCAAACAGGATGTAGACCGTGGGCATATACGCTGCATGCAGGCCTAACGTGCCGTCTTCGCCGATACCGCTCTTAGCCAGATAGTCATAGAAACTGAAAATGTGTCCGTCCAGGAAGCCATAGGAACAGCCGGCCGTATGATACAGGTCGCGCATTTCATAGGTCAGGAAGCAGAAGCCCGCTATCAGGAGAAGGATCAGCCAGTCATACCAGCGCACTGCTCCGTTTGTCAGGAACTGAAAGAGGTTCATTTTCGGTTCTTTATTGTTTTTCTTTTCACTTTTCATGTGTACTCCGTGCTCATTCCGCTGTTTCACAGCGCTCGTTTTTTCCGGACAGCCCCAAGAAACCAAGCAACGCGAACAGAATGAATTTTAATGTATTGACTGTAAAAATGCCCCAGGCCATGCCCCAGACGCCGAATTTCAGGATAAACGGCACAGTGATGGCAAAGAAGGCAATGATATAACTGACTGAAACAATGATCTGGTTCCGTTCATGCGTATAACGGAGCACTACGACCATCATGGTGTTGCAGATAAAGAAGATGACCTGGCCGGCGTTCGCAAGCAGGAAGAGCGGACGGACCGTCTCCAGATAACTGCGGTAAAACAGGTAGACAAAGATCCAGGAACCCACACAGGCGCCCAGTGTCACGATCACCCAGACCGCCAGCATGAAAAGAACGATCTTCAGGAAGGAACGCTTTTTGAGCCCGCCCTCTTCCCGCGCCATGTAGCCGGAAAGCACACCGTTCAGCGGTGAGGAAATGAGGGACATCATTTTCCCCACGAGGCTGGCATAATAATAAAGCGAGGTCAGTTCATCGCCGTTTACAAGGAGTACCGGGAACAGAAGCCTGTCTGCCGCCGATACGAAATCAGACAGGAAATAGGAACCGGACAGCGTGCAGATCGTTTTCAGGTTCTGACCAAAGGCCGGAGTGGTCTTAAACAGCGGGCGCCGGAAAATGCTTCCCGTCAGGATCAGGAACAGAATGCCCGCGCATTCACCAGAGAGGAATATGAGAACCCATGAGCCCGTCCATCGATACAGAAGAAGTCCCGGGAGATATCCTGCGGCGATGATCACATAATACAGGGAAAAACGCTTGTAATTCAGACTCATGCGATATTCCACATCGCCGTAATGGCGCACTGTGGTCGCATACAGGACCGCGAAGATCCCGACCGCCGATGCCCCCGCCCGATCGCCCTTGATGACGATCGCGAGTCCCGTCACCAACACGAGAACCGCTGCAGTGATCAGCAGAAAAATATTATATTCTCCATTTTCCGTGTGTTTTTCGCGGGTGTAGATCTTCAGCCTGGCGTACGCCGCGCCGCTTCCGAAGGTCGCGCCCATAAGTCCGGCAATGGCTGTGAAGAACAGGATCCTTCCCTGTCCCGCCGCGCCCAGCTGCCGTTCCAGATACGGATAGACAAGAAGTGCCGTCACGCCGTTCATGGCCAGAAGGCCCACCGCGCCGAGTATGAAATCCACTGCAAATTTTCTGATCTTCTGCATACATTCCTTTCATGGCATGATATGACAACATACCACGCTAACTATACCAAAATCCCCCATGAATTTCAATCGGTTTAATTCAGCATAAAGAGGTGGCAAAATCCCCCTGTATCTGTTATAGTATAAGTTCAGACATATCTTCGGGAGATCCGGTGTTTTCTTCGTCCGGACCGCATCCCGGGAAAGAGAACACATGAGCATAACCGTAGTAAAATTCGGCGGCACCTCGCTTGCGGATGCAAGCCAGTTGAAGAAAGCCGCCGCCATCATAGAAAAAGACGCATCCAGAAGATACGCGGTCGCATCAGCCCCGGGCAAACGTTTCCCGGAGGACATCAAAATCACGGACCTACTGTACAGCTGCTGCAGTCTGGCGGAATCCGAGCAGAATTTTGAGCCGGTCCTGAAAAAGATCGAGCGCCGTTTCCAGGATATCATCGACGAACTCGGCATCGCGTTTGACCTGATGGCTGAGATCGAGGTGATCCGCGAACACCTTCTGACCGGCGCGGAAAAACATTATATGGCAAGCCGTGGCGAATATCTGAATTCCCGCATACTGGCGGCCTATCTGAATTTTGATTTCGTGGATCCCGCGCGCTGCATCCATTTCAACGAGGACGGCACGCTGAATACGGAGCGTACCAGGGAAGATCTTTCCCGCGTCCTCTCCCATTCCGAACATGCGGTGGTTGCCGGTTTTTACGGCAGTCTTCCGGATGGTTCCGTCCATACCTTCTCACGCGGCGGTTCCGATGTGACCGGCGGACTGGTTGCGGAAGCTGTCGGCGCAGATCTTTATGAAAACTGGACCGATGTCTCCGGCCTTCTTGCCGCAGATCCGCGTGTCATCGAAAATCCGCGCGTGGTGGACTTCATCACCTACCGCGAACTTCGTATCCTGTCCTACATGGGTGCTTCCGTTCTTCATACGGATGCAGTCCCTGTCTCTTATACACATCTGACGCTGCCGACGATACTCCTTGTGT
>CAMGCK010000070.1 GCA_946040795.1 uncultured Lachnospiraceae bacterium
ATTGAACGGATTCCCATGCAAGCATGGATCCGTTAATCCCCTTGTGCATCAAAAATGCCGGGGGAAATTTCCCCGGCACCGGTGATCTGTGAATTATTTGTATTCCGCCATCAGCTTTTTAAATGCGGGAATGGAGCGTTCGATCTTATCCTTGGCCACACAATACGCCAGACGGACATAGCCTTCCACGCCAAAGGAATCGGACGGTACCATCAGGATATCGTACTTCTTTGCCTTTTCGCAGAATGCCTTGGCATCCGGTTCCGGAGACTTCACGAACAGGTAAAACGCGCCGTCCGGATAAACAGCTTCAAAGCCGATCTCAGTCAGAGAATTATACAGCAGGTCACGATTCACGCGGTAAGCGTTGATGTCAGAAGTCTTGCCGAGGTTGGCCTTGATGACACGCTGCATCATGGACGGCGCGCAGACAAATCCCAGTGCACGGCCGGCACCTGCAACAGCAGCAAATACATCGGTATTGCCTTCCATGCGGTTGGAAACAACGATGTAGCCGATACGCTCGCCCGGCATGGACAGAGACTTACTGTAGGAGTAGCATACCAGCGTATCATCATATTCATTGATCATGTACGGAACTTCAATGTCATCGTAAACCAGTTCACGATACGGCTCATCACTGAGCAGGAAGATCTGATGACCGTACTCCGCTTCCTTCTTGCGAAGCGCGTCACAGAGACGGTCAATGGTCTCTCTGGACAGTACCGCCCCCGACGGGTTGTTCGGGGAATTGATGATGACAGCTTTTGTGTTCGGGCCGACGGTCTCATTGAAGGAATCAAAATCGATCTGGAACTTTTCCGTATCCGCTTTTACGACCTTGAAAACTGCACCGGCTGCCTGCGCAAAGACACGGTATTCCGGGAAAAACGGGGCGATAGCCACCACCTCATCTCCGGGACATACCAGCGCGTTCAGGCTGATGGTCAGAGACGCTGCTGCACCGCAGGTCATGTAAATATCGTTCTTGGTAACACCGGCATTGAAACGCTCGTTGATATTTGCCGCAACGGCTTCCTTCACATCTTCAGCACCTGCTGCGGATGTATAACCGTGAAGCGCAACACTGTCACCCTCTAAAAGCTCCAGCATGGATTCCTTTACACTGTCCGGAGCCGGAATACTGGGATTACCCAGGCTGTAGTCAAACACATTTTCAGCGCCGACGATCTTCGCGCGCTGCAGACCATACTCAAAAAGATCACGGATGGCGCTGCGGACTTTGCCGAGTGCCTCCATTTTTTCATTTACAACTGCCATTTTTCTCTCCTCTTTCAAACATTGAAGCTTGTGTTTTCAATGTTCGCTTTTCAAAAATCGGACCCTCTGTACAAAAATACAGAGGATCCGTTTTAATGATCGCGGATCTGCATCAGCAGAATGCCGTAATTTGTCTTCCCCTTGAGGAATGCTTTGATCAGATATCAGCATCCGTCAGGATCTGATAACCCTTGTCTGCAAGAAGCGCTTCAACTGCTGCATTATCATCAACACGAAGAGCCATGTAAGCCTTGTCGGTCTGATCGTTGATGATGGAGTACATATAATCCAGGTTGATGCCTTCATCGGCAATCAGCTGGAGAACACGATTCAGTTCACCTGTTTCATTCGGGATCGCAACCGCTGCGACCTCACGTGCGCTGACATTGAAACCGACGTTCTTCAGTGCAGTCTTTGCTGCCTCAACATCGGAAACCATCATACGGATGATGCCAAACTCTTCAGTATCGGCGATCATAATGGACTTCATGTCAACGCCGACAGCGGCCAGAGCGGCGGTGGTCTTTACAAGAACACCCTTCTTATTTTCTGCGTAAACGGATAACTGCTTAACTGCCATGGTAAACCTCCTTAGTGCAGCTTACGGCGATCGATAACACGAACAGCCTTGCCTTCACTTCTGGTAATGGACTTGGGCTCAGCAAGATGAACCTTCGGGTTGATGCCGAGCATGGTCTTCATTCTTTCCTGAAGCTTCTTTTCTCTTGCGGTGATGTTCTTGACAACGTCATCGCCGTCTTCCGGAGTGTACTCTACGTATACATCGAAGGTATCGGTATTGTTTTCACGATCCAGAACGATCTGATAGTTCGGGGTGTAGCCTTCCTTTAACAGAACGGTTTCGATCTGAGACGGGAATACGTTGACGCCACGGATAATGAGCATGTCATCACTTCTGCCCTGAGGCTTCTTCATCTTGATGAAGGTACGGCCGCAGGAGCACTTTTCACGGGACAGGATGCAAAGGTCACGGGTACGGTAACGAAGCATCGGGAACGCTTCCTTGTCGAGGCAGGTGAATACCAGCTCACCGACGGAACCTTCCGGAAGAACTTCTCCGGTATCGGGGTCGATGGTCTCTGCAAGGAAATGGTCCTCATTGATATGCATGCCGGTCTGCTCCTGGCACTCAAAGGATACGCCCGGACCGGAGATCTCCGTCAGGCCATAGATATCGTAAGCCTTGATGCCCATGGTCTCTTCGATGCTGTGACGCATTTCCTCGGTCCACGGTTCAGCGCCGAAAATACCGGCCTTAAGCGGAATATCTTCCGGCTTGTATCCCTGTTCCTTCAGGGTCTCGCCGATGTATGCAGCGTAAGACGGGGTGCAGCACAGGATGGTGGACTGAAGGTCCATCATGAACTGGATCTGACGCTCGGTATTACCGGAGGACATCGGAAGGGTCATGCAGCCAACCTTATGGGAGCCACCGTTTAAGCCGGGGCCGCCGGTGAACAGACCGTAACCGTAGCAGACCTGGCAGACATCTTCCTTGGTGCCGCCAACTGCGACGATGGCACGTGCGCAGCATTCCTCCCAAAGATCCACGTCATGCTGGGTGTAGTAAGCGATAACGCGCTTACCGGTAGTACCGGATGTGGACTGGATACGAACAACATCGTCCTGCGGAACTGCAAGGAGTCCCTTCGGATAAGCCTCTCTTAAATCCGCCTTGGAAAGGAACGGCAGCTTATGCAGATCCTCAATACCGTGGATGTCTTCCGGCTTAACGCCCTTCTCATCCATCATGTTGCGATAATACTCAACATTGTCATAAACGTGCTTGACCTGTTTGACCAGTTTTTCGGACTGAAGCTTTTTGATCTCCTCGACCGGCATGGTCTCAAATTCTTCCTGATAGTAATTGCCCATGTTCATTTACTCCTCGTAGTTTCTTCCCAGCATGAACGCTTTTTTATTTACCTCGCGGAACTTCTCCGCCACTACGGTATCAATGGCTTTCATCCACTCTTCGACATCCAGATCAAAATACTTTGACAATCTGCCCATAAGGACGATATTGACCGCCTTGGATGTACCGGCTTCCTCTGCCAGGGAAAGGGCGTCGATGGCATCGACCTTCAGGCTCTGTTCCGTCAGCTGATCCAGTACATCATGCGGATATTCCGCTGCGCCGATGATGACCGGCATCGGGTCGATCTCACGGCTGTTCACCACGATCTGACCGTCTTTCTTCAGGCAATGCGCATAACGTGCTGCTTCCAGCTTCTCAAAGGAGATGATGTAATCCGCTTCACCTTCCTTGATGATGGGGCTGTACACCGCGTCACCGTATTTCACGTAAGTCACGACAGAACCGCCGCGCTGGCTCATGCCGTGTACTTCTGAAACCTTCACTTCCTTACCCGTCTGCAGGAGCACCTGCCCCAGGAGACGGCTTGCGAGGAGGGAACCCTGTCCGCCCACGCCGACAATCATGAATCCTACAGTCTTCATTCCTTGTTACCTCCCGTAATGGCGCCGAAATTGCAGAGCTGGCTGCAGACACCGCAGCCGGTACACTGAGTCGCATCGATCACCGGTGCGCCGTCACGCAGGCTGATGGCCGGACAGCCGATCTTCATGCACATCTTGCACTTTCTGCACTTGTCGCTGTCCACATGAAGTGCCGGAGCATGCTTCACGGTCTTTAACAGTGCGCAGGGACGTCTGGAAATGACAACGGACGGACCGTCGTAAGCAACTTCTTCTTTGATAACTGCTTCCGTCTGCTTGAGATCATACGGATCCACGACCTGAACGTGGTCAATGCCCATGGCCTTGACCAGTGCCACGAGGTCGATGGCCGTTGCGGGATCGCCGTTGATGCGCTTGCCGTTCGTCGGGTTATTCTGATGACCGGTCATGCCGGTGATGGAATTGTCCACAATAATGACGGTGGAATTACTTCCGTTATAAGCGATGTTTGCAAGGCCGGTCATGCCGGAATGCATGAAGGTGGAGTCACCGATGACCGCTACAGTCTTATGCTCAGCTTCTGCGCCGCGGACCTTGTTGAAACCGTGAACACCGGAAACAGACGCGCCCATGCAGAGAACCATGTCCACTGCGTTCAGCGGCTGAGCGGAGCCCAGGGTGTAGCAGCCAATGTCACCGATGACGGTGTATTTATTCTTGGAAAGGGTGTAGAACAGACCGCGGTGCGGGCAGCCTGCACACATGACCGGCGGACGTCCCGGAAGCTGAAGCTCCGGAATGTGGTCCTGAACCGGTGCGCCCAGCGCCTTCGCGATGGTGGTCTGAGAGAACTCGCCGATGATGGGGAACAGGTTCTTACCGTCACAGGTAAGGCCAAGACCCTTGACATGGGTCTCGATGACCGGATCCAGTTCTTCAATGACCACAAGACGTTCCACATTCTTCGCGAAGGTCTTGATGAGTTCCACCGGAAGCGGGTTGACCATGCCGAGCTTCAAAACGCTGACAGCATCGCCGAATACTTCTTTCACATATTCATAGCAGGTACCGGATGTGATGATGCCGATGGACTTGTCCTCCGCGTACTCGATGCGGTTTAACGGAGAAGTCTCTGCATAAGCGGTCAGCTTTGCGGTACGTTCTTCAACCACCGGATGCTTGCGGATGGCATTGGCCGGTGCCATGATGTACTTCTGCGGATTCTTGACGTATTCTTTCAGCTCGTGCTCTTCTCTCTCTTCCATCTCAACCGTGCACTGGGAATGTGCAATGCGGGTGCAGGTGCGGAGAAGAACAGCGGTATCGAATTCTTCGGAAATATCAAAAGCGATCTTCGCGAATTCCTTGGCCTCACGGGCATCGGCCGGCTCCAGCATCGGGATCTTGGACGCGATGGCATAGTGGCGGGAATCCTGCTCATTCTGAGAGGAATGCATGCCCGGGTCGTCTGCAACGCAGATGACCATGCCGGCGTTGACACCGGTATAGGAAATGGTAAATAACGGGTCCGCTGCAACGTTCAGGCCCACGTGCTTCATGGCACATGCGCTTCTGCCGCCGGCAAGGGACGCGCCGAATGCGGCTTCCGTTGCGACCTTCTCGTTCGGAGCCCACTCACAGTAGATCTCCGGATATTTTACAGCCTCCTCGGTGATCTCCGTGGAAGGCGTTCCGGGATAAGCGGAGACGAGCTTGCAGCCGGCTTCGTATAAGCCGCGGGCCACTGCCTCGTTACCCAGCATCAGTTTTTTCATAAATAAGTCCTCCTGTGTTCTGCGGATCATAACAAGCGCCATGAACCGGCACTTTGCTACAAGACACTGTAAAATTATCCAAGTACAGCGTGCAGAACATTAGTATAATAGCATAATATTAACATTTTTATACACTTTGTCAAGGTAAAGTGATAAAGAAAACGCAAGCAGGTCGCGCAGCTTTGAATCTGCTGTGCATAGATGAAACTAAATAAATAGTTTTAAAAGACACCTAAGGTCTGCTTGAAAAACTGCAGAATCAGAAAAACATCACCTTTAACATATACTTTTTCCTTTGCCTTCCGGAAACCGTCGCTTACGGCTTTATAAGCAATTTTAATATCGGGGTATTTTGACAAAATAACTACCTTTCCAAGTCTGTTTGTTTCGTTTGGGTATGCTGCATTATCTGCTTCCGCCATATCCGTCCAATATTCAGTTCTTCTTGCTTCAGGATCCATTAAGAAGGCCACCTGGGGCGCCCAGATGGCCTTCTTTGTATGATGCGATTATTTCACAGTTTCTTTACTAAATCCACTTATTTCACTCTCACTGTCCGGATCGTATTATTAAACATCGTGAAGATTGTCTTTTCCTCCTTCACTTCCAACACCTCGATCACGTTTCCGTTCAGATCCGTCATCCGCGCCTCTGTCATGCCCGGCATACCGAGCGTGACTGCAGTATCCTCCCCGCAGGTCTCATACAGCGTGAAGACCACTTCGCCGTTTTCGGCAAGCGTCATGGAAGAGATCACCGCCGTGCCGCCGTCAAAGTTCAGGAACGAACCTTCCGACGGAAGAACGCCCTTATGGCTGTTTGCCGGCTCGTAGTTCATGGCATGATTCTTTTCAGAAGCGGCCTCCTCGAGTGCCTTCGGGCAGAAATCCTCTGCCGCGATGTGCAGCGTGATCTTATGCTCGCCGCGCTCCGGATCCGGGTCCGGATTCGTTGCGGAGTTGATGAAAGTGGAGGTCAGGCTGTTGTCCGCGCCGCGGTAGCCGTATTTGCAGTCGGTGATGAGCGCCACGGCACGACCATCGGCCATATGAGCCGCGCCGTACTGCAGGCCCGGCACTTCCTGGCGCAGGTCGCCGCGGATCATGCTGCCGCCCGGCACATCGTAAAGGTACTCGGCGACATCGTCCGCAAGGGGCATGTAGAACGCCAGTACCGGAATGTTGTCGCCGTGCTCACCCTTTTCATTCCACTCGATGTTGAACCGATAAGTCAGCGCTTTGGAATGGCTGTCCAGAGAAACATTCGTCTTCACCTTGGAATTCAGGATCTCCTGCTCCATTTCGAAGCCTTTTCTCAGCACGCCGTCGGCCACTGTATAGATCGTCAGCGTTCTGGAGATCGGAATACGGTTTAAATACCGGCCGATGTTCCACGCACTGGACGTATCATCCTCGGTATTTAAAAGTACCACAGACGCCTTTCCCTTCACGCGCTCGCTGCCGGTCGCCTTGTCGATGAAGGAGATCAGCCCGCCGTCCATGTAATCGAACTCCGCGCGGACAAATTCGTTTTCAAGCACAAAATTCTCATAAGCATGCTGTGTACGATCCTGCAGGTTGATCTGCACGTCGTAGACCTCTCGGTCCTTTTCAGACAGCACGATGGTGGTATAGCCCAGCGCCGGTACCGTCACCTCTGCCAGGACGCGGAAATAGCGGTGATCCCAGTACTTTTCAAGATCGGTGTCCAAAAGCTGGAAGGGCACATCATTTCCCTTGGGATCCTTCAGGGTCAGATAACGGAGATCGCCGGTGTAATCCCAGCAGGTGATCTCCACATGATCCGTACGGGTATGAGCGGAGGGGTTGAAAACGTTGAAAATACGGGTCTTTCCGGAACCGCGTTCCGGGTTCGGAACACCGGCGTAGTTGGTCAGTCCATAGCCCACGCCTGCGCCTTCAGCCTGGTTGTCGTAATCGGTCTCCGTGACCGCAAAGGAGGTATCGATGGCCTCACTCAGCACACGGGTCGCATTGCTGTGCTCCGTGTGGGCGATGGCCATGGCATCGGCAATGAGTCCCATGCCGTGCTCGCGGCTCTCCTGCACACAGGAGCCGGTCAGAATATCGTGGAAATGCGTGAACAGGACATCCTGCCATGCCTTTTCAAAACGGGTATGCGCATAGGTGCGGCCCAGCGTACGACTGGCCACGGTACTCCACGCCTCGGCGCTGTTCAGTGCGGCTTCCGCGTGACGATTGCCCAGTTTCAGACGGCTCTGGGTGGTATAGCAGCCGGTGAGCAGGAAATTCATTTCATGATCCACTAACGGCAGTTTGTCGCGTACAGTCTCCAGTTCCGCAAAATACTGGCTGAGCGTACCAAACTTGTACTGCGGGAAGATCGGCCAGGAATTCATTTCGATGGCACGCTCCACGTCGCGTCTCGTGGGTCCGCCGCCGTGGTCGCCCACACCGTAAACCACAAGACCGGTCTTCAGGCCGCCGGACCGCTTGGAAGTCTCAATTGCGCCGATGCCCGTATCCGGCACGATGGCACTGTTATACCAGTAGGGCTCCTTGTAGCAGAGCATTTCCTGTCCGGACGGCGCGCGCCAGCGGTAAGCCACATACAGCTCTTCCAGGCCGCGGCAGTGATAGTAATATTTGACACCGCCATGCATGTCCAGTTCCGGCAGATGGCGGCTGTGGCCAAAGGTATCCGGGGAAAAATCGATCTTCAGGGAATCCGGATCCACGTCCCACTTTTCTTCCAGATACTTGCGGGTATAGTGGATGTGATTCAGAAGAGACTCCGTATTCGGCATGTTCTTATCGGTCTCGACCCATGCGGAAGCGGTGATTTCCCAGCGGCCTTCCTTAATGCGTGCCTTGATGGCATCCATCAGTTCCGGATCGTACATTTCCACGATCTGATAGACAGAAGCCTGTGACTGGGAGAAGCAGAATTCCGGATATTCATCCATGATGTGCAGCATGGTGCGGAATGTAGCCAGCGTGGCAGCAACGGTCTCCTGCCAGCCCCACATCCAGTTCATGTCGATGTGTGCGTGGCCTGCCAGGATCAGCTTATACTCCTTGGCCTTTGCGGCAAGCGGCATCAGCTTTTCCTCCGCCGCCAGGCAGACGGTCTTTGTCAGAACACCCTCCTCTTCCATGGCCTGCTCCAAAATGTCAAGCGCAGCGGAAACATCGGCATCAAAGGCGCCGTTATTTTCCGCGGACAGACGAATGGCAAATTCCGTTTCGGAGAGGATCCTGCGATTCCATTTATTCGGCATCGTGATGTGCTGGACCTCTTCCTTGGGCATGCCGAAAGTATCTTCATAAAAGAATTTTTCACGGTTTCCGCCGACCTTCTTTTTCACGTCGGCATATCTTGCTGAAAGACTTCTCATGTTTCCCTCTTTCCCGGGATCACCCGCAGTTTACTTGTTTTCCGGCCCTCCGGGCCCTGTTTCAGGTTGCTTTCATCTTAGTTGCTGCCACTTTAAATGTAAAGTGAAAATCATAGTCAAAGAAGGTATTATTCCATCCTGCATAATCGTATGTTTTGTTCAATTGAACCCCCTTCTCTTTTCTGGTATAATGTAATCGGAACAGCAAGATTCCACGGATGAAAGGAGGTCCTCATGAACAATGAATATGAACAGGCAAGAAAGCTTGGTCTGAAGTCTTACAGAGAAGCGCTTTCAAGAGGCGAATATCCCTATCTTCACGTACTGGATGAAACTCTGAGTCATGTTACGATCGTAGCGGAAAACCAGCTCGGTCTCATGGAGATTCCCATCGACCGCATCTACGGTACGTACACCGCGGGAAGACGCGGTGCTTTCGCGCCCAATTTCATGCCGCTTCTGGCTCCGCGCACGGAGTTTGAAAGCAAGTGGTCCGCGCTTTACAAATCCCACCTGGAGGAGGGAATCAAGGAGCCGGTCATTGCTTACGAATACATGAACCGCTATTACATCGCGGAAGGAAACAAGCGCGTCAGCATCCTGAAATTTTCTGGCGCAGCTTCTGTCACCGGCTATGTCACTCGTCTCATTCCCGAGAGAAACAATTCTCTTCAAAACCGCGTTTATTTTGAGTATCTGGATTTTTATAAAGACTGTCCGACAACGCAGCTGATCTTTACCCATCCGGGCAGCTACGAAGAGCTGCGGACCTTTGTCGGAAAAGAGCCCGGTGAACATTGGACCACGGATGAGCGCATGGATCTGGATGCCGCCTATCTTCGCTTCAAACAGGTCTTTGATGCCCGCGCCTCGGAAGCACCGAAGAATCTCACCTCCGCCGATGCTTTCCTCACCTTCCTGCATTTCTTTGAATACCGGGAAGTACTGGAAAAGATTCCTTATACGCTGAAGGACGATCTGGACCGTGTCTGGGATGACATCGTCCTGTCTGCGGAAAAGGAACCGGTCGAACTGCTTCTGGATTCTTCCGATCAGCCCAAAAAGAATCTTTTTTCGGTGATCTTCGGCTCGCAGAAGCCTGATCGGCCGCTGAACATCGCGTTTATCTACGCGAAATCCCCGGCGGAATCCGGATGGATCTACGGCCACGAGCTGGGACGCATCGCCCTGCAGGAAGCCTACGGTGACGCTCTTCACACCTATGTTCGTGAGAATGTCCGCGTGGAAGATCTGGAAGATGTACTGGAAGAAGTTATCGCAGAAGGCGCAGATATCATCTTTGCAACCACGCCGGTATTTTTGGGCGGCTGTTTAAAGGCCGCTGCGCGCCATCCGGAAGTCAAGATCCTGGACTGCGCCATCAATTCCTCCCATCGTTATGTCCGCACATATTATGCCCGCATTTATGAAGCCAAATTCCTGAGCGGCATGATTGCCGGCATCATGACGGAGAATGACAAGATCGGCTACTTCACGGATTATCCCATCCATTCCAATCTGGCCAATCTGAACGCGTTTGCGCGCGGTGTTGAAATGGTCAACCCGAAGGCACGCGTTCATGTGCAGTGGGACTCCCTGAACGGCAGCGATCCCAAGGCTTATTTTGAGGAGCAGGACATCCGCATCATTTCCGGCCGCGAACTGGTCCTCCTGTCCGATGACAGCCGCGAATTCGGTCTGTACCGGCTGACAGAGGATGGCCACGAGAATCTGGCCATGCCGCTCTTCAACTGGGGCGTGCTGTACCGTAAACTGGTTGCTTCCATCCTGAACGGAACGTATGAGGATATGGATAAGACCGGCAGCCGCCGTGCGCTGAATTACTGGTGGGGAATGAGCAGCGATGCCATCGATATCATCTGCTCCAAAAATGTCCCGGAATCCGTTATGCGCCTGATCGATTTCATGCGCGAACGCATTGCCAGTGACGAATACTCGCCGTTCTACGGAAAGATCTATTCCCAGGACGGTGTGATCTCCGATGACCCCCACGGCATTCTCACGCCGCGAGAGATCATGCGGATGAAATGGCTGAATGAAAACATCATCGGACGCATCCCTGAAATAGAAGAACTCACACCGGAAGGACAGGCCATCATGGTCGTCCAGGGTAAAAGTCTGACGGAAAAAGAGGAGCTTGAATGAAAATACTGGTCGTTTCCGATGAAGAATCCCGGAAGATCTGGGACTTTTTTGAGCCGGGCATGCTGGACAAATATGACCTGATCCTGTCCTGCGGTGATCTTTCACCGCGGTATTTGTCGTTTCTGGTCACCATGTCCCATTGCGATGTGCTCTATGTGCACGGCAATCACGATGATAAATATGAGAAGATGCCGCCGGAAGGATGTATCTGCATTGACGGAAAGTTAGTGGAATGCAACGGGCTCCGCATTCTGGGGCTGGGCGGTTCCATCCGGTATCGCGAAGGCGTCAATATGTACACCCAGAAGGAAATGGACCGCCGCGTCCGCAAGCTTTGGTTTCCCCTGTGGCGCAAAAAGGGATTTGACATTCTGCTGACGCACGCGCCGGCGGAGGGGCTCAATGACGGCCCGGATTACCCGCATCAGGGATTTTCGGCCTTTACCAAACTGCTGGACAAATATGAGCCGTCCTACTTCATTCACGGGCATATGCATCAGTCCTACGGCGGAAAATTCAAACGCCTGGACCGGTATCAAAAAACCACAGTGATCAACGGTTTTAAGACCTATGAACTGGATATCCCGGACCGCTGAAGGTCCGCAAACAAAAACATCGGGATCTATTTCCCGAAGGTTAATTTTCTGCACGGTATAACTCCATTTCGATACATAGGTGTTTGACGGGTAAACCGAATGGAGGCGGGGAACGGCAGCTGCACAAATCAGGAAGTTTCGCCAAATTCGTCAATTAGAAGGGGCAGCACGTAATCTCTTTTGAGGGCAAAAGAAACGGCGGTCTTGAAATGTCCTTCAAAACCGCCGATGGGGGATCAAACCTTAAAATATGCGCACAAAATCATCTGCCCCGGTCAACGGTTTTTTCCCCGGACGGGGCAGATAATTTGTCATTTGGTAGTGTTTACAGACTTCCTTGATACAAAACGCAATAAATTATCTGTAGAGATTTCGTTATGGCGCAGGCGGTTGATTCCGCACAGCATCAACAAAAATAGCAGTCAGACCGATATATCCGGCGAGAACCAGCGCGATCAGCGACAGCAGCACAATACAGGCGATGCGCAGTTTCGGCTTTTTACGCAAGAATTTATAGACCAGCACGATGCCTGCCACAGCCAGTACAAGCAGCAGAACGGATGTTCCCAGCGTCATGCGTTTGCCTCTTTCTTATAGAGGGTGTCCTCTACCCGCAGTGTGTCGACAAGATCGGTAAACCAGC
>CAMGCK010000071.1 GCA_946040795.1 uncultured Lachnospiraceae bacterium
AGATTCCTCTACGTCTCGTGGGCTCGGAGATGTGTATAAGAGACAGATAAATGATTGCATCAAATTCGAAGCAATTACAAATATGGTAAGAGGGACTTTACGGACAAGTCGGTAAAGTCTCTCATCTTTCATAAGTCTTTATATCTTGTTACAACTTCATTCTCCACTGACAATGAAAACTTTAGTCAGTTTGTGAGAACCATAATGATTTATAATAGCTTATAACGTTCCATAAGTTCCCGTCAGTCGATGGGCTTCATCGTAGGGAATAAAAGTACTCTTGTCTATAAAATTAATCTTACTCATGTCCCGATAAAAAAGACGGTAAAACTACGATCTCCCGTATATTTTACCGTCTCTTTTAATCAATTACAACTCCTTCCGTAATGAATACCCAAAGAAGTATTTTCACAAATCCGGTCTTCAGAAGTTTTACACCTCTCTGCCCCCGGCTTGTCAGCAGAATCAGTCTGCGACATAGTAGAACGTATCTGCCGGAACAGCTTCACCGATGTTAGAAGACGGAATGGTGATCAGAACATCATAGAACGGAACAAGCGCTTCCTTCATCTCTTCACCCGCCATGAAGGTCATGTTGCAGTTCGGGATTGCCTTGGTTGCAACCGGAGCACCGGTACCGAAATATGTTTCAATGATGGCGCCTGCATCTGCAGCATTCGCTTTTACAAATTCGATGGATTCGCTGTATTCGTCAAGGAATGCAGCCAGTTCAGCCGGATGCTCTTCAGCCCACTCGGTGCGGACTACGATACAGCCCTGAATGAGCTGCTGATTGTCATAGACCTTGCTCCACTCTTCCGTCAGATTCATCTGAACAGCAGTGCCCTCCTTCTTAACACAGGCAGTGGAAAGAAGCGGCTCGGGAAGAACGGCAGTGGTAACTTCACCTGCGATAACAGCCTGAAGAAGATCTGCCGGAGTAGCAAAAGTATTGACCATAACTTCATCGGCAACACCGCTAGCATTTAACAGTGCCTGAAGAATGTAGGACGGCTCTTCGGGAATGGCAACCGTCATGCCCTTTAATGCTTCAAAATCCGCGATTTCAGTACCATCGGTGGTAACAAGAGACATAACACCGAGAGTATTGACTGCTGCGACCTGGATCTTTCCGGTCTTGGATGCAAGCAGTGCAGCCTTATTCGTGGAAAGTGCGGCGATATCAAATTCACCGGCAACAAGACCTTCCTGGATGACCTTCGGAGAGGACTCGATGGTAACGGTATAGTTCAGCATTGCTTCACCGTTTTCGCTGTCATCGATCAGCTTTGCGGCACCGTAACCGGTAGAACCGCCCAGTACAGCCAGCTTGATCTCAAGCTCGGTATCAACTTCAGCAGCCGTTTCTTCTTCTGTGGTGGTTTCCTCTTCAGTCGTAGTTTCCTCTTTCGTGGTGGTTTCTTCCTCGGTCGTGGTCTCTGCTTCCGTAGTGGTGGTCTCAACAGTGGTTTCTTCCTTTGCGCCGCATGCAGCGAGCATGGTTGCGGAAAGGATCATGGCAGCACCCATCATGAGTGCAACGATCTTCTTTTTCATGTTTTCATCTCCTTATAGATTAAAAATCAGACTGCAAACGATTTCTGTCCAGGATCCGGATCATGCTTCCCTCTTTTTCAATGCATCCGCGTACGGCCAGTTCATCAAATGCCCTGTAAAGCGATGCGCGCCCAATGTCCAAAAGTCGTGCCAGGTCACTGATGCTGACCGGCAGCTTGTAAACATCGGCTCCGGCGTTTTCCAGCAGCCATTTGGAAAGCTTGCTTTCAGCGCTTCCTGCGGTAACACAGGAGATCTTGCTGTTCAGAAATGCGATCCGATTAGACAGAAATGAGAGGTACTCATCCAGAAAAGCAGCATCGCTCTGCATCAGCGTCCGGATGGTCTCCTTCGAAATCCGAAAGAGCGTCACCTCGGTCTCTGCTTTGATGACGGAAATTTCCGGCTGGGCCGCAAAAACAGCAGCCGCGCCAAATACATCTCCTGCAGAAAGCTGCCGCAGATACGTCTGGGTGGAGTTGTTTCTGGAGTATACCTTGAGGCTTCCCTTCAACACGCAGAACACATAGTCCGATGTGATCACGGTCTCCGCCGGATATTTCACCCGGACGATGTCCCCATCCTTCATCAGACGTTCACAGATCTCTTCGCTTAATACCCGAAAGACCGGAAATGTGTTTAATCGCGCTTCTCTTTTCATTTCAGTCCTCTTTTTGTATCATATGAGACAAATTATACCCATTTTATCAAAAAATACAAGCTAAAAAATAAACAAAAAAGCACATATAATCTATGGTATTTTCTATGGTATTTCCGTTACTCGCCAAGAAGTTCCTTATACTCGTCAAAATCGATTTCCAGATCATAATTGAAAATGGCCACCCCGACCTTCCCTTCAAGCGAATGAACCGCAGGATAGCCGTCCGTTGTAAAATCATAGGTAACAACCGTTTTCTTGACCGGATCCACGATCCAGTATTCCCGCACACCGGCTTCATTATACTTGGCATTTTTACGAATATAATCCTTCATGACAGAAGACGGAGACACAACCTCCATTACAAAAGCCGGGCCGCCCTCCACTCTTTTTTCCGTGATCTGCTTGCGATCGCATACAACGATCACATCCGGCTGGACCATGGTCTTATTGTCCGCATCCAGCTTGACATCGACCGGGGACACGATGGGCACACACTTTCCTTTTTTCTTACGGATATACTGCAAAAACTGTGCATACACAGACCCGGTCAGTGCCTGATGCTCCACTGAGGGGGCTTCCATGTCAAAGAAGCGGCCGTTAATAAGCTCCACCCGCTTGTCATCCGGAAGCGCGTAATAGTCGTCGATCGTAAACTCCCCCGGCCGCTTTTCATGCGGTTCTTCCGGTTTCACACCGTACTGAACAGCTTCCTCTTCCAGCATGTACGGAGCAGCCGATTTATAGCCGTACTGATACGTAGTATCAAACAGCACACGTTCCAATGCTTCCAGATTCTCCGGCCGTGGATTCTTAGTAGCACCGCTCAGAATCTTATTCAGTGTACCAAGCGGGATCTCCGTCAGATTGGAAAGCTCCACGTTGCTGTACCCCAGGTTCTTCTTCATTTTGCGCAGACGGTCCAGATTCATGCGACACCTCCGTGATGTTGATGTAAAAACGATAGCATAAGGCGTTACCGTGTGTCAACCACATTTTGACCGATTTTACCGTTTATCCCGTCTGTATTTTACCATTTACACTCAAATTGTATCGCAATTATCCGTTTTGTATTCAATTCGTTACCATTTTTACCATTCTATTTTTAATCTTGACAAAATGACTCTTGACAAAATGCGTCCCTTCCTGTAAAATGCACCTTGCTTGCATTTGCAACTCATTTGCAATTTGTATTTTTACAGGAGAATCCCATGCTGATCGAATGCTTAACGGATGCGCTCATTGACAGTCTGAAGCTGCTTCCTTTTCTTTTTATCATTTATATTCTGATCGAACTTCTGGAGCATAAGACCGGAGACCGGATCAAAGCCGTCATCAAAAAAACAGATCGACTGGGCCCGCTGTTCGGCGGTTTTCTGGGTGCCGTTCCCCAGTGCGGCCTTTCCACCGCAGCGGCCACGCTGTACACGGAACGCCTGGTTTCCATCGGAACACTGCTGGCCATTTTTCTCTCAACCTCCGATGAAATGCTGCCGCTCCTCATTTCAGGTGCTGCCGCTCCGCTCTCCATTCTGAAGATTCTTTGTACAAAGATCCTGATCTCCGTCGTGACCGGTTATGTCATCGACCTGTTCTTCCGGTATATTCTGAAGAAAAAACACGAGGATGAAGAGATCCACACGGAGAATCACCAACACGAAATGAATCTTTTTCTGGCCGCTCTCCTGCATACGCTGCAGGTATTTGCCTATCTTTTTGTCATCACGCTTGTGCTGAATGTGGGAATCAGCCTGATCGGAGAAGATGCGCTGACGCATTTCCTGACCGGTCGGCCGGTTCTTGGCGTGCTGCTTAGTTCCATTGTCGGCCTGGTACCGAACTGCGGTGCTTCCGTCCTGATCACCAAGCTGTATCTGGACGGCATGATGGAAGCCGGTGCCATGTTTGCAGGCCTTCTGGTCAATGCCGGAGTGGGCACTCTTGTGCTTTTCCGTACGAAAACTAGCCGTCATGAGGTACTGACGATTCTGGGACTTTTATTTGTTTCCGGCCTGATCTGGGGCCTTCTGATCCAGTGGACCGGACTCACATTCTGAACATGACAAAGGCCCGGACACCTGCCGGACCCTTACTGTAAACTCCGAGGAAAACCATGGCAAGTAATTACAACACTGTCAGTAAGACAAGAATCATCGAATATTTACGTCAGAATGCGGATCGCACCGTTCGTGCCCATGACATTCTTCTACATCTGCACGAAAACGGCCTCGTGGTCAATGTCACCACCGTCTACCGCTGTCTGGACCGCCTGACCGGAGAAGGCCAGGTGTTGAAATATACCGCTGAAGACGGCAGCCAGGCTGTATATCAGTATGCAGAGCCGGATCATCACTGCGAAGAACACCTGCATCTGCAGTGTGTCAAATGCGGTGCCATCTTTCATCTGGACTGCGGTTTTATGGACGAACTCAAGCATCACGCAGCAGATGACCACGGCTTTGACATTCAATGCAAAAATTCCATCATTTACGGTCTGTGTAAGGATTGCCGTAAATAACGGCAGTCCTTTTCAATTATATCGATAAATAGCATTGCTTCTTTCCGCTGCTTCAGTAAGATAAGAGTAAGAACGTTTTAAACGGAGGTATCTATGAATCGACTGATTGGATCAAACATTGTCCTGAAAGACGAATTGTTTCTTCAGAAAGAAGCCGCAAACCGCAGCTATCTGATGGAGCTTCAGTCCGGCGCGCTCCTGCAGAACTATTATCTGGAAGCAGGCCTCGGACACGTGTTTAACGGAAAGAAACTGCTGCATTCCGGATGGGAAGATCCCACCTGCCAGCTGCGCGGTCATTTCCTCGGTCACTATTTAAGTGCATGCGCAGTACGTTACCATGCCACTGAAGATCACGAGCTGCTGGCTAAGGCCGATGCCATTGTCCATGAGCTCCGCATCTGTCAGCTCGAAAACGGCAACGGATGGGCTGCGTCCATTCCCGAAAAATATCTGCACTGGATTGCCCGCGGCAAGGGTGTCTGGGCACCGCACTACACCGTACACAAAACCTTCCTCGGTCTGGTTGACATGTATCGTTACGCCCATAATGAGGAAGCGCTCCTGATTGCCAATGATTTTGCAAAATGGTTCCTGACCTACACGGACGATAAGAGTCGTGAGGAAATGGACAACATTCTGGATGTGGAGACCGGCGGCATGCTGGAGATCTGGGCCGATCTTTACGAATTCACCAAAGACGACATGTATCTCACGCTGATCGACCGCTACGACCGTCATCGTCTTTTTGATCCGCTGTTAGAGGGTGTGGACGTCCTCACCAACATGCACGCAAATACCACCATTCCGGAAGCCATCGGCGCAGCCCGCGTGTACGAAGTCACCGGTATGGAGCGCTACCGCGACATTGCCCTCCGCTATTGGGATCTTGCAGTCACCAAGCGCGGTTACTTTGTGACCGGTGGTCAGACGAACGGCGAGATCTGGACGCCCATGTTCAACATGGCCAACCGTCTGGGCGACAAAAATCAGGAACATTGCACCGTCTACAACATGATCCGCCTGGCTGATATTCTCTTCACCTGGACCGGTGATCATCAGTATGTGGACTATATTGAACAGAATCTGTATAACGGCATCGTTTCCCAGGGCTATTTCCACGGCAGCGTGACAAACGGTCAGGAGTACGATTATCCCACAGACGGACTCATCACCTATTTCCAGCCGCTGAGAGCCGGTGCAAAAAAGGGCTGGGGCACCAAGTTCTCGGATTTCTTCTGCTGTCACGGTACTCTTGTCCAAGCCAACGCCGCTCACAACCGTTACCTGTTCTACCAGGATGGCGATGCATTGTTCACCGGCATCTACGCCGATGCGGAACTCACATTTGAAGCCGCCGGAAAGACCGTTCATCTTACCGAGACCCGCGACACCTTAAGCGGCAGTTTCCATAGTTCAAGCACCTCTTCTGCAGGACAGTCGATCCGCGAAGCGACACACCTTTACGAAAATCAGCCCGACTGCATGAAGCAGGTGTTCACCGTTTCAACCGAGGGCGAGGCTGAGTTCACGATCAATTTCCGCCTGCCAAAGTGGCTGAAAAAGGATCCGGTCATTTATGTAAACGGGCAGGAAGTCACGGATCCCGATGCAAGCATTGAAGGTTATCTCGGCATTCACAGGGCCTTCGTGACAGGCGATGTCATCGAACTCTTCCTGCCGCTGACGCTGTACACCACTCCGCTGGACGGTGATTCCGATATGGTTGCTTTCTCCTACGGTCCCTTCGTTCTGGCCGGCCTCTGCGACGCCGAGCGTACACTGTATCTTCACGGAAATGCGCCGGAAGACCTGCTGGTTCACGACAACGAGCGTGAATGGGGCTCCTGGAAGAACACTTTCAAAACCAAAGGACAGGATCCTGCCATTCGCCTTGTACCGCTTCATGAGATCGGTTATGAACGTTATCAGGTCTACTTCCCAGTCGTGAGGTAAACGCCTCTTAAATTGATCAAACTGTCCCCCTGACGCAGACCAAAAAGCTGTCATTTGTCTCAGATTAATTAAAAAAAAAGCAGCATCTTTGAACCATTTCCGGTAACAGAAAACCGAAAACGTAAGTTCAGCAGATGCTGCTTTTCTTATTTCCCGGGCACCTTCTCAAAGTTCTCACTCTTTGATCAAAATGCCCCGATTGACAATTTTAACGATATTCATTTCTTCATCCATCAGTACCAGGCACGCCTTCTTTCCGACCTCAATGCTGCCGTAAAGATCATCCACGCCGATAGCCTTAGCCGGATTTACAGAGGCCGCCCGAATTGTCGTCTCCATCGGAATCCCCATTTCTTTTACTGCATGCTTCATGCAATCAAACAGGTTTGTTACCGATCCGGCAATGACTGATTCATCCTCCTGAAGTACCGCTTTTCTTCCATGCTTCACAACACCAAGGCCGCCCAGCCGGTACTGGCCGTCCGGCAAACCGGCGGCCTCCATGCTGTCGGAAATCAGAATCACTTTGTCAGGATCAAACATTGAAAACGCGAGTCTGACCATGGCCTCGTGAAGATGTATGCCGTCTGCAATGATTTCCACTTCCGCATGGTTTTCAAACGCCGCGGCAATGGGGCCCGGTTCCCGATGATGAAGTCCGGGCATCGCATTAAACAGATGGGTCATATGCCGTGCACCGCGCCGAAAAGCTTCCGATGCCGTTTCATAACCGGCCGTCGTGTGAGCCAGTGAAACCTTTACTTCTCCTGCAGCTGCGTCAATGAACTGCATTGCCCCCTCTTCTTCAGGTGCAATGTCCACCAGTTTGATCATATTCCCGCTTGCATCCTGCAGTTTGCGGAACATGGTCACATCCGGCTTCCGAATGTGCGCCGGATTCTGTGCTCCTGTCTTTTCCGGAGAAATGAACGGGCCCTCCATGTTGATGCCGACAAGTGCGGCACAACCTGAAAAGTCTTCATTCTCCGCATTTTCTCTCTGCTTTTCCGCGAACGCCCGTGCATTCTTCATCACACGTTCCAGTTC
The DNA here is from genome assembly GCA_946040795.1 of uncultured Lachnospiraceae bacterium. Taxonomy (GTDB): domain Bacteria; phylum Bacillota; class Clostridia; order Lachnospirales; family Lachnospiraceae; genus UBA1267. The sequence continues at coordinate 7,737 of CAMGCK010000071.1, forward strand.
ATCTTCCGCGATGGTCATTGTAGCCGGGCAAATGGCAAGCACGCCGTTCTCCGCCTCATAAGCCGCGATCTTCTGCAGGGTTTCCTGTGTTCCGTCACAGAAATCCGCGCCCATGGCGCCGTGAAAATGGATGTCCACAAGGCCGGGGATCATATAAAGTCCGGAGGCATCGATGACAGTTTCATCATTTCCAGATTCCGGATACCGATCACACACATGACTTTCCGACGCCTCTGAACACTTCAAGGTCCTTTTCTCCAAACATGCCGAATTCTGCGCCTCTATGCACGACGGCAGAATGCCCGAGATCACATCGCCTGTGATCCGGACATCCTTTTTTTCAAAAGCATATTCAGCTGTAAATACAAGTGCGTTACGAAGAAGCATGCTTTTCCCTTTCGCTGCGTTTTGCTTACTGAGAGCCGTGGCTATTAATATGTCTTCTGAATCAGTCTGATCAGCCGCGCCGCGCAATCCACAGCCTTTTCCCGGGGCAGATCGCCGCTCTTTAAGGCGGCCATGATATCGTCCACGTCGATCTTGTTGCCCGGCATGATCAGATCATTTCCGGCGATGGCGCATCCGTGCGGCTTGCTTCCGCCGCTGGTCGTAGTGGTCCAGTCGGTCATGATGATGCCCTCAAAGCCCCACTCATTACGGGCAAGCTCGGTACAGAGATCATAACTGTTCGCGGAATGCACACCGTTGATCAGGTTATAGGAGGTCATGATGCACATCGGCTGTGAAGTGCGTACCGCCTGTTCAAAGCCGCGCAGATAAATTTCACGAAGCGCACGCTCGGAAACGACACTATCCACACCCATGCGGTTATCTTCCTGGTTATTGGCCGCGAAATGCTTAATGGTAGTGCCGCATCCAAAGTTCTTCTGTACGCCGCGGGTGATGGCTGCTGCGGATACACCGGCAATCATCGGATCTTCGGAATAGTATTCAAAGTTGCGGCCGCACAGCGGATTGCGATGGATGTTCATACCCGGCGCAAGCCACCAGTTGACGCCAAAGAGCGTCATTTCCTTACCGACCATTTCACCGATTTCCTCAAGGAGCGCGGTATCCCAGGTCTGCGCAAGCGCGGTGCCGACCGGAATGGCCGTGGCGTACATATAATAGGTATCCGCATTTTCGTGTACAAGATCTTCGGCAAACAGGCCGCCTTCCAGGGCTGCCATCAGACCGCGGCCATAAATGAGGCCGGTCTCACGGTCCACATCGTACTTGCGGAGGATGCGGAGGCCGGCAGGGCCATCGGCCATGGAAATGCCCGGAATACCGAACTTTTCTTCCAGACGTGAAGTGGTTTCTCCGGCGGCACCCGGTACATAGATGCCGGAAGTGACCAGTTCATTTTCATGAATGTTGTCCTGGCCCTTGGTGATCTCACCCATCAGCATGGCGGTAAGCTCTTCATCCGTGAGCTGCGCGGCAATGGCACGCGCTTCCGCAAGACTCTTCCTGTATTCTTCATCGTTTGCCGCGAGCGGAACTTCTTCAAAGTCCGGGGCATAGTTTACAGCCGTGAGGCCCTTTTCCGCTGCCTCCTGCTTCCAGGCGGCAGTAAAGGCATCGGCAATGGCATCCGGACGCACGATCTCATCCAGCTTTTCCTGCAGCGGAAGTACATGCGGAACTACTTCCAGAACCTTGTCCGCTGCTGCCTTCAGCATGCCAACTACCGTACACTCCGCAGCGTTATCGCCGATCATGATACCGTATTCACCGGCTTCCAGCACCCACGCGGATCTTGCTTCGTCAAAGGACGCCAGATCCTTTGCGGAAATCATCACATTCACCGTCTCATCTTCACCGGCTGCAAGCACCTTGGTCTTCGCAAAGCCCACCAGACGCTTCAGTTCTTTCTTCAGGCCTTCCTGCGGAAGCGCAGCGTAGATCTCAACGACCTCACGACCTGAAACCGCACCTGTATTCTTTACATTTATCTTCACGGAAAGCGCAGTGTTTTCCACCACGGAAACGCTCTCTGCCTTCTTTTCGAAGGTCGTATAGGACAGACCAAAGCCAAAGGGGAATGCCGGCTTGACACCAAAGCTGTCAAAATAGCGATAGCCCACATAAATGCTGTCTTCGTAATACTCTTTTTCGATGTTGCCGTTGTTGTGGCTGAAGTTTGCGGAGCTCGGGAAATCCTCGTAGTTTACAGCCCAGGTGTCCGTCAGTCGGCCGCAGGGTGAAACAGCGCCTGAAAGGACATCGGCAACGGCATTGCCGACTTCCATACCGCCCTGAGAAATGAACAGGACAGCCTTGGAACAGGGCAGAATGTCCTTCAGGTCGATCTGACCGCCTGTATTGATGAGGACCACCAGGTTCTCATTCATGGCAGCAAGTGCTTTCAGTTCTTCTTTCTCCACATCCGTCAGGTAATAGTCGCCGGGAGCCGCAAAACGGTCCATGCCCTCACCAGCCACACGACTGACGATGTAGATCACAACATCCGCCTCTTTTGCGCGCTCATCTACAGGCGCACCTGCCGGCGGAACAAAGGGATTCGTGGCATACACATTAAAAATGTTCATGTCACTGCCTGCTTCCATGCCGCTCATTAATCCCAGGATCTTATCGCGGTACGCAAAACGCGCTTCTGTATACGCACTTTCTGCTTCAGCCACTTCTTTGCCGTTCACAACATAAAAACCGGCGTTTTTAAGGCCGGTGAGCACGCTGACGACTTCTCGTTCATTGACATCGCCGGAGCCCGTACCGCCCTTAATAATGTGCACAGCGCCGTTTCCGTAAAGAGCCACCCGCTGGCCGTCCGCAATGGGAAGAACACCCTCGTTTTTCATGAGGACGATGCCCTCCGCCGCAGCCTTCCGCGCGATCCTGCGATGGTCGATTTCGCGCTGAGTTACCTCACCGCTATTAAGACCGCTGTAATTTCTCACCTTTCTTTTCATCTTATTCCTCCTTATGGTCCAGCTCCTTCCAGCCATATCGAATCACGGAAAGGATCATGGAGCCTTCACTTACCACTTCATCCGGGACACCTGCCCAGGAACCCACAATGACATTATACACGATCCGGAGCGGCGAATTGATGAACATGCCTGCAATACGGATCTTTTTCGGGTTGTGGGTATACCCGCCGATGACACAGAAATATTATACCAGTTCAGCCAATATTTTCAACCTCAAAGGGTCTGTATAAGCGCTTGCAGTTACAAAAGGCTCCCGCCCGTCAAACAGGGGGGAGCCTTCTGATTGAACTGCTTTTCAACAGTCTGTCATTTTGCTTCAGATTACTTGTGAGCGCTCATTGCACGGGGGGCAATGGCTTCCGTGGAAGCTTCTGCTGCGATAACTGCTTCGGCATATGCTGCACCTTTTGCAGATGCGGCTGAACCGCTAAGCTCGCAGAGACCTGCTACCGGCCATACACCGTCATTGAGCTTCCTCTTCTTCCTCTTCCACAGCATCCTCAAGAATCGCGGAACCGTCAATCACATTGTTGTCAACCTGTTCCAACCGGAGACTCTTAACACCTTCAGTTTCCGGTACAGCTTCAGCTGCAACCGCCGGAACGGAGAGTGAGATGACCAGGCAGAGCGCCAGTGCAAGAGACAGAACCTTCTTGAAAAGTCTGTCTTTCTTCATTTTTTGTACCTCTTCTTTTTTGCTCTTTCCCGTATTTATTCAACCAGACGGAGATTAAATAAACACAACAAAATTTTACTACTATAACAAATTGAAGGTCAAATATCTGTCCCAGCGGCTTGATTTCCAACGCTTACAGCAAATACCTCATAAAATTGAAGAAAGATTGAACATTTGAATTCAGTCTAATCAGAGAAAATAAATCGCCCGCAGGACTTCCCACGGGCGATAATGTGCATTTAACTGTCTAAAGGCTTGTATAGCAAAAACAACCTACGATTCGTAGAGAGAGAAATCCCGATTCATCTCAGTGACGGGACATAGCATATTAGAAAGTTTTCCAGCAATTCTGCTTAAGAAATTCACTGATTGTTACCGGAGATTCGCCTTCGTAATATGCTACGAGCTTCTTTTTGAACTCAGGCACATGATTCTCCGGAAT
>CAMGCK010000072.1 GCA_946040795.1 uncultured Lachnospiraceae bacterium
TCATTTGCAAAAAATAGAAGGATAGAATGGATGGATTTTTTGCAAAGAGGGGGCGCTACAGAAGTGTTCCCTCGACTCTGTCACCGGCTTCCGTGTGCCCTACATATTTCATGATCGCCTTCGCCACACCATCGCGATCATTGGTATCGGTGATGTCATCGGCGATTTCCTTGGGACCTTCTTCGGCATTGCCCATGGCAACGCCCACGCCGGCGGCCATGATGATGGAGATGTCGTTTCCGGTGTCGCCGATGGCCATGGTCTCTTCAGGCTTGATGCCCATGAGTTCGGCAAAGCGGAGGAGGGCCACGCCCTTGTCCACGCCTTCTCTGGTGAATTCGATGTTGTTGAAACCGCCGGATACAACTTCAAGACCTTTTACACTGCGGCAGTAGCGGTCGACTTCCGCGCGATCCTTCAGGGTACCGTCCGCCATGCGTTTGAAGTCCAGGGTGACTTTGTCCACATGGTATTCGTTCTTTTTTAAATAATCCAGGAAAACCGGCATGTGATGCGTGATCCGGGTTTCTTCCTCCGAAAAATCCAGATTGGGTGCGTAGGATGCAACCTGTTCGGGACGCATGCCCTTGCCCATAACAAAGCACTGGATGCGGATGTCTTTGTCGTCCAGCCATTCAAGGACCGGGAAGACGATGTCGTCGTCCATGGGCGTCGCAAACAGACAATGCTTGGGATGGATGCGGAAAACAGCGGAACCATTGGCGGTGAGGGCATAATTCATGTCCGTGTCCTCCAGACGCTCCAGCGGGAGACCGGAAAATCCACGGCCGGTGGAAATGACTACATAAACACCCTTGGAGGAAGCATAATTGATCGCATCGATGCTGGCCTGACTGATGGTACCGTCCGAACGGAACAGTGTACCGTCAAGATCCAGCGCAATAAGTTTGATTTCTGCCATAAAGATTCCTTTCCTGCCGCAATTTCGGCTCCTGTGGCATTATAGGAGATTTTTTAAAAATTGTCCATAGATAGCGCAAAAACGGACAATTTTGGAAAAGGAGCGCAATAGTTGTATAGAATAATGCCCATAAACGGGCGAGTGCACATCCCATAAAATAGGGAAAATGCCAAAAGTAATTTGTTTTCACGGGAATGGTTGACTTTTAATAAGACGGGGGTTATGATGCAGTGAACTGCGAGAATTGCAGCTATTTCTATGAATTCAGCGAGGATAGGACTGAAATGAATAGACTGAAAAGTTTAATGCGCAACCCGTTCCGTGAACTGTATGATGAGGCAAAACTGCCTAACGATATTCGCCGCAGCCTGTCCTTAATGGTTGCCGGAAACCTGTTCTCCACCATTTTCGGTTTTGTATGCGGAAGCAACTCCTCCGCTATGGTTGGTCTTGCTACGTCCATGGGTGCAACCGATATGACCTTTGGTATTCTGACTGCCATCGGCCAGGCATCTGCCCTGATGCAGATCCCGTTCTCCATGCTCGTCAACCGAACGCATAAACGTAAAAAGTACATGCTGACGTACGGCGTTATTTCCCGTGCGCTCTGGATGATCTTCGGTTTCATTCCGATCATCGTTCCGCAGTACTTCAACGGCATCAATCTGCAGATCTGGACCATCATCCTGTTAATGACGGTCATCTCCGTATTCGGCGCTTCTATCAATGTCTGCTGGTTCCCGTGGCTGACCGATATCTGTCCGGATCTGATCCGTTCCCGTTATCTTGCTATCCGCAACATCATTCTGAATATCACCAGCGTTGTCGGCGGTATGGGCGTGGCACTCATTCTGGACCATCTGCCGGCAGAGATCAAGTATCAGATCGTCTTTGCGGTCTGCGGCCTCTTCGGTGTCATCGATATGGTCTGCTTCCTGTTCTGCAAGGAGCAGTTTACCGCACCGCCCAAGAAACTTCATCTGGGTGAGGTCATCAAGGACATCTGGAAGAATCAGCCTTTCATGCGTTTCATGATCCTGTGGACGGCATGGAACTTTACCGCAAACATGGGCGGTGTCTACATGACTCCGTACTCCATGAATGTTATGGGCCTGACCTTTACGCAGGTTACCCTGTTCAGCACGATCGCCGGCGCTGTATCCTCCATCCTGGTCATGAATCACTGGGGCCGCGCGCTGCATCATTACGGCAATAAAAATGTCATGATGGTATCATGCATCGGTGCGTCCCTGACTCCGCTGTTCTTCCTGTTCTCATCTCCGGGCAATATCTGGCCGATGTTCCTGCACAACTTCATCGGTGCATGGTTCTGGAGCGGCTGCAACCTGGCAGACATGAACATGCAGATGTCCTATACTCCGGATGACAAGCGTCCGTCCTATATCGCCATCTTTGCCTGTGTTACCGCACTCGTGGGTGTCACATTGGGTTCACTGGCCGGTGGTGCGCTCTTAAGCGGCATGGAGAACGCGCACATGTTTGAAACCGGTTTCATGGACCGCTATAAGGTGCTGTTCCTTCTGGAAGTTGTTCTTCGTCTGGGCGCTGTTCTGCTTCTGGTTCCGAAGATGGAGGAGAACACCAAATATACCTGGAAAGATGTGGTCTATGCGATCTTACGGATCAAAAAGCGTTTCCGTGACTGATTTTGAGATCCTGAACGTGCTGTGCGGCGGTTCATCGGTTGAACGTCGATGAGAAACGCAAAAACGGCACAAAAACACGCACAAACTCAATAAGAGCATAAATATAAGCCCCGCAGACCGAAGTGGTTTGCGGGGCTTTTTGCGCTTCGCGACGAGGGAAACACACAGTGCTGAAGCTTTGCTTAATGATTACTTTTCGTAATACAGTGCCATGTACACCAGATCGCGAACCATCGGATGGATGACGCGGTAGGTCTCACCGCTGGACATGATGTTTTCAGCGAAGATGATGGTCAGGTCATTGTCCGGGTCTACCAGGATATAGAAGCCTGCGGCACCGTCCCAGCCGAAGTTGCCCAGCGCGCCGGCAAAACCGCGGTTGTCGATGAAGCGGCGTGCGCCCAGGCAGTAGGTGTAACCGACCATATTGCCAAAATCATGCGTGAAGTCCGCATGCTGAACTTCGCCAAGCTGCGGCGTGCGGAACAGTTCCACGGTCTCCGGCTTTAAGAGCTGATAGCCGTTCAGGCCGGTACCCTTGTTTGCGAGAGCTGCGCCCAGTTTTAAGTAGTCATCGGTGGAGGAAACCAGTCCGCCGCCGCCGGATTCATAGGATTCGGGCTGGTTGGAGATGCGGCGCTTGCCGATGATCTCATTGGTACCTTCGTCCTCATGCGCGCGGTACAGGGTGGAGATGCGGTCGATCTGCTCCTCCGTGGGATGGAAGGTGGTGTCGGTCATGCCAAGCGGAGCAAAAATGTTCTTTTCCAGGTATTCGCCGAAGCGCATGCCGGAAGCGACTTCAATGACGCCGCCCAGAACATCGTGGCAGAGAGAATAGCGGAAGTGCGTACCGGGTTCAAAGACCAGCGGGCCGTCTGCAAAGGCGTTGCAGATGTCAGCGGTGGTGACGGCATCGCCCTTTTCTGCGATGATCTTTTCCACGCTGCCGCGCTTGCCGTCATAATCCAGACCACCGCACATGCTCATCAGGTGACGGATGGTCATGACATTCTTTGCGGGAACTGCGGTACCGTCTTCCTGCATGACGGTAAGGTTTGCGTAATTCGGCAGATATTTGCTTACCGGATCGTCCAGGCCGATGACACCGTCTTCAATAAGCTTCAGCGCTGCGGTGCAGGTGGAGATCTTTGAAGAAGAGAAGATCCAGTAAAGGTCCTTGTCGGAGACCGGCTTGGTCTTTTCCGGATCGGAATAACCGGCTGCGTGACGGTAGATCAGTTCGCCGCCCTTCATGACGGCAACTTCCACTGCGGGGATGTTGAACTTGGCTTCGATGCTGTCAAGGAAGCCGGTCAGCGGTTCAAAGTAGTACATGATGTCCTCCTTTTGAGTCGTATAAACGGCCCATATGTTTTCCCGGCCTCGGCGCGGGTTTATGTTCATAAAATAACAGACATTTGCAGGGAAGAATCTCAGTTCAGAGGATTCGAGCCCGACTGAAATCAGATGTCCAGCATATTGGAAACGGCTTTATAGTACACCTCGACGGCTTCCTGAATACCGGAAACGGAAAGGAACTCGTCCGCATTGTGGATGCGGTAATCCACATCGGGCATTTCCGGACCAAAGGCGATGATGCCCGGGAGGTACTTGGCATAGGTGCCGCCGCCGATGACCATCGGCTCATGGGCGGTATCACCGGTAACTTCCACGTAAGCCTTGTACAGTGCCTGAACCAGCGGAGATTCCTTCGGGCAGAAGAGCGGTGCGCCGATGCCCTTGATCTCCACGATGCCCTGTTCGTTCTCCAGGTATGGAGCGATGGCGGTGCGGAGCTGTTCTTCCGTAACGGTGACCGGTACGCGGATGTCGATGCTGCAGGTGATCACGCCGTTTTCAGTCTTGACGATACCATTGTTGAAGGTAAGATCGCCGTATTCATCCACAAAGTTGATGCCGCAGCCGGCGCCGTCACACTTGGTACCGATGCGGGAATTGTAGAACTCCACAAAATCATCTTCAAAGCCTGCGTTCTTCAGCGCTTCCATGGTGAAGCCGGCAGCATTGACGCCCAGGAGCGGCATGGAGGCGTGGGCAGCAACACCCTGCGCGAAGATCGTGATCTTACCGTCTTCCTCCGTAACAGAGGAGGATACGAGCGGCGTCTTGTCAAGCGCTGCCTTAATGGCTTCAGCGGAAACGATGCCTGCGGGGATCACGGTGGTGCACTGATTGCAGACGGCGTTTGAAACAAAGCCGCCGTTCATGGAAATGATTTTGGTGTTCCTGCTGGAAATAAGCAGACCCATGTGGCCCTTTTCACCGTAGATGCAGGGGAAGTTGGCATCCGGAGTGAAGCCCATGGTCAGCGGTTCTTCCACTTCATTGTAGTGATGCATGCAGGCGGAACCGGTCTCTTCGTTGCAGCCAAAGATGACGCGGACGCGCTTGTTCATCGGCTTTCCGGAATCCTTGACGAGTTTTACGGCGTACAGGGCTTCCATGATGGGGCCCTTGTCATCTGTGGTGCCGCGGCCGTAAACGATGTCGCCCTCGCGGGTAAGCGTAAAGGGATCGCGGGTCCAGCCTTCACCGGCAGGAACGATGTCCAGGTGGCCGGCAATGCCGATGATCTCATCGCCCTCGCCCATTTCCGCATAACCGCAGTAATTGTCCAGATTCTTGACACGGAAGCCAAGGCCCTCCGCGATCTTCAGCGCCTCTTCCAGGCAAAGTGCCGGCTGTTCGCCAAAGGGCATTCCGGGAAGCGGGGCGGCTTCCACGGAGTTGTATTTGACCAGCTTGCCGATGGCTTCCAGGAGAGCATCGGTGCAGTCCATGATCTGCTGTTTGATATCCATAGTGATGATTCCTTTCAGTAGGATTTTCGTTATTGTATGTACTTTTGATTTTACTCGCAGGAGAAGGCTTTTTCAAGTGGGAAAGTGGAATAGAGAGGCGGCGACAGTATATTGAAAGTATCGCAGTTGTTTTGTATACTAAATTTATGAAAGTGAGGTGAAACGGATGAAAAAGTCCATACTGATCATCGTTTTCGGAAGTCTGATGTTAATGGTCTTACTTGCGGTTTTGTATATTGGAAATAAACCGGGGGATTTTGATCCGGATATGTTTGTACTCAATGAGAATTTAATTTCATCGCAGCAATATTTGACGTGCTCGAGTATGGATGAGATGAACATGTTGGCCCTTAATCCGTTTGATGGTGTTGTTTCGGACGGATCAAAGGACGGAATTCAGGAAATAGAGTGTCCGATCAATCTTACGTATTATTTCATGGATAACGGGCAACTGAAAAAGCATTTACCATTAAAAAAGGATCTATAATCAACGTTAATGCTTTTGAGATGGGTAATAGACGAGGACTGTTAAGTTTTCCAACATTCACAAAAGGGCTTCGCTATGCAAAACCGTTCACGGTCACTGGCGAAGAACCGGATCAGAATTATTATTATGTCCACTTAAGAGGCCTTGAAAGAATTTGCCGCGACTATTACACAAAAGACGAATTGAAAATGAGGATGCTTGAAGAACGGGGGTTATCCGTGAAAGAAGCTGTGCATGATTTTGTGCGGACCGTGGACCGAATATTCTATACAAATGGGGTGTATTGTTCTTTGGATTGATATTATAGTGCTTGTATTGGTGGTTACTATTCGGGGGCACCTGCAGGGACTAATATTTACAAGTATGCGTCAATGACAGGATTTTGCAGTTGATTCTGTAAATGGAGGATTTATTATTAAAACCAACTGAGATTACTGCTTAACAATCTATACGTTCTCTCTTCATAATCGTAAACTCCTCAGACTCCATGGACAGCTGCAGCAACAGCTTCTGCATCCGTGTTTCCCGGATGTCTCCCTGAATAGTGAGTCGGAAGTACACGTAAGCATGATCTTCGGAATAGGAGAGTAACTGCATCTCTTCCATGTCAAATCCGTAATCACCGATCATGCTGAGGATCTCCGACATGGAATTCGGAATGTTTCTTCTTAGCAGGCGAACGGAAACGACATCGGTCGGAACGGTGAGATCGATGTCCTTTGTCAGCGCCTCAAATAACTCCGGCACCTGATCGAAGAGGATCCCGTACTGATACATGCGGCTGGTCTCGGTGATTTTGCGGACCACCGCCAGATAGCCGTTCTTCCGGTCTTTGGGGATGTCCTTTCCAAGGCGCTCCAACATGGCTGCCTCGCGGTCGGGACGATTGATCACATAGTTTTTATCACGAATTTTGGAAAGAACCACTTCATGGGAATAATCCAGTCTTTCCATCAGTTTATTTTTGATTTCAGTATCGATCCGGTCAATATCTACTCGAATTTCAGACAGGTCACGCATGGTAAGCTCTCCTTCGGTAATGCTGTTAACATCCATATTACATCATATTCATGAAAAGAGGAAGATTTTTCGTCTTTATTTTTCGTCGTTCATACTGTATGATGATGAGTAGAAACCAAAAGGATGCGCTTCAGCGCGCAGAACGGAGATTATATGAAAGCTGAGATCATTATCGACAAAAATTTCATCGTAGGCGATGTAGACAGAAACATCTACGGCTCCTTCATTGAGCATCTTGGCCGTGCCGTTTATGAAGGTATTTACCAGCCCGGTCATGAGACCGCTGACGAGCAGGGCTTCCGTCAGGACACGCTGGATCTTGTAAAGGAACTGCAGGTTCCCATCGTCCGCTATCCGGGCGGCAATTTTGTTTCCAACTACTTCTGGGAAGACGGCGTGGGCCCGCGCGAAAAGCGCAAGAAGCGCATGGAAATTGCATGGCGCGTTGTTGAGACCAATGAAGTTGGCCTCGACGAATTTGCGGATTGGGCTAAGAAGGCCAATACCGAAGTCATGATGGCAGTAAACCTCGGTACCCGCGGCATTACCGACGCCCTGAATCTTCTGGAATACTGCAACCTGGAGAAGGGTTCTTACTACAGCGACATGCGTATTGCGAACGGCCACGAGGCTCCGCACGCATTCAAGATGTGGTGCCTGGGCAATGAAATGGACGGCCCGTGGCAGACCGGCCACAAGACTTCTCACGAGTACGGCCGCCTGGCATCCGAAGTCGGCCGCGCCATGAAGATCATGGACCCGAGCATCAAGCTCGTGGCTTGCGGCAGCTCAGCCTCTTCCATGCCGACCTTTGCTTCCTGGGAAGCCGATGTTCTGGATGAGTGCTACGATGAAGTGGATTACATGTCACTGCATCAGTATTATAACAACCGCGATGACGATACCCCGGACTTCCTGGCACGCAACGTTGAAATGGATCGTTTCATTGCGTCCGTCGTTTCCATCTGTGATTATGTCAAGGCCAAGAAACGCGGCAAGAAGGACATCATGCTTTCCTTCGATGAATGGAACGTCTGGTATCATTCCGATAACGCTCCTGTTAAGGCATGGTCCGAACATCCGCATCAGCTGGAAGACATCTACAATTTCGAAGATGCGCTTCTTGTCGGCAGCCTGCTTATCACTCTGCTTCGTCACTGCGACCGCGTGAAGTGTGCTTGCCTGGCTCAGCTGGTCAATGTCATCGCCCCGATCATGACTTCCGACACCGGCGCTTGGCGTCAGACCATTTATTACCCCTTCCTGGACTGCAGCACCTATGGCAATGGCACCGTACTGAACACCATTGTGAAGGCTCCGCTTTATGATTCCAGGAATTTCTGCGATGTTCCGTACATCGACAGCGTGGTTCTGACCAACGAAGAAGACGGCTCGCTGACCATCTTTGCTGTAAACAAGAATCTGGAAGAGGATATTGAAGTGACCTCTGACCTCCGTCAGTTTGCGGATTACAAACTGAAGTGGCACAAGGTCCTGCATCATGAGGATCTGAAGGCAGTCAATACCGAAGAAGACCCATGGCAGATCGCGCCGCAGCTTTCCTATGCGTCTGCATTTGACGCAGGCAAGCTGTACACGACGCTTCAGAAGAAGTCCTGGAATGTGATCCGGCTGGAAAAGAACTAAAACTTCATCAAAGGCGCGGTCGATTCGGACCGCGTCTTTTTTTGTGATCCGTGATTCATTCAAAAGTGTTTTCAAAAGTGTTTTTATTTGAGAGTTCTGTTTATGGGACAGAAACTATGGCATAATAACATCATCACCTGCGTGATAGAGGAATTTGAGTTCAAGAACTGATTTCGGGGGTTTTCATGAAATTCATGCATCTCGGTGATCTGCACCTGGGCAGATCGTTAAAGGATTTTGACCTGATCGATGATCAGAAGTATATTCTGAATCAGCTGATCGGTATTATTGAGGAGAAGGGCATCGAAGGTGTGCTGATTGCCGGCGATATCTACGACCGCTCCGATCCTTCAGAGGCGGCGGTAGCGTTATTCGACGGTTTCTTATGTGATCTTGCGGAACGTGGAATCGATGTGTACGCCATCAGCGGCAACCATGATTCCGATGAGCGCTTGAACTTCGGCAGTGCATTATTCAGAAAGAGCGGTATTCACATCGCTTCCAAGTTCAACGGAATGATGACCAAGGTTGAAACGCAGGATGAATTCGGTAAACTGAACATTTATCTGCTGCCGTTCATCAAGGCCTCTCAGGTCCGCCGTTTCTATCCGGAAGAGACCATTAAAAATTACGAAGAGGCAGTGAAGACGGTCATTGACCATGCGGAGCTGAACGCTGGGGAGCGGAATATCGTGGTGGCGCATCAGTTTGTGAGCGGCGAGAAGAGCCCGGAAATTGCCGGATCGGAGAATCTCTCCGTGCAGTCTGTGGGTACGGTGGAGGTCATCAGTGCCGATGTCTTTTCGCCCTTCGACTACACCGCGCTGGGACACATTCATTCTCCGCAGACCGTCGGCCGTGAAAACATCCGCTACTCAGGCTCCCCGCTGAAATATTCCTTAAGCGAGATCCATAACAAAAAGACGGTTCCGGTCATTACAATGAGCGAAAAAGGCAGCATTGAAATTGAAGAAGTGCCGCTGAAACCGCTTCATGAGATGCATCACATTGAGGAGCTTTTTGCGAATATTGAGAAGACCTGCGACCTCTATGACCCGGAGGATTTCTACTATATCACGCTCCGGGACAATGACGATGTGCTGAATGCCAAGGGGATCCTGAGCGGACATTTCCATCGCATCCTGCAGCTGGATTACAATAACGACCGGACCCGTGCGCTGAATTCCGAAGATTTTTTCATTGCTGCGGAAAATCGCACCTTTGATGAACTCCTGAGCGAGTTCTACAAACTGATTCGAAATGAAGAAATCTCCGAAGAGGAGATGAATTACATGCGTGAACTCGCGGAAAGGGCAGGTGCATTATGAGACCTTTAAAACTTACTGTCAGTGCTTTTGGACCGTATGCAGAAACCATGCCTGAAATCGACTTCACGGATTTTGAGGAGAAAGGACTTTTCCTGATTTCCGGCGATACCGGTGCGGGTAAAACCATGATCTTCGACGCCATCTGCTATGCGCTGTTTGGCCAGACCAGCGGCGAGTTCCGCGATAATAAGCATCTTCGCAGTGAATACGCGGCCGATGGTGTGGAAAGCTTCGTGGATTTCACATTCGAGCATCAGGGAAAGGTGTATCAGATCCGTCGTACGCCGGAGTATGCTTATGTAAATCGAAACGGAAAGCAGGATACGCATCCCTCCAAGGTTACGTTCACGAATCCGGATGGAAGCTCGATCGAAAAGGTAACAGCCGTTGACAAGCGTGTGGCGGAGCTTCTGAATCTGTCCTTTGATCAGTTTAAGCAGCTGGCCATGATTCCGCAGGGCGAATTCCTGCGCCTCTTAAATGCGAAGACCAAGGAACGCACGGAAATTCTCAGAAATATTTTCCGGACGGGGGCGTATTCGAAAATCGCAGACTACCTGCGCGACGATTACAGAGTCAGTAAGACCGAAAGAATGTCTGTGGAAAACAGCATCGTACAGTATTTTAACGATACGGCATCGGCGGAAGAAAGCGCTTACGCGGAGGAACTTTCCGCAGCAAAGGAAGAGACCGCGACAGCACACGCGCACTATCATGAAAAGATGGTGGAGATCCTCGGAAAGATCATTGAGGAAGATCAGAAAGCTGTGGATTCCGGCGACACGGTGCTGAAGGCAGAAGAAGCGGTTTTGAAAACGAAGATGGCCTGTTATACGAGAGCGCAGGAAATCAATAAGCAGATCGAAAATGTTCGCGCACTGGAAAAGGAAAGCGAAGAACTGAAGCTTCGTGAAGGGAAAATGAAGGATCTGCAGACACTGATCGACAGACAGAAGGTGGCAGTTTATGAGCTGAAACCGGTGCATGAAGCCATGGTTTCCGCAGCTGATATCATGAAAAGCCGCAAAAAGACCCTCGATGAAGCGATCCTTCAGGAAACGGATCTTTCCGGTGTTGCTAAGACAGCAGCGGAAAAGAAGACTGCTGCCGACGGTAAAAAGGGCGACGCGGACAGGGCACGTATTCGTGCGGCGGCTCTCAAGGAAAACTTTGGCAAGTACGAAATGAGAGATACGCTATCAGAATCTGTTCGTACGATCAAAGATAAGATTACTTACGATGAAGCGATCCTTTCCGGCATTGTCGAAGAAGAAAAGCAGCTGAAGGAAAAAATCGAAAGACTCGAGAAGACGGTCGAAGATAACAAGGATCAGGCGGCTAAAAAAGAACAGGCTTCCGCTGAAATCGAAGTGCTCAAGGGACTGGAAAACGATCTTCGTCAGATCTTAAATGAAGAGCTTCCGATGCTGAAAAAACTGAAGGAAAGTGCGGATACTGCTGCGAAAAATGCAGAGGATGCTTTGGCCTGTCTCTTATACACATCTGACGCTGCCGACGATACTCCTTGT
>CAMGCK010000073.1 GCA_946040795.1 uncultured Lachnospiraceae bacterium
AGTATTGAATTTTCAAGGTGCGAAGCCCATTTTAGGTATGGGAAGTCTTAGTAAATAATAAAACAAACACAACGTAGAACTCGAAACTAACCTCTGCTATACATCACCTCCCCAAAAACTTTTCGATTGATCAAAATATATCATCTATTCGAAGTATATCCACCCGCATGTCAAATACTACTTCTTTCAGGCCAAATACAACAAACATCCCCTTTGACACCAAAAGAGCAGTTCTTTGCAACCTGCTCTTTTTCTTACCATCTGATTTTTTCAACTTCCCCGCGGAGATACAGGTTACCCTTTTCATAGAATTTCAGCGGTTCAAGCTGCTCTTTCCTGACTATGTAAGCGATATTCTGTCTCGAACACTCCAAAAGTTCACAACTTTCTCCTGTACTGAGAACATTATTTTTAATAAACTTTTTAAAATCCCGCATGGAAAGCGGAATACCTTCGCCTGCCTCATAAAGGCGCCATGCCGGAATGTCAATGCTATCGTTAAAAGTAACCGCATAGCCACCAATGCCGATCTTACCGGACTGATACAAGGCCTCGTTTCGTATGACTTTATCAACACCATCTTGGTCGATCAACTTCGCCAAATCAACTTTCTTAACCGTTTCATCTGCAAAAAAGCATAGAAGCATGTGATCATCAAGGAGTGAAACATCAAGTAAATTCCGCATCTGTCTTTCTATGACATAGTCCGGTAAATGAGGAATTTCTTTTATAAACAGATGATCCTGTGAACATTTTCCTTTCGAAATCTCAAGAAATTTCATCTCGTCATAACGTTTCAATTTATGCGTATCCAAAATTGCGCCGATGTTCTGCCTGCCGCTTGGAATTACTCTTTCTTTAACCCATAAAAAACTAATATCCCTGGGAATTGTAAAAACTCCTTTTTTCACAAAACCGGTCAGAAGCAGTGGTGCTGTCCATTCATCTAAATCTTTCTGAAGTTCTATGATGAACTCGGATTTGCCCTCATAATAAAGCAAAACACCAATTGACCTCCCGAGTTCTGCATCAAAAATCTCAAAGTTTTTCATAAATCAGATACCTCTTGTAAATCATATCCCAGATTTTGTCCATAAAAGTCCGAGATATTATGTCCTGCAACCCATCAAATAAAAACTTCTTGTCCTGCTCTGTCAGCTTTCCGTTAAACACATTTTTCGGATCCTTTATCAGCTTAAGATTATCATAACAGGAGTGAGTTCCGATAAAATTCTGGCATTTTTTATCTTCAAGTTCATTAAAATTCTGAGCTTCGGCGTCTGTCATACACGAGTAGATGAGTGATAATCCATGATCAAATAACGGGGCAATGCGAATCGTATGTGCTCGTGCGTTTCTCAACACCTCAATATTAGCCCCATGGCGATCTCTGTTTAGAATCAGATAATCAACCGCCAGCATTTCATCAATGTACTTCTGCCAGCCTTGTCTGACACAAAAGTCATAATGAGATTCCCCCGGTTCTGCATTTGTTCTATAGTAATCATCCAGTGCAACTTTGCTTTCGTTTCTCTTTTTGAAATCCTGCGATGCACAAAGATATGTTTCAAATTCTCTACCCTCGATATCAATTACTGCACGGATGAGATCATATGACAGGTGATCCACCCCAAGCAAAGTGAGAAGACGGTCCACTATGATCTCATTCACACATTCATGACCAACTACTCCATTTGCCGAATCGAAATTTGAAAGCTTATAATATGTCTTTCTGCCTGCAATTGTTGACTCTGACTTCAAAAATGTCCCTGCTGTTCCACTCGAACTTCTAATATGGGACCACCTTAAATACGTAAGATCCTGCAAATCATTGAAAACGCTCATATCGCCACCTCCTATTTGACGTATGTCAAAGGCCACGTCAATATTATAGCATTTATTTGACGCACGTCAAATATTTCAATATATTTGAACCAATATCTATCGTAAAGCATAAGGTTGACACCGGTTACAAACCGTAACGCTTATACAATTCTTCCGGCGCTTCACTTTCATGCAAAAGCCGTTTCAGTGCAGCTGTCATCCTTGCCTCCACAGCCTCATCCCGAATCGGCTGTTCTTCCTTGGGATCGTTCCAAAGATCGTACAGCGCAGTCTCTGCGCCATTGGTGCCCTCTTTAAGCGGCACCTTCAGCACCGGCATGTTCTTCGTGAAGGAGAACGGCGGTGCCAGCGTTGCGCCTTCCAGCTCTTTTCCGAAGAAATTTGCCATATTGGTGGGCATCAATGTGTAGCTGAACTGCGGCTCATCCGGATCCTCAACGCCGCGCATGTACACATAGCGGCCATCCGTAATGTTCAGCTGCCGGCAATGGTAACCGAAAAGCGCATAATCACGTACTTTTTCATCATTTGCCACGGCATTGACCAGCGGTTTACCCTGCATATCCTTGGTCAGCGGCAAACCAAAGAATTCCAGGAGCGTCGGCCCCAGATCAATGGTCTGCACCAGCGCCTCACGATGCTCATTCTTCTTTCCGGTACGCGGATCCCAGATGAACAGCGGCGTATGGACGATCTCATCATAACACGGCATGGCGTTTTTGGCCCACCATCCGTGTTCACCCAGAAGATAGCCATGATCCGTATTGCAGATGACCATCGTATCCTTCCAGAGATCATACTTATCCAGCGCATCCAGCACGCGGCCGACCTCATCGTCACACTTGGACACCAGTGCCGCATATTTCATGCGGATGTGCTCTACCTCCTCCGGCGTTTCCTTCACCTTGTCATACGGCGGCCAGTCCAGCTCCGTCCCGATGTCCGGCACTTCGTAGAACTTCAGATAATCTTCGAACGTATAGAAGGGCTCATGCGGATCAAAGTATTCGATCTGCAGGAACCAGTTGTCAAATTCATGATTCGTATCCAGAAATTCCAGCGCGTTATTCGTAACTTCACGGCCGCAGCTGGCTTCCGCATTCGGCCGATGGTTCCGGTTTACCCCTTCATGATGGAAATAGGGCGTACGGAATTTCAGCGTTCCCGGATCCGTGACCGGAATATTGGTGCCGACCATGATGCTTGCATCCAGATCCGCCTTCCATCGGTCACCTTCGTTTCCGCGGGTGGCTTCCCAGCTGGAGTAACGGCCGTGGTAGGTTGCGCCGCCGTCTTCCCAGTAATGACCGTGGTCACTGATGAGATGCGTGTAGATCCCGTTGTTTTTCAGGATCTCCGGTACGGAATCATCAAAAGGTTCCATCGGCGACCAGCCGCGATGCAGGAAATTGTATCGGCCCGTGTGGAGCTCACGGCGGGCCGGCATACAGGGCAGCGAGCCCGCATAGCAGTTGTCAAACGCAACGGTATGCTGCATCAGGCGTTTAAAATTGGGCGCATGCACCCAGTCACAGCCATAGGGCGGCAGGAACACGCGGTTCAGCGAGTCAAACATGATCATTACGGCCTTCATTTTACGTCCCTCCAGTTATTTCAATGCATGTCCCGATTTCCGGTCCCGGACAGTGTCCGGTCCGCAGTCTTTTAATCCGGCAGTTTACTGCATCACCCGCGCCAGAAGAGCCATGGCGTCTTCAATCAGAGCACCGGTGGGCACTTCCTTCATGCCGGCCACAAGCGTTTCACAACGGTTCATCGGCAGCAGAATGCGCACAGCATCGCTCTGCCCGATAGCCACAGCCATCTGCGACGTTACTTCACCCATGAGTGCATCCGCGATCACGATGCCGATGGGGCCCATGATCACATCGGCCCGGCGAGCTGCCACGATGACAGCATTCTCTCCGGTTGCGCCCTGTACCGCGCCGGCCTTCAGCATATTGGTAGTGGCTGCGCTGTTCGTTCCGATGACCTGAACATCCGCCTCCGGGTAACGCTCCAGTGTCATTTTTGTTAACTGTCGGCCCAGGTTTCCGCCCTGGCCATCGATGATTACGATCTTCATATTCTGCCCTTCTGAAATTCAGGGAATCCCCTCAATCTTTTCGTTGTTTTTATTTTCCAACCTCTGCCACACGGATGGTGTTCGTATTGCCGGAGGTTCCGTTCACGCGGCCGCCGGTCAGCACTACGCTGTCTCCCTTGGAAAGGCCAAAAGTGCTCTTTGCATGCGCCACCGCATAATGGAACATGACATCCATGGATTCAAACTGCTCGCTCAGGATCGGCGTCACGCCCCAGCTTAAGTTCAGTTTGCGCCAAACCTTTTCCGAAGTCGTCATGCCGATGATATCCACCGGACAGCGGAAACGGCTGACAAAACGGGCCGTCATGCCGGAAATGGAGCTGACAACGATGCCCTTTGCATGGACATCGATGGCCATGGTGCATACTGCATGCGAGATCGCATCCAGATTGTTTTTAATTTCAAAGCTGGTCTCATGGAACCACTCTTTATAATCGATGTTGCGTTCCGTGTACTCTGCAATCTCCGCCATGTTGCGTACGGAAGCCACCGGGTATTTGCCGGCAGCGCTCTCACCGGAGAGCATGATGGCCGATGTTCCGTCGTATACCGCATTGGCCACATCAGAGATCTCCGCGCGGGTCGGACGAGGATTGTGGATCATGGATTCCAGCATTTCCGTTGCCGTGATGACGCGTTTACCGCGCAGGCGGCACTTCTTGATCAGATATTTCTGAACGGACGGAACCTCCACATAGGGAATCTCCACGCCCAGGTCACCGCGGGCAACCATGATGCCATCGGCAATTTCACAGATCGTGTCGATGTTTTTCACGCCGGAACGGTTTTCAATCTTTGCTATGATATCGATGTCCTTGCCGCCGTTCTCATCCAGGAACGTACGCATGGCTTCCATGTCGGACCTTGTGGAAACAAAGGAGGCCGCCACAAAATCTACATCATTTTCAATACCGAATAAAAGATCGCTCTTATCCTGCTCGCTGAGGTAATCATTGGTCATGACCTTATTGGGGAAGTTCATGCTTTTGCGGTCGGAAAGTTCGCCGCCCACAATGACATCGCAAACCGCATCCGTTGCCGTAAGCGCACGCACTTCCATGATAACCAGACCGTTATTGATCAGCACGCGGTCTCCCACGGACAGGTCCTCCATCAATCGATCGTAGCTGACGGAAACGATGGACTCATTTCCCACCACATCACGGGTGGTCAGCGTAAAGGTATCACCGTCCTTCAGCTGAACCTTTTTGTTTTCAAAGGTGCGGATACGATATTCCGGACCCTTGGTATCGAGCATGATCGCAATCGGAAGATCCAGTTCTTCACGGACTTTTTTGATCAGATCGATCTTCTTTTTGTGTTCCTCGTGCGTACCATGAGAAAAATTCAGTCTGGCCACATTCATGCCGGCCAGGCACATCTCCCTCAACACATCTTCCGTCTCACTTGCCGGTCCAATGGTACAGATGATCTTCGTTTTTCTCATGTCAGTTCTCCTATTCTACAGTGCGTGTAACTGTTCAAGCGGCTTA
The DNA here is from genome assembly GCA_946040795.1 of uncultured Lachnospiraceae bacterium. Lineage (GTDB taxonomy): Bacteria > Bacillota > Clostridia > Lachnospirales > Lachnospiraceae > UBA1267. Next base: position 5,446 of record CAMGCK010000073.1, read on the forward strand.
TTCTCAGGCCTCAGGTCCTCCAATGACTTTTCGTTTTACATGTAAGCCATCAGATCTTCAATGGTTTCCCTTCTGCGGATCAGCTGCAGACTGCCATCCTCCTTCACCAGGACCTCCGCAGGACGCGGCCTGGAGTTGTAGGGCGAACACATGCTGTAACCGTATGCGCCGGTGTCCAGCACGCAGGCCAGGTCACCGCGGCGGATCTCCGGAAGCATGCGGTCCTTTGCCAAAAGGTCGCCGGATTCGCAGATATTTCCGGTGACGGTGATCTCCTGCAGGTCCTCACGGGGAACCGCAGCGCCGTCACGCAGGATCTCGATGTCATGCCAGGAATCGTACATGGACGGGCGTACCAGCACATTCATGCCGATGTCCGTGCCGGCGTACTTCTTTCCGGCATTCTGTTTGACCGCATGAACGCGGCCCAGGATCACGCTACCCTCTGCCACACAATAGCGGCCGGGCTCGGATTTGAAGAGCGGCAGAGAACCGTAATCCTGCACGAATTCGTCCAGGATCGGTATCAGGCGGGCCTTAAAGTCCTCCATCGGATACTCCGCCTCATCATTTAATTTATGGTACGGAATGCCATAGCCGCCGCCAAAGTCGATGAACTCCAGACTCTTGAAGCGGCGCGCGATGCGAAGCAGGTTGGAAACGGCCTGTAAATAAGGTTCCGGATCCATGAACAGCGAACCGATGTGCTGATTGATGCCCGCAATGGTCAGCTGATACTTTTCACAGATTTCAAAGATCGTGTCGATGTCCTCTTCCGCAATGCCGAACTTGGTCTTCTTTCCCGCAGTGACGACCTTTTCATGATGGCCGGCTCCCACGCCCGGATTGATGCGGACAGCACACTTTCCGCCGGGTGCCAGGCGGCCGTACTGTTCCAGCTGCTCCAGACTGTCGCAGGAAGTCATGATTCCGCGGTCGATGGCTTCCTGCATTTCCTCTTCGGAAACATTGTTCGGAACATAGAAAATACGATCAGAGGGGAATCCCGCCGCCTCCAGCATACAGATCTCACCAATGCTCATGGCATCGCAGTTCAGTCCTTCTTCCAGTGCCATTTTCAGGATATGAATATTGGTATTGGCCTTCACGGAGTAATTGGCCGTGTAAGGATATTTTGTAATGACTTCCGCAACAGCCTTCATGTGCCGACGGACGATTGTTTCATTGTAAAGATATAAAGGCGTACCGTATTTTTTTACGATCTCCTCCGGGTCATTGCCGCGAAAGAAGTCCACGGCATTAATATAAGAATCCATAGTTTTCCTGTCCTCAAAGCGTTGTCCAAACCGCTTTTAGCGGCATGACAGCGCATGTTTTAACATATTATACAGGAACCTGACAGGTGTTGCAAGAAAAGACTGCTGTCCCCTGAAAATACTCTTCAGCTGTAAACGCATGGATCACCGGAAGCCGCACACAGCGGCATTGCCGGTCACAATAAAAATCCGCGTCCGCTTCAGAAGCGGACGCAGATCTTTGTTCCTTTATTCAGCGCGCTTTGCAGGGAGATCTCCGCTGCGTGCAGCTCGGCAATATGTTTTACGATGGCAAGTCCCAGGCCGGTTCCGCCGGTCTCGCGGGAACGACTTTTATCCACTCGGTAAAAGCGCTCAAATACACGATCCTGCTGATCTGCCGGAATACCGATTCCGGTATCAGTGACTGTAATAACGGGATGTCCGTTTTCAATGGTAACATGAACACGGACGGTCCCGTTTTCTTTATTATAGCGGACCGCATTCTGTATCAGATTGTCGATCATCTCGCGAATCAGACGTTTGTCCGCGTTGATTCCGGCAGATGTTCCGCCGCAGGTCAGTTTGATGTTCCGCTTGGCGGCCATGGGAAGATGGGCTTCCGTGCACTCCCGGGCAACTGCCAGAAGATCGATCTGTTCAAATTTTCGGGGAAGCTCCTTGTGATCCAACTCTGATAACTGGATGATATCCGTCACCAGCGAATGCAGGCGATCCGCGTTATGGCGGATCTGTCGGGCCACATGGGCTTCACTGTCGGCATCGACCAGATGGTTTTCCAGAAGCTCCGCATAACCGGTAATAGCGGCGATGGGTGTCTTCAGTTCATGCGATACATTCGCCGTGAAATCCTGCCGGCTTCTTGCCGCTGCCAGAATATTTTCATGCTGGCTGCGGATCTTGTCAGCAAAGGGTTCCAGCTCCTTATAGGCCGGCGCATGATAGCCCTCATCCAGATGCTCGGCCATTTCCTCAATGGGGCGCATAAGCTGACCGGTCAGAAAATGTCCGATCAGAACGCATCCCAGAAGGATGACCACGACAATGGCGCCGATCACAGGCAGCGCTGTCATCAGTACACTGAAGATCGTCCGTGCCTGCGTGGAAACACGGAGAACCGTGCCGTTGTCCAGCAGCACCGCATAGTAGAAGGTGTTCATGTTCATGGTATCGGAACGACGGGTACTTTCACCCTCTCCATTTTCAAACGCCATCCGGATCTCCGGGCGGTCCAGATGATTGGACAGACCGGCGATGTTCGTATCATTGTCAAACAGTACCGTACCGTCCGCGTCGATCCAGGTAATTCGCAGATTTCCCGCACTGAGATGCGCCAGACTGTCTGTGTGCTCCTTACCGGACGTATAAGCCTTCTGAAACACTTCCGTTTCCATCAGCAGGCCGGCGTTTTGCTGCAGATCTCTGCGAACCTGTCCCTGAAACAGATTGTAGTATACAAACGTGATTCCGTCCGTTGTCGTGATGATTGCAATCAGCGCGATCAGACTGAGTCGAAGATTGATCTTCTGCTTCATATTTCTTCACTGCATTCCTTACTGATGGAATAGCCCACGCCGCGCACGGTATGGATCTGCCGTCCGGCATCGCCCAGTTTCTGCCGCAGTGTTTTAATGTGCATGTCCACTGTTCGGCTTTCTCCTTCAAAATCCACGCCCCACACAAAACGCATGATGGATTCGCGGGACAGTACCACGTCCTCGTTGATCATCAGATAGCGTAGCAGTTCATATTCCTTTAACGTGAGGACGATGTTCCGGTCACCGGCTACCACTGTATGCCGCTCATGGTCCAGCATGATATTGCCCACAAGCAGCTGCTCCGGTTCTGCTTCCTGAGACCTTCTGAGCAGCGCGCGTACCCTTGAAAGCAGTTCCATGACGGAAAAGGGCTTCCGGATATAGTCATCTGCGCCGTCATCCAGCCCTTTCACCATGTCCATCTCCCCGGTCTTTGCGGTAATCATGATCACCGGGATGCGCCGTGTTTTGGGATTGTTCCGGATCCTGCGGACGATCTTGTAACCATCCTCATCCGGAAGCATGATATCAAGCAGGACCAGATCCGGAATAATTTCTTCCAGCTTGGCATAAAACGATGCCGCACGGTCAAAAGCCTGCACCATGTAATTGCTGTTTTTCAGCGCCATCGTTTCAATCTCCTGTATGCTGGGATCGTCCTCGACTATGTAAATTAAAGCCATTTAAGTTCCTTCCTTGTATTACGGCAGAATGTAGATTCCCTTCAGGCGGATGTATTCCTCCCGGAAATGAGGGTCGCTGCCCTTTAGCGTTGTATTGACGTAGCGATGCATGTCCAGTTCATCGGCCTGGATCTCGATCATGGCGGCCGCGATGTTCGAGCAATGGCCGGACACTCTTTCATAACTGGTCAGAATGTCTTCCAGAAGAAGGCCTGCCTCCATGGAGCAGCTGCCGCTCCTCAGGCGGACGATGTGTCGCTGCTTCATTTCCATGACGAGGTCATCGATCACTTCTGCCAGCGGTTCTACATCGGCTGCGGCGGCTGTATCACTCTTATCAAAAGCATCCTGTGTACGAACTATTATATCATGAAGTGCAACTCCAAGGGAATCCAGTTCGCGGGTTCCATCCTCTGTAAATGTAAGTCCCTGTAACTGCAGCTTCTTAGCGGATTCTGTCACGCTGATCGCATGGTCGGAAATTCGCTCAAAATCACTGATGGAATGCAGCAAAACAGATAGCAGATGGCTGTCCTCCTGGCTGAGATCCTTTCCCGCCAGTTTTACCAGGTACGTTCCAACAGCATCTTCAAACCGGTCTGAAAGCTGCTCCAGGCGAATGACCTCCGCCTCCTTTGTTTCATCATATTCCCGCAGCACTTCCATTGCAAGAAGAATCGCACGGCTTGTGTATTCTGCCATCTTTTCCACCGCATGTTTGCAGAGCTGAATGGCAAAGGACGGGCTGTCCAGGAAACGTTCATCCAGTGCAGCCAGTTCTTCCGGCTGTGTCCGCTCCGGCTCCGGTTCCTTCCGGTTGTGAACGGTCAATGCCGCAAGATCCACAAGCTTGTTCGCAAAGGGGAACAGGACGACTGCGCATCCGATGTTGAAGAGGCTGTGGACAACTGCAATTCCCGCTGCACCGGCAGCATCGGCCAGGAATGCAAAGTGTACAAAATGATTGATCAGGTAGAATACGATCATAAAGAGGATCGTTCCAATCAGGTTAAAATACAGGTGAATAAATGCAGCGCGCTTGGCGTTTTTGCTGGCGCCCACGGATGAGATCAGCGCCGTAACACAGGTACCGATGTTCTGGCCCATGATGATCGGAATAGCCGTTCCATAGGTCACCGCGCCGGACAGACACAGCGCCTGCAGAATACCGACTGATGCAGATGAACTCTGGATAACGGCGGTCAGTACCGCACCGGCTGCCATACCGAGGATGGGGTTGGAGAACATCGTCAGCATGCCGGTAAAGGACGCGTCATCCTTCAGCGGAGCTACCGCGCCGCTCATCATTTCCATACCGAACATCAGAATCGCGAAGCCCAGTAAAATGTTGCCGATGGTGCGCCTTTTAGCGCCGTCTTTTGCGGACATGATGCAGATCAGACCCACGGCTGCAAGGATCGGCGAGAACGAACTGGGCTTCAGCAGTCGGATAAACACATTGCCGCTGCTGATGCCTGCCAGAGACAGGATCCAGGAAGTGATCGTGGTACCGATGTTTGCACCCATGATGATGCCAACGGCCTGCGTCAGCTTCATGATACCGGAGTTTACAAAGCCCACGACCATGACGGTAGTAGCGGATGAGGACTGAATCACAGCAGTGACCATCGCGCCAAGAAGAAGTGCCATGATCCGTTTACGCGTCAGTTTTTCAAGAACGCGCTCCAGTTTACCGCCGGAAAGCATCACCAGGCCATCACCCATGGTATTCATGCCGTAAAGAAACAGCGCCAGTCCGCCGATCAATGTCAATATTCCAAAAATATCCATACTTTTCACCTCATATCATGATTGTCATTTGTAATGATACGACCCTTATGTAAAACCACTGTCACTCTCTTTGTAAAAGCTTTGTAAAA
>CAMGCK010000074.1 GCA_946040795.1 uncultured Lachnospiraceae bacterium
TTTTAGCAAAGTGGGGTAAAAAGGCCGAATTTGCAAAAAAGAAGCTTTTGAAATGTCGGAAATTTTAGCAAAGTGGGGTAGAAAGGCTGAATTTGCAAAAAAGAAGCTTTTGAAATACAGTTTTCACAGGAAATATTCGCGAATTACGCGTTCAATTGTATCCATTGTCAGGGGAGTATTTTTGGTTTCATAGGTGAGAATCAAATTCGTGGAAGGAATGAAACCATTTGCAATGTAGAGCTTTTGCTTGTCCAGTGAATCATTCATATAGCGGGGATCATCGGCGGTTCCGTAGTGCTCCCAAAGATAAATTTTGCCTGTAGCAGGGTGGCGAATGGTAAAATCCGGATGGAGCTTGTGAAAACCCAATGTAATCATACATTCGTATCGGAACGGAATTTGATGAGTGTACAGGGCGTTTGTAATCAGGACTTCGGATTTGGATCGCACTTTGATATTGGCAGCGGTGTTGTGAATTCTTTTTTCGGGAAACGGAGGATCAGAAGGAAAGTCTTCTGAAGCCCAGGCGGAGAGTTCATCGGAAAGAGAAAAAAGTGATGACAGATATGGGGCGAAGCAGGGATCGTCCAGTAGTCTTTCTGTGTGAGAAAAAGAAGTTGCGTTGAGTTCCGATTGAAGTTTTAATAACGAAAGATGATTTTGAAGATCCTCGATTCGAGCGTACCAGTAACTTTTTTCGACAAGTTGAGTGATAAGGGCGCGTTTGGACTTTGGGAGATATTCGCGAATGTTATTATGCAGGTAGAAAGGGCTGAAGTACTTTGCGTTTTTATAGAACACGATTTCACCGGGCGGGTATTTTTTCAGTCTTTTCTCAAGGGCGTGGATTTCTGTTTGAATCTGCTGTTGCTCATTGGCCGGAATTTTGTTAGTCATGGTTTCCTCCAGAAATGATAAGATTGATGAAAGATATGATCAAGTGATATGGAAAAATGGTTGAATATATTCTACCATCATTACAAGAAAAATAACAGAGATTTTCCTCCACCATTATAAGAATATCAACTGAAATCACAGTAATCATTATTGGCCATTGATAGCACTATTATATGCGGCAAATGCGAGGTGCGGCTGCTGCATGGCAGAATGAATAATGTTCTGGTGTTACCTCAAATGAAAAGCTGCTTCTTGTAACAGGCGCGTTCTTATGTTAAACTTATAAAGTCAGCGATAATTGACTGACAATGAAAAGGAGATCCCCATGGCATCCACCAGCTGCGATACCTGTGCGTACCTTGAGTACGATGAAGATGATGAAGCATATTACTGTTCCGTCGACATGGACGAGGACGATTACTCGCGCCTTCAGGGCACGGAATTCAAGGGCTGCCCGTATTATCAGGACGGCGATGAATACAAGGTGGTAAGACACCAGCTGTAAATTCCAACACAAAAAAGTCCCCTCAGCATCTTGTGACGCCCCCAAACCGGGTTCGCGCCACTCGCCGAGCGGGACTTTTTTCATCAGTGAATCGGCTTCTCACCGTTTTCTTCCAGATTCATTTCCATCGCCAGACAGAGGGCCGGAACATAATCACGGGAGGGCTTTTTTATGTCCGTTCATGATCGCGTAGGCATAGTCACGGGAGATGCCGCTCTTCCGTACAACATCGGCCAGGATCAGCTGATGGCAGCACAGATAATCATTCAGATAGTCTGAAACATTGTCGTAGCTTTTGGTTTCATAATCGCCCTCCTTTCTTGTCAACTATTTTACATTATGCTAAACTTGAAAACAACAGAGTCTTGAAACTGGGTGCTGACAGTACACAGCCTGTCCGAGGTGATTGCTGCTGTAGACAGTACACAGCCTGTCCGAGGTGATTGCAGCTGCAGACAGCACACAGCCTGTCCGAGGTGATTTGCAGCTGCTTACGACCCAAGAACATTTGCGAGAAATCGACGGATATACGGTCTGCCGTAAAACGGCCGCACTTTTGATACCGTTTTTCATGAAAGGAGTTCCATGCGCACTTTTGAGAAAGTTTATCCCTACCTGAATATGGAGGTTTATCAGCTGCTGAAGGCGCACCCCATCGAAGGCATCCCGCGCATTCTTGCCGTGGAACGCGTGGACGACGGCTTTCTCGTGCGCCAGGAATATGTGGACGGACGCACGCTGACAGAGCAGCTCACGGCGCGGCAGGACCGCCTCGACATGGGGGAAAAGAATTACTTTTCAGCGGAAAAGAAGGGCGGAACCATTGCGTTAAGCAACATTCCGCGCGGCCTTCTTACCCCCGCCGATGCCGTCGCCCTCACCCGGATACTCTGCCGGATCGTAAAAAATCTGCACGCGCTTGGCATTGTCCACGGGGACATCAAGCCGGACAATGTGCTCATCACGGACTCCGGGGGCATCTGCCTCATCGACTTCAACGCGTCCCACATGATCGTAAAAAAGCGCGGCCGCGACACGGTGATGCTTGGCACACCCGGCTTTGCTTCGCCGGAGCAGTATGGATTTTCTAGAAGCGACGAGTGTTCCGATGTCTATGCTATCGGCCAGATGTTAAACTACATGATCACCGGCTGTTACACGCAGCAGAAGCTGACCAAAGCGCCGGTGCGGAGCGTGATACAAAAATGTACGCAGATCGACCCCAGATGGCGCTACCAGAACATGGACATACTGCTGCATGATCTGAAGCAGTATGAAACAGCCGGGCATGAAAAAATCAAGGCGCTGCCGCCGGGCTTCCGCACGCGCCGGCTGTGGAAAATGATCCTTGCGGCAATTTTCTATGTGGGCGGCAGCTGGTTTGCATTGAATCTGAGCACGAGCGGAGCATATTCCGCGACCGTTCAGATCCTGGCCAAGGTATGGTACCTGCTGATGTTTTACACAGCCGCGGCGATCGCCACGAACTACATGGATATCAATGAACTCTTCCCCTTCGCGCGGAAAAGCCTGCTGCTTCGCGGCATCAGCAAAGTACTGGAGCTTCTGATCCTGGCCGGCCTGGCTCTGTTTGTGTACACGGTGATCGCATCGGCCTTTTTCATGGAATAATGGGACAGAGGGAAACGTCCCCATTGACCCATCAACATAAAGTTGTCAAAAAGAAATGACGCCGGGAATAAAGTTGTCAAAATGAAACGTCCCGGTGTCAACTATTGCCGAATTTAATGGGAGATGGTATAGTGGGGACAGCAAACAAAAAGCGAGGTACGGCTATGAAAACCATGACACCGGCGGAACGCGCTATAACTGCTCTGAACGGCGGTATTCCGGACGAGGTCCCTACTTTTGAACTGGAATTCCAGCTCCCGGAGGAGTTCTTTGGAATCAGCTTTAATGATCCGCGTTTTGAACATTTGAATACACTTTCAAAGGGAGAAATCGAGCGCGCGGCCATCGACCTGGCGGATAAATACGCGCGCGTTTACACCACAGCGAACGCATACGACATCGGCGGAGCGGCACTTTCCGGTAACCCTGAATTCGACAGCAAGCCGGGCCTGGACTACTGCATCATTCCGGCATACAACCCGTTCTGGAACGATCCCACACACCCGGTCACCACGGCTTTCCGTAAGAGGCTGAGAGAATACATCGGCGACACGCGCCTTCTGGGCTGCCACGGCGACGGCACCTATGCCATCCCGGACGGCGACGGTATGTACGAATTTGCGTATCGCCTGTATGATGAACCGGAAGATGTGCTGGCAGTAGCAAAGAAAATGGCAGAAGAAGCCATGGAAGCCAACAAGCGTCAGAAGGAAGCCGGCATCGATGTTTCTCTGCTGTGCTCCGACTACTGCTACAACAGCGGCCCGTTCATTTCACCGGAAATGTTCGATGAGTTCATCGCCCCGTTCCTGGCGCAGATCATCCAGAGCGGCCGCGAGAATGGTCTGTATATGATCAAGCACACGGACGGCAATATCATGCCGATTCTGAAGACGCTGGTTGAGTGTCATCCGCATGCGCTGCATTCCATCGACCCGATGGCGGGCGTGGACATTAAGGAGGTCAAGCGCCTCTACGGCAAGCAGGTGGCTCTTTGCGGCAATGTGCATTGCGCGGCGCTGCAGACCGGTACGGATGCAGAAGTGGAGGCATCCGCGCGGTACTGCCTGACCCACGGAAAAGAGGGCGGCGGCTATATTTTCGCCACTTCCAACATCCCGTTCAAGGGTATGCCGGCCAGAAGATATCAGATGATTTTGGATATCTGGAAGGAAATGAGAAAGTATTAATGAAACCTGAAAAAGCCCCATTCCGCACGATGTGTGCGGAGTGGGGCTTTGGCATTCATGAGTCCCCATTGTCACCCGTGATACGGCTCCCCGGACTTTTCCAGCGCATAGATCACCCGCACCAGCTTCTTTGCGGCATGCGATATGGCCACGTTGTAGTGTTTGCCCTCCGCCCGCTTTTTGGCGAGGTAAGCGGAGAAGACCGGATCCCAGAGGCAGACATACTTGGTGGCATTGTAAAGGGCAAAGCGCAGATATTTGGAACCACGCTTCTCCATGTGCGAATAAATGCCGGTCAGGGCAAGATTGCCGGACTGGTGCGTGGAGGGTGACATCCCCGCATACGCCAGGATCTGGTCCGGCGAGCGGAAGCGGGAGAAGTCGCCGATCTCCGCGAGGATCATCGCCCCCATGCTGAGCCCGATCCCGGGAATGGTGGTGATGGGCGAGTGGATGTCCTCCATCACGCCGCGGATGGCTTCCTCAATGTCGGTGATCTCTGCATTCAGCTCCCGGATCATGCGGATGGTGTGCTGCAATTCCAGCGATTTGGCCGGCATATTGGCGGCGATGGAATTTCGCGCGGCTTCGCGGATCTCCATGGCCATTTCCCGGCTGTATCGGCCCTTGGAGGCCTCGTACAGGATGGATTTCAGCCGCGTGAGATGCGCCCCCGCGATCGGTACCGCTCCCGGAAACTCGCTGAGAAGCGCATAAACGGACACCATATGCAGCGTGGGCACCAGAGCCTCCAGCTCCGGGAACAGGATATTGACCAGCCGGGACACCGAGGTCTTCAGCTTGGCCCGCTCGCGGACCTTATCGAACCGATAGCGCGTGAGGGTTTTCAGTTCCTCGTTGAGATAAGCCGTTTTTGTATAGGACTGCAGGTCCACGTCCGACATCAGCATCATGGCGATGGTCCGGGCGTCGATGCGGTCCGTCTTTGTTTTACGCAGACTGAGACTCTTCCGATACAGGTTGGTGTGCAGCGGATTAATGACATAGGTGGGCAGCCCCTTGTTCAGCAGAAATCCCAGAATGTTGTAACAGTAGTGGCCGGTGGCCTCCAGGCCGATGCGCAGCGTGTGATCCGGGCGGAGACATCGGTCGATGGTTTTCAGCAGCGTTTCAAAGCCCTCCGCATTGTTCGGTATCGTAAACACATCCTCAAGAATTTCCCCATCTGAGCTTAAGACAATGCAGTCATGCTTGTCCTTGGCCACGTCGATTCCAACACAGATCATAACTAAAACCCCAATAATCCATAAAATTGAAAATGCTGTGGTTGGAGCCTTTTTTAAACCGTCGGGCGGTAGGAGATTTTAACCAATCCACAGCATTGGTTTCAGTATATCATAGAGGCGGGGGAGGGCGATAGTGGAGACAACTCCTTAATAAAAAAGGAGATTCTTAAAATGAAGAACAATAACAAGGGCTTCTCTTTAGTAGAGCTTATCGTCGTAATCGCTATCATGGCAGTACTCGTTGGTGTACTTGCTCCGACCCTTCTCCGTTACGTTGAGAAGTCTCGTGCACAGAAGGATGAATCTGCAGTAGCAGAAGTTATCAATGCAGTAAAGCTTGCGATGGCTGATGAGAAAGTTGCTGCAGAAATCGCTGCTAACGACACTGTTGTAATTACCAGCGGCACCATTACCGTTACCACCGCTGATACTGGTACTGAATATCTGAACCAGGAAGTACAGGCTTCCGTTGCTACAAAACCGGTATTCACTTCAAAGGCTCATCAGAACCAGAAGTATACCATCACTTTTGAGGTTACATCTGAGACTGATGCAACCATCAAGCAGCCGGAATATAACGCCAATAACTGGTCTGCTGTTTCTTCTGGTACCTGATAAATATTCGATCATAAGCGGTTCCCCTTATCCGTTTTTGATACCTTTCACTACAATGGTATCCTATCGAGCCAAAAAGCGCTGTGAAAAAATCAAAATGATTTTTTCACAGCGCCTTTTTGCTTGAAATTAATTGACAGAATCGGATTTTTCCAGCAATGGTGAATCGTCTTCACGCCCTGCCGCAAACCCTAACATCATAAAGAAATAGTAGGTGGTGTAGAACATAGTGTTGCCTGTCATAGAACCGGCTAAATAACCAATAACAACTCCGGCAGCTATCATGATAGTGTAATTCAGTTTGCGCAAGTGCTTGATCTGATGAATAAAAAGCGTAATTAACGCCGTAACATACATAACTAATGCTGGAATACCCAAAAACAGCGCATGCTGAATAAATTCATTATGAGGCCTATCGGTGCCTGTAAAGGCAATGATATCCGAATCTGGACCATAACCTAAAATCGGTCGTTTTTTGATAGCTTCAAATGCGGCCATCCATAAATGCATTCGACCAGTTCCGGCTGATCCCATGGAAGACGAGTGATGAGCAATTTTATCAACATCGCCAAATAATATCAGGAAATTTTCACCGATATTATAGTCTGCACTAGATGAAATATAGCCCAATGCACTGACTACAGAAAGAATTACAAGAATCAGTAAAGGGGTTATTGAAAACCAATCCCATTTTTTCTCTTTGGCCCAGAATAAAATACATAGTCCCAATAAGCCGATTGATGCGCCAAGGTATGCTCCAAAAGTATCATTTACGATTAAAGTGAAGATCTGTAAAATAATCGAAATAACATAAAACAAGCGATAGGGCAGACGACGATCATAAGTAATCAGGCCGGCTATGGTAACAATGGCAATGTTCAAAAAATAGCCGTAGTGATTAAATTGGAAAAACAGTGTAGACCTTAAGCCTGGATATATTTGAAGAAAAAAAGTAATACTATGTTCTGTACCATATTGACCAATTGCAAGAAAATCTGCAACTATGACTAATAGTATAAATAGATTTCGTTTTGTTTGAAGTGACGAAATCATAAATGCACATCCCATGACGGACATATAGATGAGATAACTCTCAAATCCTTCAAAACGATATAAATTACCTCCAAGCGATGTTACTATATCTTCGGCACATAATGCTGACAATAAAGAAAGGCATAACATGGATAATAATAGAAAATGCCAAGGCTCCTGATTGAACATTTCACGTATATGATATCTGGCAGTAATGAATTTACCGAGAAGATAAAAAAACCAAAAAATCAGCGTTATTACCCCAAGGTATTCAAACAAATTTTCATAAATAATGTGCATTGATCCAATTCGAATCAGCAAATTGGGCTCAAGAAAATAATAAATGATATAAACGGCTGTTGTTATTAACGGAAGGAGCATCCATGATGAGAGAAGGATTGCACCAATACATTCAAACCAATCTTTCCCTAAAGTGACATATATTTCTGAAATTGAGTGACACTGTTTAAGTTTTTTATACATAGATTTATATAAGCCTTCTATTAGTATAGTGAAATGGGCATATACAAAAAGACCTGCACGAATGTGCAGGTCTTTTTGGTCACCCGGATGTTTAGGGGACCGGGAAATATCAATCTATTTAACAAGACTAAGTCTCAATTAAGACTGCCAATTACCTACGACCTGTACATTGCCGTTGTTACCAAAAGTAACAGTAACCTTGTAGGACTTTGCCTTGTAAGTTCTTGAGTTAAGAGTAATGGTAGAACCAACACTACCAGTAACCTCAGCCTGAAGATTGGTGGTAGTAAGAGTAGTAGCAATGGTAACAACACCAGAAGACGGGGTGAAAGTATAATCAACAGTGGATCCACTAGCCGGAACTACTTCATCATAGACCTTTTCATCAGCAAGTGCCAGCTGAATAGCATTGGTAACTTCTGCCATTGCAGAATCATCCTTCTGAGCACGAGACTTCTCAACATAACGGAGAAGAGACGGAGCAAGTACACCAACGAGTACTGCCATGATAGCGATTACGACGATCAGCTCTACTAAAGAGAAGCCCTTGTTATTGTTCTTCATTTTAAGAATCTCCTTCTTTTAATAAATGTTTTCTTTTTATAACCGGCTCGACCTCCCCTATTCAGTCGAGTTGTTAATAAATTATTACACAATTCTAAACAAAAGTCAACACTTATATTTGCGCCTTTTCGACTTTTTCGGAACTGTGTGGGTTACGACTTTAAGGCTTTTTCTTGCCTCTTTGAACGCTCTATCTATTAAGACTCCGGGTCTATTCAAAAAGGTTCACTTTTTATGAAAAAATTTACATTTTTTTTGGAAATGTTTTTGAGCTGTCGAAAAAGCCTTATTTTAAGCTTTTTTTACTTTTACCTTCCCCTCCACATTTTCCGATACTCCATCGGACTCACTCCTTCCACCTGATGGAACACCCGGCTGAAGTAGTAGCCGCTGCCGATCCCGGTCTCCCGGCCAGTTCGCCGAGCGTTATTTTTCGCGGTAATGCTCGTCCAGGAAGGTGCGGAAAAAATAGTCAGACGGAGAGTTTGTTTAAAAGAATATTATGGGTATTAGTTGGAAGGTGGATTCGTTCTTTCTTCATCAGTTTTCTGAGACGTTGGTTTGCTTCATAGTCCCGATCACCTTTTGCGAATATCGAACAGCATAGGAAATCACATTTCAATTCATCGTGTGAACTTTCTTTGATGATGAAAATGTAATTGTCGATGTTAAGATGGCTTGATATTAGATAATCAGCTTTGATGTTGGTAGTAAAGGGATACATGCGCGGCATATTTCCTTCGTCAAAAATAAAGGGCCTTGCCACCGCAAGGCCCTTAAAAAAGCGTTTTCGTTCAGTCTTGAAAAACCTATTCGGTTTGAGGTTGCCGCATAACCCAAGGACAGGCTCCACAACCGGCTGCATACCGAAACAGTCTGTTGATTCAACGCCGCGATAGCTGATCAATGTCGCTATCCTCCGAGCTCATTATACCATAAAAAAGATCGGAGTCAATCAGAAATCGGTGGACTCCGCTTGCTTGCTTTTATGCCCGGTTCGGAATCACGATCAATGTGAACTGCTTGCCGCTGACGATGCCGCCGCGGACGCTGCGATGATCATGGTAATGATGAGCGTTTCGATGAGTGTCATGATCAGAGTGCTGTTGATATTGGCCGCAAGGGCAGTATGTTCCGGAGAGGCCTGGGCGACCAGCGTGATCAGGCTGGCGTACATACGGACGATGCGCTTGCCGTCGTTGTACCAGCGGAAGCCTTTTTTGCCGTACAGGTAATTGGTCACGTCGGAGACCTGCTGAACTTTTTCTTCAGTGGAAAGGTCCAGAAGTTCCAGGGCGCCGATGGCAGAGAGACCGTAGCTCTTGCTGATGGGCATGTGGGCCTTCTTGAGGGCGGCAACGGTGGCTTTGACATTTTGCGTTTTGATATCGGTGCTTTTGCCGGAAAGGGCCAGGACCTGGGCGAGGGAGTGGACCGCGTCTTTATCGAGGGCGATGGATCTGCTTGCGTTGTAGCAGCGTTCGATCTCTTCAACCGTGTGGTCGATGCTGCAGCCGGACGCAATCAGTATTGCCAGGTAGCCGCGGTCGGTGTCGGTGATCAGGAACGGATGGTCGTGCTTTAAGCCGCGGTAGAGGTTTTCAAGCTTGTCGATGTTGGCATCGGCTGCAATCGTGCCGCCGTGCTCATAAAGCGTCATGGCCGCCATGACCATGAAGGGGGAAGCCGTCAGTTTGTGAAGGCTTCTGAGCTTTTTATAAACTTCCAGGGAACCCTGAAGGTAAGCCTCCGGATTCTCATGAAGCGTCATTTTGGCGATGACCATCGGACGGGCCAGACCGCGGAATTCGGAGAACATGCCGGCGTTCTTTTGGAGGATCGCCTTGCATGCGCGGTACTGCTCAGTGGTGATCTCACGGCCGTATGCCGCGCCGATCATGGCGGCCAGGATGGCGCAGTTGTTGGAGCCTGCTTCCCAGGCCATTTCCTTTCTCAGGTTGTGATGATTTTTTAGTACAAGGTCAGCGACCGTTTGAGTTCTGGTGTCCATGAGGAATCCTCCTTGGTGGCTTAGCGGAAATTAATCACAAATATAGCCGATAATCATCAGTATAATAGCATTTTAGGGGGATTTCCACAGAAAATTTGAAAAATAGTGCTGTTTAATCTGAGGTGGGTGGGTGTCACCGGGGACGTTTCTTTTTGTCAACTTATGTCGGTAGAGAAAAATTGCAGTTGAAAGTTGAAATTATGGTATAATTATGGTATTATATACCCATATCATACCGGAGGTGAAGTCATGCCGCAAATTATTCCAATTAAAGATCTGAAAAACACTTCAGAGATATCTGAATTATGCCACAACACAACTGAGCCGATTTACATCACAAAAAATGGGTACGGTGATATGGTAATCATGAGTATGGAAACGTATGAAAATGTCGCATCGAAACTGAAAATGTATCAGACGCTGCTTGAGTCTGAACAGCAGATCAAAAACGGAGAAGTTCTGGAGGCAACCGAGGCACTAAAAGCACTGAAGGAGAAGTATGACCTATAAGATATTAACAACAAAAGCGGCTGATGAACAACTGGATGCTTGTATCAGATATCTTCTGGATATACTGAAAAGTGAGAAAGCAGCCAGACATTTATTGTCGG
>CAMGCK010000075.1 GCA_946040795.1 uncultured Lachnospiraceae bacterium
GACCTTGGACTGGATATAAAATACCACGCCGCTTTCGATGACGCCGTGTTTTTCCAGGTCCCGACCAATCATCAGCACATTTTCCCCTTTTGCCACCGTGAGTTCATAGGAAACATGTGAATCCCTGGTGCTTGTCAGCGGTTCATCGGAGAAAACCATCTGTCCCAGACGGAAACCGAAGATGCCGGCAAGAAAAAGGAACACCAGAAAGAAGACCGCTGCCGCGATCTTCAGATAGTGGAACAGATCTTCCTTTCGGTTTTCCTTCTTCTTATCAGCCATAATAATCCTTTACACATCGACTTCCATAATGACGGGCAGCACGACCGGGCTTCGCTTCATCATGCGCCAGAAATAACCGCCCAGCTCCTCCCGGACCTCATTCTTGATGTGGCCCCAATCCCAGAATTCATCGGAAAGCGCGCGTTCAATGGCATCCTGTGCCACTGCTCTTGCCTCTTCCATCAGGGTTTCCGATTCACGCACATAGACAAAACCGCGTGAAACGATATCCGGACCCGCAAGCAGTTCTCCCGTGGCGGAATTCAGGGTCATTGCTACGACAATGATACCGTTCTGGGACAGATTCTGACGGTCGCGGAGAACAATGTTTCCCACGTCACCGATGCCCAGACCATCCACCATGATGCCGCCGTGCTGGACCGCGCCGGTCACAGTGCCTCTCTCCGAGGAGAGTGAAAGAACATCGCCGGAGTTCAGCAAGAATACACTTTCCGATTCCATCTGCATTTCCCGCGCGATCTCGGCATTGGCCATGCGGTGACGATACTCACCGTGAAGCGGTACCGCGTATTTGGGCTTGGTCAGCGCGTAGATCAGCTTCAGCTCCTCCGCGCAGGCATGGCCGGACACGTGTGTTGCCTTGTTGATGATCCTTGCGCCGCGCATGGACAGTTCATTGATCAGTTTGGATACGGACTTCTCATTGCCGGGAATCGGCGATGAGGAGAAAATGACCACGTCATTCGGTGTGACGGTGATCTTCCGATGCTGA
Organism: uncultured Lachnospiraceae bacterium; assembly: GCA_946040795.1. GTDB lineage: Bacteria > Bacillota > Clostridia > Lachnospirales > Lachnospiraceae > UBA1267. The sequence goes on from CAMGCK010000075.1 coordinate 1,016, forward strand.
CCGGATGCCACACGGGAAAGGGCCGCCATGGCCTCACCCTGCGAACCGGTCATGATGATAACGATCCGGTCATCCGGATAATTATTCAGTTCTTCAATGTCGACCAGCGCGTTTTCCGGGATCTGAAGATAGCCCAGATTGCGTGCCAGTTCCACGATGCTGACCATGGAGCGGCCTTCAATGGCCACCTTGCGTCCCACCTTGACGGCAGAATTGATGATCTGCTGAACGCGGTCCACATTGGAAGCAAAGGTTGCCACCAGAACGCGGCTCTTAGGATAATCGGAGAAGACGCCATCCAGGGTATCCGCCACCATGCGTTCCGACGGAGTGAAGCCTTCACGAATGGCATTCGTCGAATCGGAAAGCAGCGCAAGAACGCCCTGCTTACCCAGCTCGCCCAGACGCTGAAGGTCTGCGATGGCGCCGAATACCGGGGTATAATCCACTTTGAAATCGCCCGTGTGGACAATGGTTCCCGCGGGGGAAGTAATGGCCAGCATGCACGCGTCCGCGATGGAATGATTCGCGCGGATAAATTCGATGTCAAAATCGCCGGCTGACACCACATCGCCATATTCCACAACATGACGCTCCACATCAAGCAGCATGTCATGCTCTTCTAACTTGCCCTCGATGATGGCCATCGTCAGTCTGGTTGCATAGATCGGCAGCCTGAGCCGTTTTAACACATACGGAATGGCGCCGATATGATCTTCATGACCGTGCGTAATAAAAATGCCTTTTACCCGATCCGCATTCTGCTGAAGATACGTCACGTCCGGAACGACCAGGTCCACACCGAGCATGTCATCACTCGGGAATGCCAGACCGCAGTCCACCACGACAATGCTGTTTCCGTACTCGAAGGCCGTTATATTCATTCCGATCTGCTCCAGGCCGCCCAGCGGGATCACATTCACGATCCGTTCAGATACATTGTCATAATAAAAATGTTTACTTTTTTTAGACAAAAGCTCCTCCTCCCTTATTCGATTACCGTGTCATCGCCCATCTGCTCGGCAAAAAGAGCCCCCAGTGCTTCCAGGGTCTCATCGTCCTCCACAAATTCATACACGGCTTCCTGATCCTCGTCCTTTGAGGTATCCTTTAAGATATAACATTCTGCTTCGTCATCCTCCGATTCCGACACAAGCAGATAATTCACTCCGTATAAACGTGTCTGATCCAGCACGAAAAATGCAGCCTGTCCTTCTTCCGTCTCAAAAACGATCTGTTCAGCCATGTTTTTTCTCCTTTACAATGAGACCTTTCCTTCCCGGATGGCCTCCAGATAATCCTGCAGGATAAAACCCGCAGCGATCTTGTCGATATAGGTCTTGCGTTCGGACTTTTTCACGCCCGACGCCGCCAGAATTTCATTCGCCTCAACAGTCGTAAGGCGTTCATCCCAGGTGATCACGGGAAGCCCCGTGCGCTTCTCCAGTTTTTCCTTGAATTCCAGCGTTCTTTCAGAGCGCTCCGATATGGTATCGTCCATATGAAGCGGCAGACCGAGCACGATCCGTTCCACATGATATTCCGCGATCAGGACATCCAGCCGCCGTAATGTGGGGCGCAGTTTATTCTCTTCTTTCCGTTCGATGGTCTCCAGCGCCTGCGCCGTAAGCATGAGTTCATCGCAGACGGCCACCCCGACGGTCTTCGAACCGTAGTCCAGTCCCAGTATTCTCATTCGGTCAGTTCCTTACAGTGCGGTATTGATATAATGCTCCACAAGCTCCGTCAGAAGATCGTCGCGTTCAGCCTTCATGATGAGGGAACGGGCATTCTGGTAATTGGTGATGTATGTGGGGTCGCCGGACATGATGTAACCGACGATCTGCGTGACCGGGTTGTATCCTTTTTCCTTTAAAGCCGCATAAACCATGGCCAGTACGTCTTTTGCATCCATGCTGACGGGCTGGGGCTCGTTTTCATTGCCGCGCGGAAGGCGGATAAACTGCGTGTCGTTGTAATTGGCCATAAGAACCTCCTGTACCACTTTGGGCTCAAAACAATACTATGCTCATTCTAATCTCTTATTTTACAATACTTCAGAAGCAAGTTCAAGTAGCGGGGGTCATTTTCAGCGTTTCCTTATCTGAAAATTCTGTGATCACGCCGGTCAGGATCCGGTTCTCACCGGCACTTTCCGGCACACAGACGCGCACATATTCCCGGGTATATCCGGTATAACAGGTCTCCCCGTTCACCTCGGCTTTTTCTTCCGTAAGGATCTCCGCCGTGCTTCCGATCCGCCGCGTCCGATAGTCGTGCGACATTCGTTCCCCAAGCTCGATCATGCGCTTACTGCGCCCGGTCTTCACTTCCTCCCGGATCTGATCCGGCATGCGGTCCGCAGCCGTGCCCTTTCTTCTGGAGTACTTGAAGACATGCATTTCATAGAAACCGATCTCCTCCACAAAGGCAAGAGATTCTTCAAAATCCGCCTCCGTTTCACCGGGAAATCCCACGATGACATCGGTGGTGATGGCGGGATCGTTAAAATGTTTCCGCAGGATCCGGCAGCTTTCGCGGTATTCATCCGGCGAGTAGTGACGGTTCATGCGCTTCAGCGTGCCTGCTGCGCCGGACTGCAGGGACAGATGGAAATGCGGGCAGACAGATGCCACCCCGGCCAGACGGCGCGCAAATTCCTCCGTGACGATGCGCGGTTCCAGCGAGCCCAGGCGGATGCGCTTCACGCCGGGGACGGCGCTCACGGCTTCAATGAGGCCGATGAGGTCATCGCCGTTTTCCAGATCGCGGCCATAGGAAGACAAATGAATGCCGGTCAGGACAAATTCCTGGATACCGTTCTTTACAAGGTCCTCTACTTCCCGGATCACATCGTCCTTCATTTTGGAACGGATGCGGCCGCGGGTATAAGGGATGATGCAGTAGGAACAGAACTGATTGCAGCCGTCCTGTACCTTCAGATCCGCGCGGGTGTGCTCTCTGAGGCCGGTAATGGACATTTTGCGGAAGCTCTTTGCCTTAGAGACGTCCGTGACGGCATTTTCCAGACCCTTGTTCAGATAATCGGACACGATTCGGACGATTTCCGCCTTCTGGTCCGAGCCCATAATGATGTCCACGCCATCGGCCTTTAATATCTCCGCATCCGCAACCTGTGCGTAGCAGCCGCAGGCACAGACCAGCGCGTCCGGGTTGGTTTTCTTCGCGCGGTGCAGCATCTGGCGGGACTTGCGGTCCGCCATGTTGGTGACGGAACAGGTGTTGACCACGTAAACATCGGCCTGTGCCTCAAACGGAACCAGCTCCGCTCCGGCAGCAGTTACCAGCTGTTCCATGACTTCCGTTTCATAAATATTTACTTTACAGCCCAGCGTATGAAACGCAAAGCGAATGTCTTTCAGTTCCATGTATTGACATTTTCCTCTTATGTGCTTAAAATGGATTTATCCAGAAAAGGAGGGATATTTTTACAAATGAAAACAGTTAAGATTTCTTTAAATTCAATTGATAAAATCAAGGATTTTAATGATAAAGTCTCCAAGTACGAAGGCGTTGACTTTGACCTCGTTTCCGGTCGTTATGTCATCGATGCCAAGTCCATCATGGGTATCTTCTCTCTGGATCTTTCTACCCCGGTAGACCTCAACATCCATGCAGATGATACCGATGCCATCCTTGCCGACATTGATGCTTTCATCGTTAAATAATTGAATATACCATTGATTTTTCAGAAGGCGTCCCGGAGGGGCGCCTTCTTTTTTCATTCCGGTTCGAGTCTTTTCCGCAGGCTCTCATCAGAAGTGGGTGATCATTCCGTTCCGTCTTCGCTTTGCGATGACTCATCAGAAATGATCGGTATCACACAGAATCACTTCCTCTGTCTCCAGCGCCGTCTTCACCAGATCATCGATCACATCCTTCAGCGCTTCTTCAGATGCTTCAATATCCTTGAGAACCGGACGCGTGACCGGATGCTTGGCCACAAAGATGGTGCAGCAGTCCTCATACGGCAGGATGGAGGTCTCATAAGTGTCGATCTTTTCGGAAATTTCAACGATATCCTGCTTGTCAAACGCAATCAGCGGACGGAATACCGGCAGCGTGCAGACGGCATTGGTGCAGTTTAAGCTCTGCATGGTCTGCGATGCCACCTGGCCGATGGATTCGCCGGTAGCCAGGCACTGACACTCCACCTGCTTCGCGATGGTCTCCGCGATCCGCATCATGTAACGACGCATGATGATGGTCAGTTCATCGTGGGGGCACTTTTCGTAAATAGCCAGCTGAATGTCCGTAAAATTGATAACATGCAGCTTGATGGGGCCGGTATACTTGGAAATGATCCTTGCCAGGTCCACGACCTTCTGCTTCGCGCGCTCGGAAGTGTACGGCGGCGCATGGAAATACGTCGCGTCAATGAATACGCCGCGCTTGGAGATCATATAGCCCGCAACCGGGGAGTCGATGCCGCCGGAAAGCAGCAGCATGGCCTTTCCTGCAGTGCCAAGCGGCATGCCGCCCGGGCCCGGAATCTCCTTGGAATAAATGTTGATGTAATCCTCACGGACCTCCACGCGGAGCATGACGTCCGGATGGTGGACATCGACCCGGATCTCCGGGAACGCGTCCAGAATGCGTGCGCCAAGTTCAGCATTCATTTCCTGAGAGTTCACCGGATAATTCTTGCGGGTACGGCGGGATTCCACCTTGAAGGAGATGTTCTTGTCCGGATAGGTCTCATCCATGTAGCGGATGACCTGCTCGGAAAGATCGTCAAAGCCCATGTCCGGCACACGGACCACCGGGCAGATGCGGGTGATGCCGAATACATGCTGAAGCGCGTTGATGACTTCATCGGAATCAAAATCCGTCTCCGCTTCCACATACACACGGCCCACGGTCTTAGAAACCTTGAAGGTGCCGTCGCACTTCTTTAAACAGTTCTTGATCTGATGGACAAGAGCATCCTCAAACTGATAACGGTTCTTGCCCTTAATGGCGATCTCCGCGTATTTGATCAGAAAAGACTTGAAATTCATCGTCTTGTAAACCTCCTCAGCATGGGCAGCAGTTCATTCAGTGCTGCGAGTGTATAATCGATCTCCTCTTCCGTCGTGTGGACAGAGAAGGAAAAACGGATGGTGCCCTCCTGCATTTCCCGGCTCAGGCCGATGCCAAGAAGGGTGTTGATCTCCGACGGATGGGACGATGCGCATGCCGAACCGGAAGAAACATAAACACCCTTATCCTCCAGCGCGTGGAGCAGGACTTCGGAGCGAACGCCCTCAAAAGAGCAGCTCACGATCTGCGGTGCGGATGTGCGGTCCGTTTTTCCGTTCACATGGGCGCCTTCGATCTTCTGAAGGCCCTCGATCAGGCGGAACTTCACATCATACAGATGGTCCACCTTCTCGCTCAGGTTTTTGTACATTTTCTCTGCCGCGAGGCCGATGCCGGCTTCACCCGGCACATTTTCCGTACCGGAGCGCATGCCCTTCTGCTGACCGCCGCCGTAGATGATGGGCTTTAATTTCACACGGTCGTTCACGTACAGGAAGCCGATGCCCTTGGGTCCGTGCAGCTTGTGTCCGCTGACGGACATCATGTCGATGTACATTTTCTTCGGACGGATCTCATACTTGCCGTAGGCCTGGATGGCATCCACATGGAACAGCACAGCAGGGTGCTCCTTGTGAAGCATTTCGCCGATCTCCTGAATGGGTTCCACGGCGCCGATCTCGTTATTGACCATCATGACGGAAACGAGGATCGTATCGTCCCTAATGGCTTCCCGGACCGTTTCCACGGACACCACGCCGTTTTCATCCACCGGAAGATATGTGACCGTAAAGCCCTGCTCTTCCAGGAATTTCATGGTATTCTTAACAGACAAATGCTCCACCGCGGTGGTGATCAGATGCTTTCCGGCGCGATGATTGGCCATGGCCGAGCCGATGATGGCCCAGTTATTGGATTCCGTGCCGCCGGACGTAAAATAAATGTTCCGCGGTTCTGTCTTCAGCGTGTTTGCAATCTGTTCTTTTGCCTTACGCGTGTACGCCTCTGCGTCCACACCTTTTTTGTGCAGGGACGCGGCATTGCCGTAATCCTCCTGCATGATCTTGATGACAAGCGCCTGGACCTCAGGATCCACCTGCGTCGTTGCCGAATTATCGAGATAGACTTCCATTTCTGTTGTCCTTTTCTATGATCTTACTGCAACCTGTGTCCTTTAAAGCGGACTTCTTTGACACAGTCCAAATTGTTTCTGATGATGCATATCGCGCATCGGTCCATTTTATCCGCCGGATCTTTACACTGACCCAAAGCGTTTTATCCGCCGGATCCTTCCTGTCAGCTGAGCTTATATCCCAGGATCGACAAAATCATGAGCGGCGCCGTCTCCGTCCGCAGAATGCGCGGCCCCAGTGTAATGGGCCTGGCCCCCTGTTCCATCAGCGCTTCCACTTCCGACCTTTCAAATCCGCCTTCCGGACCGATGAAGATCGCGATGCTTTCACCGGGCTGAATACCGTCGATGATCCTCCGCGTTTCCTCCATGTTTTCCGCAAGTTCATAGGGCACGATCACATGATTCATGGTCCCTGCGTACTGCATGGCCTGCTTCAGCGTCATAACGCCCTTCACTTCCGGGATCATATTTCGTCCGGACTGCTTGGCTGCGCTTTCAGAGATACCGTTGTAGCGCTTCAGTTTTGCTTCTTCCTTCTTGGGTTCGATCTTTGCCACGCAGCGCTTCATGGACACCGGAACGATCTCATGCACACCGAGTTCAACCGCTTTCTGAATGATCAGTTCCAGTTTGTCGCTCTTTGGCACCCCCTGAAACAGCGTGATGCGGCAGGGAAGCTCATTCCTGCCCTCTTCCGCGCTCAGGATCGTAAGTTCCGCTTCATCGCCCGGGAAACCGCCGATCGTACAGTGATAGACCATGGCAGAAACGGACGGCCGGTCACTTTTTCCGGCTGCCGATCCGCTTAAAGGAGCATCGCTTCTTACGGACACCGTCACTTCCTCCCCCACGCGCATGCGAAGCACATTTTTTATATGATTGACATCCGATCCCGTAATGCGGATGCGGTCTGTTTCAACCTGATCGGAATTGATAAAAAAATGATACATAACAATCCTCTTCTGATTTCAGATGGGCGCATAATATGTGCAGTATATTATCTTATCACAAAAGAGAGGGAAAGTCCATAATGAAGAAAATCCGGACCGGAACTTTCAGGTGCTCCCATATTTACATTTTCCAGAATATAAACTATATTGAGGATCAGAGAACCACCACTGAACAGATTCAGTTGTCCGTTCCCGAATATTTTTGTTTTGGAGTTTTTATGACAAACGTATTTGACATTACAGATTTTGGTGCTGTAGGCGATGGCCTCACCGATAATACGGCTGCGATCCAGACAGCCCTCGACGAGGCCGGCAAAGTGGGGGGTGCAGTGATCGTTCCTCCGGGAAAATATCGGACAGGAAAGCTTACCGTTTCCGGTGATGGCGTGACTATTCAGGGGTATGCGGCCTGGTATTTCAAAGATGACGGCGGAAGCATCCTTCTACTGAATCATGCAGACAAGGATACCGATTGTCTACTGGATATCAGCAAAGCATTCGGTGTCTCTGTGAAAGATCTTTGCATAAACGGTCAGGACCTTGGCCGCAGTATTCACGGAGTGAAGTCCCAGTGGCCCGTATACAACGGCAGCGGAAAAGAAAACACGCCGACCATCGATAACTGCAGAATCAGCCATTTTTCGGGAAACGGTGTGCATTTTGAACACATCTGGTGCTTCTCCATTCGCCATTCCATGCTTTCATTTAACAGCGGAGCAGGTCTTTATATTGACGGATGGGACGCGTTTATCATTGACAACTGGTTCTCGGGAAATATGAGCGGCGGTATTCTGGGCGGTCCCACGGTAGCATCCATTACCTGTACCGGCAACCGCGTGGAATGGAACAGAAAAGGCGGTTTTATTCTGCCTTATGGTGACAGTTATAACATCACGGGAAATTTCTTCGATCGTTCCTTTGGCCCCGCTTTGATCCTCGGCGCGGAGAAAAAAGACAGTGTCCGCCTTGTCACGGTGACCGGGAATATTTTCAGAAGAAGCGGCGCAAAAAGAAACCCGCTGGAACGGTTTTCTTCCCAGGACATGAGCTGCCATATGCATATGAAAAACTGCAGCAATGTTGTGGTAACCGGAAACAGCATGAAGATCGGCAGAGATGATAACAATGCCGGTGTGGTCAGTCCGGATTATTCGTTCATCATTGAAGACTGCACCGAATGCATTGTAAAGGACAATGTCATGGACTATGGCGCAATAAAGGAAAATATGGTTTTGCGGGGCGATCTGGAAAGCTGTGTGATCGAGGGGAACATCGGCCGTGCGGGGAATACCTATCAGTGATAATGTGCCGTTCCCTAAAAACGTGCAGAACATCAAAAAGGGGCTGTGAAATAACCCCATAACCCAAAGAAGGCGCTGTGAAAAAATCATTTTGATTTTTTCACAGCGCCTTTATCATTTTCATCTGATTCCTGTCCAAACGACAGGAATCACTTCTTCACGCACGCAAAAGCCACCCAGTCCTTCTGATAGGTGGTCTCCAGAATTTCAAACGCCTCATTTTCCGTCAGCGCCTGACGTACCGCTTCCTCCTTCAGGTTGATGATGCCGGACACGATGAGGTGCGCACCTTTCTTCATCTGCGGAGCGATCATGGCCTGAAGCGGAATGATGACATCGGCCAGGATGTTGGCCACAACGATGTCGTAGCACTCATAACCGGCTTCCGCCTGCAGGGCTTCATCGCCGATGATGTTGCCGCAGACCACCGGGAACTGTTCTGCTGTAAAGCCGTTCAGTTCGATGTTTTCCGCTGCCGTGCTGACTGCCAGGTCGTCGATGTCCGTGCCGAAGCAGCCGGACGCGCCGAGCTTCAGTGCGGTAATGCCCAGAATGCCGGAGCCGGTACCCACGTCCAGCACGCGGTCGCCGGGCTTCAGCCACTTGCGAAGGCCGCGGATGCAGAGCTGCGTGGTTTCATGCGAGCCGGTACCGAAAGCGGTGCCCGGGTCGATCTCGATCATCATGGAGCTGTGATCGTCCTCCGGCTTCTCCACCCAGGTGGGCTTGATCAGGATATCGTCCACATAAAATGCGTGGAAATGCGCCTTCCAGTTGTTAACCCAGTCCTTGTCCTCCGTTTCACCCGTGGTAATGGTGCCCTCACCGATCTCACAGAAGGCGGAAAGCTCTTCCAGACCATCACGTACCTGAGCCAGCCAGCCTTCCGTGTCTTCGTCCTCGTCAAGGTAGAAAACGACTTCCGCCTTCCCGTCATCCGCTTCCAGGACCGGCATGACTTCCTTGTACTGGTCCAGGCCGTCAATGTCCTCCAGACGAATGGTATCCTTCACTTCCACGCCGTTAATGCCAAGCTCGGACAACATGTCCGCAACCAGGTCCTCCGCCATCGTGGTGGTCTTAATGGTAAATTCTTTCCACTTCATAAGATGTCCTTTCATCACTGTCGATGCACGATCCTCGCACATACAGTCT
>CAMGCK010000076.1 GCA_946040795.1 uncultured Lachnospiraceae bacterium
CCCGCTACAATGAAAAGACGGGCCTGACACGTGAAAAAATCATTGCCGCAGACGGCATGACAAACTATATGCGCGAAAAGGTCACAGCCATGTCTGAAGAAATGTTTGAAGCGTTTTACCGTTATCATCTGGCAACCTGTGAGCGCATGGACCTCATGGGGGCAAGTAATCATACCGTGGATATTCTGACTAAACAGTAATTTGAGGATAGTATGAAGCAGTTTTTACCGATCACAAAAGAAGAAATGCTGGAACGCGGATGGGATCGGGTGGATTTTGTTTACGTGATCGGCGACGCGTATGTGGATCATTCTTCCTTTGGCCCGGCCATTATCAGCCGCGTGCTGGAGGCACATGGGTATAAGGTGGGCATTATTTCCCAGCCGGACTGGAAGGATGAGGAGAGTGTCGCGGTTTTCGGCATGCCTCGTCTGGGTTTTCTTGTGAGCTCCGGCAATATGGATTCCATGGTCAACCATTACACGGTCAATCACAGACGCCGCCAGATGGATTATTATACGCCGGGCGGCAAGATCGGCAAACGGCCGGATTACGCGCTGACTGTTTACTGCAATCTGATCCGGAAAAAGTATAAAAAGGTACCGGTGATCGTGGGCGGCATTGAAGCATCTCTTCGCAGACTGGCGCACTATGATTACTGGTCGGACAAATTCAAGCGTTCGGTGCTGATGGATTCCGGCGCAGATCTTCTGATGTACGGCATGGGAGAACTTTCCATCGTAGAAGTGGCTGACGCTCTGGCAAGCGGTCTTCCTGTGGAGGAACTCACGTTCATTCGCGGAACTGTATACAAGACCCGGGATATTTCCACTGTGGTCGACGGCATTGTCCTTCCGGACTTTGACTCTATGACCGCAGATAAACTGAATTACGCCAGAAGCTTTGACATTCAGTATCGAAATACGGATTTCATCACGGCAAAACCGCTGATCGAACAATACGGAGAAAAACGCTATGTTGTTCAGAACCCGCCGCAGCGTCCGCTGACCACGCAGGAATTCGACGATGTTTATGAACTTCCCTACATGAACGATTATCATCCGTCCTATGAAAAAGAAGGCGGTGTCCCGGCTATATCCGAGATTCGTTTTTCTCTTTCCAGCTGCCGCGGATGCTTTGGCGCCTGTTCGTTCTGCGCGCTGACGTTCCATCAAGGGCGTATTGTCCAGGCAAGAAGCCATGAATCGCTGGTTCGTGAAGCCACTGAAATGACCAAACATCCGGATTTCAAGGGCTATATTCATGATGTGGGCGGACCCACGGCCAATTTCCGACGTCCTGCCTGTGACAAGCAGCTGAAAAGCGGCGTCTGCACCAATAAACAATGTCTGTATCCCAAACCCTGCAAGAACATGGTGGTGGATCATAAAGACTACATTGAGCTTCTCCGGAAGCTTCGTAAGATTCCGAATGTCAAGAAGGTCTTTATTCGTTCCGGTATTCGTTTTGACTACATGCTTGCGGATAAAGATGATTCCTTCCTGAGAGAACTTTGCAAATATCATGTCAGCGGTCAGCTTCGTGTGGCACCGGAGCATGTTTCCGACCATGTGCTGGACCTGATGGGAAAGCCACGAAATGAAGTTTATCAGGAATTCATCCGCCGCTTTGACAAAGTGAACAAGGAACTCGGCCTGCAGCAGTATGCGATCCCGTATCTGATCTCATCACATCCGGGTTCGGATCTGAACGATGCCATCGCCCTGGCGGAAAGCATCCGTGACATGGGGTACATACCGGAGCAGGTACAGGATTTTTATCCAACACCGTCGACTATTTCCACGGTCATGTATTATACCGGTGTGGATCCCAGAAACATGCAGCCGGTCTACATTGTTTCCAATCCTCATGAGAAGGCAATGCAGCGAGCTCTTCTTCAGTATCGGAAGCCTGAGAACTACGCGCTGGTGAAGGAGGCACTCCTGAAAGCCGGAAGACAGGACCTGATTGGATTTGACAGGCATTGTCTGATTCCGCCGCGGCCGATCGACCATACCAAGGGGAAGAACAGCAGCGGTAAAACGAACAGCGGTCATAACGGAAGTGGAAGGAAAACCGGTGGTCATACCGGAAACGGCAGAAAATATTCAGAAAAGCAGGGGAATGGAAGAAAAGTACCGAATCATGCAGGAAACGGTAAGAACACAAAGAAATCCAAATAAAACTTTGGGAGGTAAAAGATATGTTGAGAGCAGCTAATCTGATGATCATGGGATATTTTGTGATCCTTTTTACTGAACGATTGCAGAGTCTTCTTCGTTCCGCAAAGGACAGAAGTGTGAAACTGTTCGGAGATCGATTTAACGGTTATATCTACGGACTGGCATTTGCTTCACTGGCCGGCTTTCTTGTCTTGATGCTGATGTCCGGCCGACAGTTCATTCTGAGCTTATTCGGGGCGATGCCGGCAGAGCTCAGTGTTCATCATCTTCGGATGATCACGCTGTGTATCGGTGTGATCCTTTTTTCCGGCATGGTACACACGGAATATACCATTCCGCCGATCCAGTTCGCTTCTTATGGACTGTTGATCGCCGCGCTGGTCCTGTATACGATCCATTATCAGCCTGCGGCAGAAAGCAAAATTCTTCTTTGGATGTCGCTCATTTATCTGGTTCTGTTTTCCATGGCGATTCCTGTCGTTTACCGTTCACACATTATGAGACAAAAAACGTTTCATGTGCTGGAATGTGCGACATCTTTTATACTGGTGATCTTATTTACCTTGCTGACGCTTCGGGTAATGACAGGAGATGCGGAGAATCTGTTCACCGTGTTCCCGATTGTTATAGCCGCAGCAGGGGATATTCCGGTCATCGCGATGCGCTGGAAGGAAGAAAAGAATCTGTTTGTTCTGATATTTCTTTCGGCATCGGTCCTTATGTGGATCATTGGGCGAGTGACGGCAATTTTGCTTTAAAACAGAAAAGTCTGCAGTATAACGGATGCTGCAGACTTTTTGTGTTTATTTATATTCGGTAAAATTCAAGTACTTTTTCAAGGTAAGGATAAACAACATCGTCCGTTGAACGGAAGATCTCATGCTTGGCGCCCGAAATGACCTCCATACGGCCATCCGGAACACGGGAAATGAATGCTTCCTGGGCTTCCTTCAGGACCATCGTATCCAGTTCCGCGTTGAACAGAAGAACCGGACAGTCGATGGCTTCCGGCGCGCCCTTTTTCAGAATCGCCGAGCGGACCTTCAGGGATTCGTAAGTCCAGCGATACGTGGGACTGGAATTCCAGAGATTCACATGGTCGTGCTTCATGTTCATGTAATAATCAAAGCGCGCGCGGCTTGTTGCGCAGCTGGTATTGAAATCTTCATAACCGGAAAAATCCTGAGAAATGAAGAGCTTGCGGTCACTGCGGCCGGTCAGCATGAAATATCCGCAGATCAGCTTGCCAATGGCTAACGGAATCCTGCCGTGATTGGGCTCGATCATCGGTGAAGAAAGCACAGCCCTACTGAAGATGCCGTGGTTCCGTTCCAGAAACAGCGCGCCGATGGCTCCGCCCATGGAGTGGGCAAAAAGAACATGCGGGCCGTTCAGCGTTTTCAGAACGATCTCGCGGACAAAGACTTCCATGTCCTGTACATATTCGTCAAAATAAGCAATGTGTGTAAGGGAGGTGTCCTCCACATAGCGGAAGGAGAGACCGTGTCCGCGCTGGTCACACATGGCAACATTGTAACCCTCGTTCAGGAAAACATAGATCATCGGCTGATATTTGATGATGTTTTCCGTAAATCCGTGAAAGATCGTAATAGTGGCCTTTGCGTTATCGGCTCTGTAAAGGTTATAGTGAATGCTTTTTCCGTCAAAACTGTCAAAGTAGGAATCCGTAAGGCGCTCCTTGAGATAGGGAAGCGCTGTATCGTAAAATTCCTTTTCATAATCCTGTTCGGTAAGATATTGTCTCATAAGATACTCCCGGCAGTGTATTTAAATTCATCTGTTACGAGTATATGCTGAAAAAGGAAAATTGTCAAATGGCAGTACGGGAGTGTACAAAAGCATCGAAAAGCCTTGAAAAGCCTTAATTTTTTAAAGAAAATTGCTTGCAAATGGAAAAAGAACATGATATATTAAACAAGTTGTAATAAAACACGCATCCTGACGATCCTCCGGGTGCCCACAGGGTAAGAGGTGAGAGCGAGGGAATGCGGAAGAAAAAAACCAAAAGGAGAAACAAAATGAGTGTTATTTCAATGAAACAGCTCCTCGAAGCTGGCGTGCATTTCGGTCATCAGACCAGACGTTGGAACCCGAAGATGGCTCCGTACATCTATACCGAGCGTAACGGTATTCATATCATTGACCTTCAGAAGTCTGTAGGCATGGTTGATACCGCTTACAAGGCAGTAGCAGATATCGCAGCTCAGGGCGGCACCGTTCTGTTCGTTGGTACCAAGAAGCAGGCTCAGGATGCTATCCGTGAAGCAGCTAACAAATGCGGCATGTACTATGTCAATCAGCGTTGGCTCGGCGGTATGCTGACCAACTTCAAGACCATCCAGTCCCGTATTACTCGTCTTCGCGCAATTGAGAAGATGGCTGAAGACGGAACCTTTGATGTACTTCCGAAGAAGGAAGTTGTTCAGATCAAGAAGGAATGGGAAAAGCTTGAGAAGAACATCGGCGGTATCAAGACCATGAGAAAGATTCCGGATGCTATTTTCGTAGTTGACCCGAAGAAGGAAAAGATCTGTGTTCAGGAAGCTCACAACCTCGGCATCACCCTGATCGGTATGTGCGACACCAACTGTGATCCGGAAGAACTGGATTATGTAATCCCGGGCAATGATGATGCTATCCGTGCCGTTAAGCTGATCGTTGATGCTATGGCTGATGCTGTTGTTGAAGCTAAGCAGGGCGAATCCAAGCAGGAAGCTGCTCCGGCAGAAGCTGCTGAAGAAGTTGCAGAAGCAGTTGAAGAGTAATCAAAACATCTAAACATTTTGGAGGATCATAACAATGGCTATTTCAGCTAAAATGGTTAAAGAATTACGTGAGATTACAGGTGCCGGCATGATGGATTGCAAGAAGGCTCTGGAAACCACCGACGGTGATATGGATGCGGCTATCGACGTATTAAAGAAGAGCGGCGCTGCTAAGGCTGAAAAGAAGGCTAGCAGAATCGCAGCTGAAGGTATCACCCGTGTTGCTGTAGCTAGCAACACCGCAGTAGTTGTAGAAGTTAACTCCGAGACCGACTTCGTTGCTAAGAATGAAGTATTCCAGAACTTTGTACAGGGCGTAGCTGATAAGGCTCTTAACGCTTCTGTTGAAGCAGCTGGTGATGGCGAGGATGTAGTTGCCATTCTGGATATGAAGGCTGATATCGATGACATCACCCTGAAGATCGGTGAGAAGATCTCTGTCCGCAGATTCCAGAAGGTTACCGGTGACTGTGTTGTTTCTTACCTGCATAACGGCGGTAAGATCGGCGTTCTTGTAGCCGGCAACGGTGCTTGCGACGAAGCTGCTGAAGCAGCTCTGAAGAATGTTGCAATGCAGGTTGCAGCTATGAGCCCGGAATACATCAAGAAGGAAGACATTTCTGCAGAAGAACTTGCAAAGAACGCAGAGATCACTCTTGAGGCTGCTCTGAATGATCCGTGGTCACTTCCGAGACCGATCCTGAACGGTCTGATCGAGAAGGCTCTGAACGGCGTATGGTCTGAAGCTGACGTTGCTGCTTATAACGAGCACAAGTCCGGCAACTTCAATTACCTGCCGAACTTCCTTTCCGATGAGTCCAAGGCTGCCCTTGTAAGCATTGCCATGGCGGACAGAGACGCTATCGTTGAGAACAAGATCTTCAAGGGCCTGGTTGACGGTCGTATCAACAAGCACCTGAAGGAGATCTGCCTGATGGATCAGGTTTACGTACAGGCTGAAGACGGCAAGCAGAGTGTTGCTGCTTATCTGAAGTCCGTAAATCCGGCTATCACCGTTGATAAGATGGTTCGTTTCGTTGTAGGCGAAGGCATGCAGAAGAGAGAAGAAGACTTTGCTGCAGAAGTTGCAAAGCAGATGGGTAAATAATTATTTACAGCCGTAAATAATACCCAGAACTCATATGAGTTTCCGAAGCGTCGGGATCTGAAAAGGTCCCGGCGCTTTTTCTGTTGTCTAATGGAAATCCTGTAAGTTTAGTGCGCAGGAAGTCAATGAAGCTTATGGGTTCCTGCAGAAGCTTTATGAAGAGGCAAAATTCAGCACTTTTCAACCATCGAATGATTCTCATGAAAACTTGCACGGAAACATTCACAAAGAAGCGGAAAAGGCACAAAATACGCGTACTATGTGGGATGGACCTGTGAATGAACGCGCATATGCCGAACGCGATATTTATGAACAGGTCTCCGATGAAGACGGGCAGGTGATTGGAATGATTTCAATCGCGCGCGGAAAATTTTTCTCTATCCGGCTATGCTGAAAGCCCATCGGCTGTATCTGTAAGATCCATCCGGCAGCATTCGCGGCTATCTTTCCTTTATGGATGACCGGCTTTATTATTCACTCATTCCTTTATTTGAACAGAAGGCTGTTCGTGTACGGATCGTTTGCGGTCAGAATGCAAAACAGGGAAATAAACGATATCAGAAACTATATCTGTATGTACGTTTTTCGGAAAATATGGCAGCTTATCCGGAGAATCTGAATCTGAAGATCGAGGTACTGCTTGAAAAATACAGAAAAGCTTGAGGCAGAGACATGAAGAAAATTAGCGCTGAGATTGAATCTGCTGATTACTGAGCGCCGATGCCATAAGACATAAAATTTACAGCACCGACACCACGATTCCGGCGATAATGACACCTGCACAGATCAGTTTGTGTGTTGTGTTTTTCTCCTTGAAAATAAAGCGGCCTGAAAGGATCGTTACGATGGCGCCGGACTGCTTGATCAGTGTCATGATGCTGACTCGGCTGTTCGGATCCTGATTTGCAATGAAAAGTGCTCGGTCCGCAATAACAAACATGATCGCAAGAAGCCAGATCATCGGATTTTTCAGGGATTCCTTTACACGGATCCGGGTACGGGTAAACAGAATATAAAGAAAATAAAAGGATACCAGGAACAGAAGATACCAGAACTGAAGCTGGGAAGAATTCAAGGTACGCATGAGGAGTTTATCCATCGTTCCGGATACTGCATTCAGAATACAGGATGCAAAGGCGCAGATAACCATGAGCGGAGCGGCTTTGTCCTGAATACCCGTCTTTTTCTGTGCCTTCAGAAGAAGGAGTCCCGTTCCAACAAGAAGAAGACCGATGATCGAATTCGGTGTCAGTGTTTCGTGGATCACAACGACTGCCATCAATGTGGAGAAAAGAACCCTTGAAAGGTCCAGTACACCATAGAGACTGAGCGGAAGGGTCTTGATTGCTTTAAAGGAGAAAATCCAGGCAAGGAAGATCACAAAGGACTTCAGTGCAATAAAGAGCATCATGACCGGCGGAACGCCCATAGCGTTTTTCATGTCGGGGCAGACCAGCAGGAATGAGAAAAGTGTATAAAAAAAGAGCACTTCCATTGTTGTGCTGCGTTCCAGTGATTTCTTTTTAGCAACTTCGCGTGCGCCTTTCAGCACGCCGTAGAGGAGTACAAAGAGCATCCACATGTTTCATCTATCTCCGGGATCTGTGATTTGACCATCGACGATTATTATACTAAAAAACACAGGGAAATGCAATCGAATGAAGAGATAACTGGTGGTTCTACGACGAGGATACGGATGACCGGTATAATAATTATGAAAATTCCGGATGGTACACCTATGACGATGATGCCTCGGAGTGGTCCTATTACTGCTCATATGATGATAAGGAACTGCTGGACGACGAACTCTGGTATGATCCTGCGGCCTGTGCGCTTGGTTATGATCTGATAGATACCTATGATTACGCCAGTTTCCTGTGCGCGTTCAAACAGACGCTCCTTATTATGATCCCAGCACATGATTTTGGTATCAAGTCCTGCTGCATCAAACCGGTCATAAAGCACTTCACAGAATTCCGCTTCATCCTCTGCCTCAAACACACAGCTTTCCCAGGTCTGAACCGCGTTTGCAGCTGGAACAGGGAAATATCGGTCCTTTTTTGCAGAAGATCCTGCAAATATCCAACTGTATATCGCTGCTGTGACGGTGTATTTCAGCTCTGCACTGCACTAAAATGTTCTTACAGTGAAACGGGTGGGGGAAACCATTTTCCCGCAATGTTTTTCTGAAAAAATCAAAGGGGGACACGAATATGTTCAAACGTATGGACAGCAGTGCCGTGAAGAAGTACGGTTTCTTTGCAGCTGTATTTCTGATCCTTGCCGCGATCGTGGTGATCGTGGTCGTCAGTATCTGTTCCGGTAATGACCGGCCGCAGGAGGCGGATGTGAAACCGGAAAAAGAACCCATCGTCCGATATGTGACGAAAGATAAAATTGTATATAAAGACAAACTTGTACCGGTAGAAGTTGAAAAGAAGATCACGACCGACATCATGGAAGAAGGTCTTCATGACATGGGGCTTCTCATTACGGAAAATTACTGGTTCAAAGAAGTCACGACCATCGACAGTTCAAAAACCATGCTGTATGTATTTAAAGCTGATTCCAAAGTGGTCATGGGGTATGAAGGAGAGCTTCTGGCTGGCATTGATTTTGAGAAGATCAAGGTCGCAAAGGATGATGTGCAGAAGATCATTCGTGTAACCATGCCGGAGGCGGAGATCGTTGCCTGTGATCTGGACCTGGACAGCTTCGAACTTTACGAAGAAAAGGTTTCCAGGTGGAACATGATCTCTGCGGACGATTACAACGGATCTTTGAAGGAACTGGAGCAACGTGCAACAGAGCATGCACTGGATCGTGGAATACTCGAAAAGGCTGAAGCACAGGCGGAAACGCTGATCAGAAGCTTTATTAACGGACTCATGGGTTCTGAAGAGTATACGATCACTTTTGAGCAATCAGCGAATTGATACGGAAAGGAGTAAATCATGAAAATTCCATATTTCAAAATTCTTACAAGCCTTGTTCTTTTGCTTCTTGCTGTTTTCTCTTTCTGTGTTCTCGGAAAGATCTATTCAAAGCCGGAAGCTTATGAGAAGGTTATTGAATCCATCGACCGGAAGACGCAGGATGCTTTGAAGCTCACCGGAACCGCGACAGTAGCATCCGCGGGAATCTCACTTCTTCCGGACGATGTGGCAACCCCTGTTGCCGACAAACTGGCGGACTTCACGCAGTATTTTCTGTTGGCGCTTTGTGTGCTGATGGCGGAAAAGTATCTTCTGCCGATCATCGGACTTACGGTTTTCCGGATCCTGATTCCGGCTGCAGCGCTTCTTATCATTTTATGGCTGTTCACTCATAAAGGCGGCATTGCCGGAAATCTTGCGATTCGCATTGCAGTTTTTGCAGTAGTGATCTGGTGCGCGATCCCTGTAAGTGTTGCCGTTTCGGACATGATCTACGATACATACAGCACTTCCATTGAGTCTACGATCCGTGAAACGGAAGATCTGACGCAGGATGTTTCAATCTTTTCAAAACCGGACGGTACCACCTTTGTGGAGCGGGCTACCAATCTGTTCAGCCGCCTTCTGGAGACGCTGGCAGTGACCATTGCCACCAGCTGCATCATTCCGATTCTTGTGGTTCTGTTCTTTGTCTGGATGGCAAAGATGCTGATCGGTGTGGCGATTCCGTCCCCGCTTGAACCTTTGAGAAAGCCCAAGTTCCTTTTAGAGGATCATAAAAAAGCGATGATCGCTGAATAAATAAACATTCAGCAGGCATTGGAAGAAGCCGATTTTTCAAAAGGTCGGCTTCTTTCATTTTGTTTTTCCGTGTGTTATATTGAAATGGATCACGCGGAGGCCGGACCTTCGTATTATTGGGAGTTAGTGTGAAAGAAAGTAGAGGACAGCCATACATGGGCGCACTTTATTAAG
>CAMGCK010000077.1 GCA_946040795.1 uncultured Lachnospiraceae bacterium
GGCTTGTTTTTTGAAGATATTAACCGTTCCTCGGATTCCGGTCTCTATCCTGAAATGATCCGCAGCCGATCCTTTGAGGACAGTATTCCGCCTGCTGGTACGCGGAAAATGCGGTCATGTCGCTGGATCATTGTGACCGACTGAATGAGCAGCGTGAAGATTCCTTCAATGTACGCTTTAAGCCAAAGGGCTGCATTTCCAACATCGGCTTCAGTTCCAGTAAGTTCATGCGCTATCTCGGCGGCTGCATTGTGGAAGGGCTGAAATCAAACAGAAACAAAATACCATATATTCATTAGACAAACAGATTATCACAAAAGTCAAAAAGATAGAAGAATTGGAACAAAAAATGTATGTAAACGCACAAGGTGAAAATCTTAGAAGTATGCGTCTTGTATTTGCTGAGGAAAGATGAAAAAGCAGTAGGGGCAAAGTCAATCAAACTGATTGTAAAGTGTTAAAGCCGGCTTGCTCTGTCCGGAAACAGCCGGTGACTTTTGTCACTTTGTAGCCGAGATGCGTGACCGTCAGGTTAGCCCGGCGGCCACAAGTGTTTTTATCTGAATTCGCAGTCCAAAACCGTTTTCACTGCATGATCATCAATGAGCTGCATCCTGTTCTGGCTGCCATATATCAATACATTTGTACATACTTTGTCTATGATGCGAGCGATTCCGGTACTGTATTCAAAGATCTGATCGATTGCGGCTTCCGTAAATATCTCACGTTCAACTCCTGCAATCTTCAGCTGATGCCGTATATAACTTCCGGTAACAGCCCTGTCATAATGATTCAGGGTACATTGTATGTCAATCCGTTGGCGGATCGCGGAAAATTTCTTCAGTGAAAGCTTTTTCCAGAGTTCTGTCTGTCCTGACAGGATCAGAGCAATCGGATTTACGGAATCAAACTTCATGTTCATCATGAAACGGATCTCTTCCATCATTTCATAGCTTAACAAATGACTTTCATCAATGACACAGACGATGCTCAGTTCATCCACTGCCCGGAGCACCGATAGTTGTTCATGCAGCTGCTTCTTTGCTTCAGACCGGTTCCACTTGGCAGATACACCCAGCTGTTCCAACAGCATCCTGTAAAAGGAACGCGGTGTAAGCTGTGAATCAGAAATATAAAACATTTTATAATGCCGTGGTTCCAGAGTATCTGAAAGCTTTCTTAATATCGTGGACTTTCCTGTACCGCAGTCACCGGTAAGCACTGCAAACAATTGATTTTTGGAAACGTATTCCAGACGGCTTACTGCTTCAGAGAATTCCTTCGTCATAAAAAGGTCTTTACACGGAGTGCCTTTAGTAAACGGAGTACGCTTCATTTCATAAAAGAACTCATACATTTGAACCGCCTCCGCTCAGGCTTGAGAAAGAGATCGCAGTCTTTCTGTTTTTATCACGGATCTCATTCTGCTTTTCAGCAGCTTTTAAGACTCTTGAGCCTGTTGGTTCCTTCTTTTCAAAGCGTTCGGGAAGTGCAGGCCTTTTAGCTGCATGTGACTGAATTACAAGCGGCTTTGCCTCGCATGGAGGAAATCCCTCACATTCGATTGTAAGCTTTGAAATGTCAGCAGGATCATAGATGACATCGACGGTTTTATAGATCATGGAAAGACCAAGTTCAACTTCATATTTTCTACCGTCAAAACTGATGCAGCCGCCTTTATCGACTTTTCTCTGTTCACAGGTGAGAAAGGCATCTGCGATACGGTCAGCAGAAAGAAAACGGATTTCGTGACTGTCACCTTGATACGCTTCATATGGCGAAAGATTATTTAATGCGCTATGCGGTTTATTGAGATAGCATTCCTGCATCCAGGTCTCATAGAGCCTGTTCAGCTGTTCAAGACTCTTAGGCTTTTCAAGAGCCGCTTCTCTTAAGAAAGCATCAACAGTACGATTGTATCTTTCCTGCTTTCCCTTACCTTCAGGGTTATAGGGCTTTGCATAGAGAAGACGGATCCCGAGCTTACCGCAAGCACGCTTCATCCAATGTGTACGGAACTGTTTTCCGTTATCAAAGTATACACAGTCCGGTGCACCATACTTAATGAGTGCTTTTCTGAAACAGTCCTGAACAATGGATTGATCCAGCGAGTCATAAAACTCGGAATGCATGATGTTTCTTGTGCAGTCATCCATGAAGCAGACCATGTAGGTCGGCTTATTATCGATATATACCGTACTTGATATCAGACTGCCACAGATAGTTTCGCCAGGGTTTCTGAAAACGTCTTGCTGATGTTATATCTTTGGCGTAGGTCTTCATCTGATGGCTTGAGTAACCGCGCTTTTGAAGCTGGTCCTGAAGTGTACTTTTTCTTAAGAACCCCGGTTCTGAAAGCCCTTCAGCTTCCAGGGTATCTATGATCTCTTTGATGCTTCTTCCGGGAACTTCTCTTCGAAGCATGATTGCTTCATTGATAAGTTCTTCAGGTATCTTAGTAGATCCTTCGTGAGATGGAGTCTGTGGTTTTAAACCTTCGAATCCTTTTTCGTTATAGAGATTTATCCAGCGCCTCAAAGTCCTTTCTGAAAGACTGAACTGCGATGCGAGCTCATTCTTAAGCTGGTTACGTTTCGCCGAATCCAGCATGGGATCAAGAAGCGGTGAGATGATACGAAGTCTGTTTGCTGCTGTTTCTTCTGCTAATTGTTTATTCATTGATGATCCTCCTGAAAATCATTTGTTTTCATAAGGATATCAGTTGACCGGCGGACAGACTATGCAAAGTGGGTCTGTAGCCAGAATCCCGAGTTTACGGCATATCGGACAAGCATCTTCAGCCAGCCGGCTGGTAGTGAGGTCGCGACA
Organism: uncultured Lachnospiraceae bacterium; assembly: GCA_946040795.1. Taxonomy (GTDB): domain Bacteria; phylum Bacillota; class Clostridia; order Lachnospirales; family Lachnospiraceae; genus UBA1267. Next base: position 2,830 of record CAMGCK010000077.1, read on the forward strand.
AGCGGCAGCAGGGATGCCAGATCTTTTTGAATCTCAAGGTCGTCTTTCCACTGGAGCTTCAGGGAATTCAGAACCCCTTCAAAGTAAAGACGGAGCAGAGAAAACCAGCTGATGATTCGATACATCGAAGAAGACTCCCCCGGGAAGGTAGCTTCCTTGATATCATCACCTTTTAATGACAACAGTGCTTCAATAACAGCTGATGAATACTGTTTATAGGGAACGATACAATCCGGAAGTTCATGATGGATCCTTGAACAGGAATCGCACTTCATACGCCGGATGATAAGAGTCACCCTTTCACCGTTCTCATCAAAGAGATAACGTTTTCGGCTGCCATAGACGGACAAAGAACCATTACAAACAGGACAGGATATATTTTCCCTGCTCCTTACATAAAAGATTTTTCAGTACAGGGCTTGCTTTCAAGCCAAAAGGAATGTAAACTAATCATGACTAGTGGAGTCACGAAGAGCACCCTGTACCGTGTTGGCGCACGATACATGAAGGGGTGCTTTTCATTATGCCCTTTCATAAGTGTTGTGGTCATTATATTCGGTTATTGGCGGACAGGCAAGTCCGTCGGTTTTAGGTCAAAAGAGAATGGCTGTAACAGTAAAGAGTAAGAGGTTTGATATAATTGATATAGAATACCAAAATATAGAGGTGATGCAAGTGGTACGTTTATATGGTGATGACCCCTACAAAGTAGTTTTAGTTCACGGAGGCCCAGGGGCAATAGGGTCATTAAAAGGATTTTCAAAAGAATTAAGTGAATTGGCAGGGGTAGGTGTTGTTGAAGCAATACAGTCCCGGTTCCGCATGTGCTTCTGCAGTGGTTCCCAGGAAGATCCGGGACAGCAGCGGGCATTGCAATGGCTTTCAGCGGCTTGTAATGACGGTGCTCAGCAGAATGAATCGAGCAGGAAATGCATAAGCGGAATTGATAAGAAAACAGTAAAGAGCCGGTAGTAAGAATCAGCAATAATACGATTGAAAAAGCAAAAAGCCGATAGTTTGGGACAGATCTCCTTTATCGGGATGCCGGTAAAGAGACACGTCACAGGGACTGTCGGCTTTTCATTGGTGTTGTCTTATTTTAAGTAGCCCAGGTATTCCTTGTTGACTTCAAAGAGCTCATCGACCATTGCGCGGATCTCATCCAGTGACAGGACGGAAGCTGCATTCTGGTCAAAATAGCAGGCCTGATAGATCTTTTCCCTGCAGCCGGTGACCATACCTTCTACAGCCAGATTTTCAGCCATGGCGGTATAACTGATCAAGGTTGCCAGTTCCGGCGGAAGCTTGCCTACGTGAATGGGCTCGATGCCGTTCGGACTTGCCAGGACCGGTACTTCCACACACGCGCCTTCGGGCAGATTGTCCACAAGACCAAAGTTCCGGACGTTACCGTTGAATTCAAAGGGCGTCTTATCACCGAACATGGCATTGAAGATGCAGGCTGCATACTCGGATCCGCGTTCCAGATTCTTGGGATCATCGGCAAATTTCAGGAATTCTTCCTTCCAGTTTTCCCTGGCGGTATGATCCACACCCTTCTCCATGGCATGATATCCCGGATTCCAGCCGGTTCCCGGCCAGCAGTACTTTTCAATCAGGTCCTGACGCTTTCTGAACCACGGCACATACTCGGAACAATGACCGGAGGATTCCGTGACATAGTAGCCCAGGTGCTTGAACAGTTCGTTACGGACGATCTCTTCGTTATAAACCTCGGGATTCTTCATGGCTTCGCGAATAGCCGGGTAAGCGTCCTCTCCCTTGACCTTGAAGTCGATGTAGAAGGCCTGATGATTGACACCGGCGCAGGTGTAGGTGACATCTTCGTAATCCGCGCCGATCCAGCGGGCCAGCATCTGAGAAGTGCCCTGAACGCTGTGGCAGAGACCGGTAACGCAGATATCGGAGACCATCTGCATGCCGCAGCAGAGGATCGCCATCGGGTTCGTATAGTTCAGGAAGACAGCTTTCGGGCAGTATTCCTCGATTTCACGGCAGAGCTTCAGCATGGCCGGCCAGGTGCGAAGTGCACGGAAAATACCGGAGACACCGCGGGTATCGCCGACGCAGAAATCCACGCCGTATTTCATCGGGATCGCCACATCCTGCTTGGCGATCTCGGGATCGACGGAGATGGTGCAGAGTACACCGTCCGCTCCGGTAAGAGCCTCCCTGCGATCTGTGGTCGCAAGAACTGTTGCGTGATGACCGCCGTTTTTAACGATCTTTTCCACACATTCCTTTACGATTGCAAGCTTTTCTTCATCGATGTCCATCAGCATGAGGCAGACATCATCGAATGCCGGGAAAGTTAAAATATCCCGCACCAGGTTTCTGGTGAAAACGGAACTTCCGGCACCGATAAAAGTGATCTTTTTCATCGATTCCTCCTTTGTATGGTGCTTCTTTGAAAATCCGAACGCGAAGCACCTGTGGTTAAGTACAACATACAAAAAGGAGCCGGGAATGTCAATGAGGAAATCACGGAATCGCCGGAAGGCGGAAGCATCGGCATGAAGGACGGTGAGCCGGACGGTATCTTCTGTGACAATGCCATGCCGCTTGTTATAGAAAAAATTTCGGTTCCGGACAAGGAAACTGTGAAAAAATTCATTCAGAGCGCAGTAGAAGCGCTGAATGCATACGGTGTGACCAGCTGCCACAGTGATGATTACAGTGTGTTCCGCAGTGTGCCGTTTGAAGTTGTAAATGAGGCGTTTCGTGGAGAGCGGAATCGTGACCGGTGTCGGTACGGACTTTTTCAGGATCGGACCTTCACGGTAAAGGAAGCACTGGATTCCAATACGAAATAAGGCGCACGCAAGTTTTGAGGAAAATGTCAAGGGGCAGAATGTGGGCGGAAAATGCAAGTACAGAAGATAAGGCTGCTTGAGAGAAAAGAGGCTTAATAATTAAGAATATTTCAGGAATCGGAAGCAAGGCAGCCGTTCGGTTCCCGGGGAAGGAAGAACTATGGAAATCGGTTTATCCACAAACGGAATGAAGCCTATTACAGAAGAACATTTTCGTGCCATGAAAGCGGCGGGAATCACTAAAGTGGAGATCTCGCTGACAACGGAGGCCTCCGATGCCTTTGACCCGGCACCGGCCATGGAGATCGCGAAGAAGACCGGTGTGGAACTCTGGAGCTTCCATCTTCCCTTTGCGCCCTTTGAGGAAATCGATATTTCTTCCCCGGATGAAACACTTCGTCTGAAATCCGTGGAGCATATGTCCCGTTTGATTCTGAAGAACGGTGCTGCGGGCATTCCGCATTTTATTCTGCACTGCAGCGGTGAGACCATCGTCGTTGAAGAGCGCCGCGCACACATGGAACAGGCGGTGAAGAGTTTAAAAACGCTGGCGGATGTTGCCGCGTCCGTGAATGCGCAGATCCTCATTGAAGACCTGCCGCGCACCTGCCTCGGTCGATCCTCCTGGGATATTCTGCAGCTTCTGAAGGCCGATGATCGTTTGGGCGTCTGCTTTGATACGAACCATCTGCTGGGTGAGGAAATCGTCGATTTCGTGAAAAAGGTGGGCAAGAAGATCGTCAGCACCCACATCAGCGACTATGATGCCTGGAACGAGCGGCATTGGCTGCCAGGTGAAGGCTGCATCGACTGGCAGGCGCTGTACAACGCGCTTCTGGAAGTGGGCTATGAAGGCCCGTGGCTTTATGAAGTTGCTTACAAGCCGGAGTGGTGCATCGTCCGTGATCGTGACCTGACACCGGAGGATTTTGTGCGGAACGCGCGCGAAGTCTTTGAGAATAAGCCGCTTACGGTACTTGGAAAGCCCATCGAACCGATGACTTTCTGGAGAGCATGATAAGAAGCTCCGCATCAAGAGGTGCGGAGCTTCATTAATTCCAGGGTCATGAGAAGATGCATGCGAATCAGGCCGTCGTTGAAATCCACGGGGAAAAGTTCGCGGATCTTGTTCATACGATAAAAAAAGGTGTTTTTGTGAACGCACAGGTTCTCCGCGCAGAGGGAGGGATTGTCGGCATGCAGCAGAAACTCTCTCAACGTTTCCAGATAGGGTGTGTGATAATCACTGTCATATTTTTCAATCAGCTTGATGACCGGGCTGCAGAAATCACGGATGTCGTAAGAATCCGACAGGATCTTGGCCATATGAAACAATGAATAGTCGGAATAATGGATGATGGGCGTTTCGGTGTTTCTGATATTGATAAATTCGCGGATGGCCAGCGTCTGGTCATAGTTTTTCTTCATCTCCAAAAGATCCGAAAAGTGATTGCTGAGAGTACCGTACATATGGTTATTTCTGAACAGGGCAGCAAGTTCACTTGAAGGTCCGAATAACTCAAGGCGGGGTGCTGCGACTGCAAGAAGCAGGATCATGTGTGTCTGTTCAATGGCCCAGCGGGTGTATGGAAAGAGCTTCTGCACCTGAAGAGCGAAAAATTCCGCCTTTTTCCGGAAATGCACTTCATTTTCTGCAAAAACCGTCAGTACAAAATAACCGGGTTCTTCGTTCCAACCCAGCATCTGCTTTCTTTTTTCAACCATGGAAGTATTGGTGAATTTCTGTTCCAGCAGTTCGGAGATGAAAATACTGTGCATGATACCTTTATTGGGAAGATAAAAGTTTTCATGCTCCATTTCCCACTCGACCAGCTGCTTAAAATGGCGGAAGAACTTAACATCGTTATTGTTGAATTCGCGGCCGTATTCCGGGATGCCGATCTCTGCGACTTCAATGCCGTGTACATAGACCAGGGTATTGTACCAGCGCACAGTTGCGTCAGTTGCTTTGGATATCATATAGTTTGAAGGGGATCTTCTCAACTGGTCATAAACCCGGTCACGCTTCAGGCGCTTCAGGTTTTTCTCTGAAAGGTAGCCCAGATTACGCTGCTCATTCAGCCCGAGAATTTCATCGTAAGTGTTGGGCTGAGACATGGCCAGAATGCGGTAGCTGGAATCCAAAATGACGATGGGGAAGCCGATAATGCTGTTTGCGGTATCTACAAGTGCCTGTAGCCCGTGATTATTGCTGGAAAATTCCAGAAGGCTCGTGATCATCTGCGCATAGCGGAGTTCGGATAAGAAAACAGCGCCCACCAGATCATAGAGCTCTTTTTCCGAGCATTTCCGGCTGAACAAGATGAAGTTGCTGTTCGGGTACAGCGTGAGATAAGCATCATCCAGTTTTTCATCCGGAGACGATGTCTGACACAGAAGCATGCATCATCAACGCTGTTGTACCGGTACAGAAGATCGTTAAGACCTTCCCGGCAAAGCTTGGCATGAACCCGGATACTTTCCTCGGTGCTTTAGTCGGCAACCTTCCGGTAGTTCTGATCTTCGTTGTGGTCATCGGTATCATCATGACTGTATTCAATGTCATGATCATTGCAAAGCAGCCCTTCATCGTATGCCTGATGGCATTCCTGAAGACTTTTATTCCGCTCTATGTGGTATGCCTGATCGTAGCAATGATCTTTGCACCGATTGCACTTAAGGCAGCAATGGCAGCAGATAAGAAGTGAGACTGCTGCCGAAGTCCATGGGCAATCCGCCGATTTTGACCATTATGGCGTTGGCGAAGAGGATTGCGGAATTATTCTGCGAGGAGTTTAAGTTTAAAAAAGACCCCGGAGTTCCCTCCGGGGTCTTTTTTATACCGAATTCCGCTTTCGCAGAACACATGCTTTTTGTTAACAGAGATTACAGGGTAACCGGACGGGTACCGAACAGTTCCATGTGATGCTTGATGTAATCCTTTGCAGCCTTCTGACCCATGCCAACAAGACCATTGAAGGTGGGGCGACGGCCTGCTTCGTTCATCTTGTCCAGAGCAGCAACCATAGCCTTACCGCCTTCGATCTGAACGTAGGTAGCGAAGTTGATCTTAACGATACCGTTTTCGATACACTTTCTGAACTGCTCATCGGTCAGACCGGAAGCACCGTGCATTACAAGCGGAACCGGAATAGCTTCACGGATCTCAGCGATACGCTCGTAGTTCAGAACCGGCTCGGTAGCGTAGAAGCCATGAGCGGTACCGATGGAAACTGCAAGCAGGTCGGTGTTGGTTTCTTCGTAGAAGCGCTTAGCATCTTCAACGGAGGTATATGCGGAATTGTTCAGGTCGTTGTTGCTTGCAACATGGCCGATTTCAGCTTCAACAAGAACGTCACAAGCATGAGCGGCTTCGATGACTCTCTTGGTAAGGGCGATGTTCTCATCCATCGGAGCCTGAGAAGCGTCGATCATGACGGAAGTTGCACCGTTCTGGATACCGCGGATGCATCCGCCAAAGGTTCTGGTATGATCCAGATGAAGGATGACCGGAACCGGGCTTGCTGCAGCACGAGCAGTGATCATGGTAACAAGAGCCTTGGTAGCTGCTGCGTTCAGCATGCTGTTTCCTTCCGGAGCTTCCGGATCATGGAAGTCCCAAAGCTGCATCATAGCCGGAACACCGAGCTCTTCAGCTGCGGTAAGGATGGCGTCAGCAGTGTTGATGTCAAATGCGTTGAATGCGCCGATGGCCCAACGCTCTTCTCTTGCCTGCGCAAGGATCTTCTTTTCCTGAGTACCTGTAACGATCATGTGTACACCTCTGATGTTTTAGTAGTATTTTTTTTCGACCCTCTCCAGGGTCGTATAAGTTCTTTGAATCAACGGTCTCCATCCGGAGTACCGCACAACTACCTTTATTATGCCACAAAATGCAGGATTTGCAACAGTACGTTACCGATAATTTATTGCACAAAATTTGATGTGCCGCAAAGCCGAACTTGTGAAAAACGATGAAAAAGGCGAA
>CAMGCK010000078.1 GCA_946040795.1 uncultured Lachnospiraceae bacterium
GGAGATTATATAACATCATCCATGTATTATCAAATAAAACTTCCGCTGAATTTAGCTCAGATGTTGGTATTCCGGGATTGCAATAAAACTCCGGGCGTTAATTCATGCAAAAAACAGCGATGGCCTCAGCATAAACCGATTCCATCGCTTCTTCTATCAATTTTCAAGTCTTGCCCCAAACAGCCCAAATAGTAACTATGCAGCAGCTGATATATTTATGCAAGCTCTACCCCTGCATCCTCCAGCATTTCCCTGACTTCCTCCGGATCCATATCATCAAGATCCTCCAAAGAATAACCATTTGCCGCCAGCACTTCTTCAATTTCATCTCTTCGACTATTGCTTGTATTAGCAACATTGTCATTAAGATACATCATCTCCAAAGACTGTTCGATGGTATCCAGTTTTCCATCGCCATTCATGTCAAAAGGCGAACCCATAGCATTAATTGACCAATTCATTTTCATACCTTCCTTTCAATGTTATGTCTGTGTCTTATGGCAGAATTATCGCGTATAAGGAGTACAATAATACGGACTTTAAATCAATGTTTTACTGCCTCCCCTAACCACTACACCCGTTATACCCCCACCGGCTCTCGCCATCAAGGATATAACGGGTGCAATAAACCTGTCTATTTACGCTTTTTCAGCAAATTCACTCACACAGCCCCACATAATCCATACCTTCTTCAATCACCGCATCCCAGCTGTCCCAGTTGTGAATGCCGTGATAGGTGACCAGCTTATAACTAAACGGATCACCGGGGATTCCCTTGAAATACTGCTCCATAGCCTTAGCCCAGCGAAGACCATCCGTTTCCTCCAGTCCCATGTAATGGAACAGCTTCGGATAAGGACCTCCTGCCTTCACGACCTTATCGGCCATGACATACGCATCGTAATCGGAGCCCTTCAGATTCGGGAAAACATCGCCGTAGATCTGCTTCATGGATTCCATCCAGCCCGGCCAGAAGCCGCCGCTTTCATACTGCTCCTTGAAGGCATCGGCGGGAAAATTGGACGCAGACAGGCAGATGATGCCGCTGTACAGGTCCGGACGACGAAGTCCGGTCGTGACCGCGCCGCAGCCGCCCATGGACAGACCCCCGATGAAATTGTCCTCCCGCCTTCTGGAAATGCGGAAATAGCGCGCGCAGATCTCCGGCAGTTCCTCGGTGAGATAGGTGAAATAATTCAGGCCGTGCGCCATGTCGTTGTAAAAGGACAGGCCGCAATCCGGCATGATGACGGCACATTTACGCTTGTTGGCATAGCGCTCGATGGAGGTAAAACGCATCCACGCCGTATGATCCTCGCTCCAGCCGTGAAGCAGATAAATGTTCTTCCAGCCGTTTTCCAGCACTTCTTCCGCTTCCGGAAGGATTACATTGATTGCAGTGGATTTTCCAAGGACTTTGGAGAAAAACTTAAATTCAAATGAAGGCATTAAGGGCTCCTTTCTATTTCATAACTCGCATTATTCCGTCATCAAATTGTCATAGTCTTTGAATCAGCACAAGCCCCTTACGCTGTAAGAGGCCCGACTTTTGTTCAAACTAATTATTCAAAGCTCTTCTTAAACGCTTCATACGCTGCCACTAAGGCATCGCACTTTGCATCGAATTCCGGATTGTCCTTCTGCATTTCCGGATGCGCCATCAGGTACTCCACGGCCTCGCGAAGACCTTCATCAGCGGTGGTTTCAGCATGATAAGCCGGCACCAGACGCTTGATCTTGGTGTTGTCATAGATCGCGCAGTGTGAAATATCGCCCATAAAATGGCCCCATTCATTCGGCATTGCCGCACAGATCATTTCCGTGGAAATGTGAACAAGCTTGACTTCCTTGTGCAGCACGCGGGCGATGGATTTGTAAATATCGTCCCAGGTAATGATCTCATCCGTGGTAATGTGAACCGCTTCGCCGATGGCATGGCTGTTGCCAAAAAGACCGACCATACCGACCGCAACGTCGCGTGCGTGAGTGATGGTCCAGACAGTCAGGCCATCGCCCTGAACAACAACGGGCTTATCACGAAGGATACGGCTGACCACTTCCCAGCCGCCGCCAAGGGATACCGGAATGGACCACTTGCAGTAGGTGTGAGACGGACGAACCAGCGTTACCGGAAAGCCCAGTTCCTTATAGGCCTTGCGGTAAACTTCTTCCATGGCGATCTTGTCGCGGGCATAGTCCCAGGGAGAATTCGCCACGCAGGCGCTTTCCGTAAGCGGGAATGCCTTGACGGGCTTTTCGTAAATGCACGCAGAAGTAACGACCAGGTACTGTGAGCACTTGCCGTTGAACAGCTTGATGTCGCGCTCTGCGGCTTCCGGCTTGTAAACAACGAAGTTCATGACAACGTCATAGTACTCGTCCTTGATCTGCTCCTGAACGGATACCTCGTCCAGATCACCCTGGATGAGCTTCACGCCCTCGGGAATGCGATCCATGTGGTTGCCGCGGTTGATCATGGTAATGTCCATGCCCTTTTTCAGAGCCAGCGCGGTCACTTCGGTGCTCATGACGCCGGTTCCGCCGATGAATAAACACTTCACTAAATTTTCCTCCTTGTAAGTTCTTCGGCATGCCGATGGAAATGAGGAGCTGTCTCAAGCGCTCGATGCCCGCCTTTGCCGTTCTCTCCGGATGCTCGAAATCCACATTTTCCTTGCGGCAGAGCTCGATGCCTTCGTAAACCAGACCGCTTCTGGGATTCGGACGACCGCCGCAAAATATTCCATTACTCAGCTGATTCCGTTCCGCTCGCGGAACTTTGCCCACTCCGTCTCAAAGAACAGACCGGCATCCGGAATTGTCCGCACGGGGCGTGTGGTGACTTCAATGTCTTTGCCGGTCATCTTAACTTCCTGAACCTCGCCCGAATGCGCCCCCTGATCAAGCTGCATACGGTACAGTTCCGGCAGCTTGTCCGATGCCAGCGCTCCTTCCGGGTCCGTGTACAGCGCCGAACCGCGGCTCTTTCCGCCGCCTGCCATGTACGCCGCCATGGCCGTCAGGTACATGCGCTGCGAAAGCAGGGTGTCATACAGCCGATACACATATTTCACATCCGTACCGCTCTCCGGCCGGACAATGTACTCAAAATTTTTCAGCAGTTCTTCCGTTTCCGCAAGCGCCGTTTTGATGCGCGCCTCTTCGCGGATCATGCCGCCCGCTGCGCTCATACGCTTGGCGGCTTCTAAAAGGAGCTCCTTGGCTGAACGCAGACCATGGATGCGAGTCACAAGGTTTATGCGGTCTTCGGCCCGGTGAATACTTTCACCACAAAGACCTATTGCTGTATCGTCCTTAGTATCAATGCCCCCTGCACCAGTGCCGGCAGCCTTCTCCCCGACGTCTTCTTTTCCGCTCGCTTTCACCTGGGCGGCCACATCTCTTCCGATCTTCTCCGCCGCCCGGATCGCACCGACCTGTCCGGCATTCAGCGCCGAACCGCCCGGCCGCGTCACCCCGTGACTTCCGCAGGCTTCACCCACCACGTAAAGGCCACGAACATCGGTCTCCCAGTTGGCATCCGTCGCAATGCCGCCGTTATTATGCTGCGCGCAGACCGCCACCTCCAACATTTCCGTTCGAAGATCCACATGGTGGTCCAGGTAGAAAGAAATAGCGGGCGCGTTCATCTTCTCCAGTCGGTCGATGGGCGTGCCGAACATCGCTCCGGCATTCTTCAGATACTCATGCGCTTCCGGAGACAGCTTCTCGTAAAGGATCTCTCCGCCGCAGGGATTCGTGCGATAGTCAAGGAACACCCGGCGGCCGCGGAGAATGGTCTCGCGGTAGACCAGGAGGTCGATCACAGAGGAGCCATTGGCGACTTTACTAACGTCGAAGGGCCACTGATAGCCCTTTAAAAACACCATGGAAAGCAGTGTTCCCGCGTTCTCAAAATATTCCTGCAGAAATTCGCGGGCGTCGCTGCCGTCCTGCGCCGTGGAAACAAAGCGCGGCAGGACCTGCATATAGGTGCCGCTCACATTCCAGCGCGGGCTCTTGGATGCCAGGCCGAACTGCCACTCGGTCAGATTCTTACCCTTTGCACCTGTTTCAAAAATCAAGCCGCTGGAACCGTGCTGAGAAGCCGGATATACGCTGTCCCGATACATGCCGGCGGGGCCTCCGGTCGCCATGACGATGTGATTACTAAGAAGAATTTCGTAGTGAAAGTCTGCGTGTTCCGGTGATACCGGATCAGGCTGTGCCTCTGCAGCCGCCTGTACACCGGCGCATGTCACCAGACAAAGAAGGCCGGTGACACTGTCTTTTTCCGTCAGCACCCTCACCACCTGATACCGATCCAGCACCGTGATGCCTTCCGCTTCCACGGCCTTTTCCAGCTGCTCCGTCATATAGCGCGACGTATACGGTCCCGCGCTCGTTGCGCGTCTCCCACGGTCATGGTCCGTTTTATAGCCCATGTACTCGCTGAATTCGTTGCAGGGGAAGGGAACGCCCGCTTCCACCAGTGCAAAGAAGCCGCGTACGGATAGCGCCGCCTCTAAGAGCGCCTGGTCGCCGTCCACACATCCGCCGGAAAAAAGGTCCTCAGCCATGCTGCGGACGGAGTCGGGGTCATCGCCGGAAAGAGACAGTTTGTAATAGGTCTGTTTATCCGAACCGGTATTCCGCGACGTGCCGGCCATCCGGTTTTCCGTGACGATCGTCACATTTTTCACACCGTTTTTCTTTAACTGAAGCGCAGTCTTCAAGCCGGCAGCGCCGAAGCCGACGACAAGCGCGTCATATTTGTTTACAATAATGTCCATGTTTTCCATCCCCAATTCATCGCTTAGGCTTACCCGCCAAGCAAGCTTAGGCTTACCCGCCAAGCAAGCTTAGGCTTATCCGCCAAGCAAGCTTAGGCTTATCCTCTGAAATTCTTTGGCTGCGTCTTCTTGATCTCCATGAATTCCTTATAGAACGGCATGAAAGTTTCCTTGTCCTGCACCACACAACCCGTGGGCTTATGCGCGCGGATCAGATCCCCGCACATACCGCAGGTAAGGCATACATGCGACGGGTCAATGCGCCCGCCCTTCACGATCTCATCGGCAAAGGCCGGATCCGCAAAGGACATGCGCCCGAACAGCATGCCGTCCATGTAGCCCTGCTCCACCGCGCCTGCCGTATACAGATCACAGTACTGCCGGAGATACGTAGGCGCCGAACCAAAGATCACCATGTCCGGCACAGCCTCCTTCACCGCACGAATGCCCTGCGCCATGCGCGCAATGCCTTCCAGCGGGTGCTCGTCCGGCGGATATTTTCCGCGGTCATAGGGGCGCGTAACATGCGTCGTCACATAGGGATTGCCCATGGTGAGGTCGATGAATTCCATGCCGATTTCCTCATGAAGCTCCTTTACCAGCCGGATGGGCTCCGTGAAGTCCGGCGTCAGGCCGCTGCCTTCGGAAACACCAAATCCATAGGGCCAGGGATAGCCGTCGTAAATGCCGAGGCGCGCAGTGATCTTAAAATCCGGTGTCTCGTGGACCTTGGCCGCCCGTGCAGCATTCTTCATCATGCGCGTACGATTTTCATAGCTTCCGCCATAGAGGCCCGGGCGCGTGTGCGCCCCGGTGAGCTCCGCCAGCAGATAACCGTGGCAGCTTTTAATATCCACCGCGTCAAATCCGGCCTTGCGCGCAAGAAGTGCCGCGTCGCCGAATTTTTCTTCCAGGCCCTTTAAATAATCGTCGCTGACGATGCAGGAATCGTCCGCTGCGCGGAACTGCTCCAGTTCCGGATGGCGGAAGGCAATGAGCGGGGCAGGCTTATTGCCGGGGTTGGAATACCGGCCGCTGTGGTTTGCCTGCATGACCAGGTACGGGGCCACGCCGTGAGTACGAATGCCTGCTTCCTTGATTTCCGCGGTCAGATGCTTGAAATCCTCCAGCGTTTCCTCGTTCAGGAACAGCTGGGTGGATCCGGAAAGTGCCTCCGGAACGATGGTGATTGCCTCAAACCAGATGATGCCCGCGCCGCCCTCTGCCTCGCGAATATAGCGCCGGCGTGTAAACTCCGACGGCGCGCCGTTCGGCAGTGCATCCGCGCCTTCCATCGGCGCTGTGCCCAGGCGGTTCGGCAGCGTCACATTGCCGAAGGAAACGGTTGTGCCGAGGATCTTTGTATCCGCTGCAAAAGGAATCGTTACGCCCAGTTCTTCCGCACGCTTCTTCAGTTCTTCCAGCGTGTTGTAATGAAAACGTTCGTGTGCGCTCATGCTGCCTCCGTTACAGTCTGCGAATGTGGAAACCGCCGTCCACATCAATGTAGTTTCCGGTGGTATAAGTCATCTTGTCCGAGCAGAACAGACTGACCGCATCGGCCACGTCCTGCGGAGTACCCCAGCGGGCAATGGGAAACTCGCCCTTTTCAATCAGCGCGTCATACTTCGCCTTGACCACGCTCGTCATGTCCGTCATAATGACGCCCGGACGGATCTCATGCACCAGAATGCCCTCCGGCGCCAGACGGTCCGCGTACAGCTTGGTCAGCATGGAAATACCGGCCTTACTCACACAGTATTCACCGCGGGAAATGGAGGACACTTCCGCGGAGCAGGAACCGATGTTCACGATGGTCCCCTTCTTGGGACCGATCTTCTCCTGCGCGATCATCTGCTTTGCCACAAGCTGCGTCAGAAACATGTTTCCGCGAAGATTGATGCCCATGACACGGTCATAGCTTTCCTCCGTCATTTCCAAAAGATCCGCGCGGACCAGGGGTGCCACGCCGGCATTATTAACGAGGACATCTATCCGTCCAAAGACCTTTATGGTCTCTTCCACCAGCTTCTTTCGGTCCTCCGTGCTGTCCAGGCTTCCCTGCACATAGATCCATGAAATGCCCTCATCCGCTAGCTTATCAAACGCTTCCTGATACTTTTCCAGGCCGCCGCCGGAAAAAACTGCCACATTATATCCTTCCGTGCCCAGCTGATGCGCGATGGCATAGCCAATGCCTCTGGAACCACCCGTTACGATTGCTGTTTTTTTCATCATGCTGCCTCCTCTTTCTTCCGTGATAACGATTTACTTCCGCCGTGTTCTGGGATCGATGAACAGCGGTGAGGATCCAGGCCGATCATCGGCTCATCCAGAAGAAGAACTTCCGGATCCGGCAGAAGGCCCAGGCAGAGATTCAGTTTCTGCTGCATGCCCCTGGAAAGCTCATCACCGAATTTTTTGCTCTTATCTGAAAGTTCAAATTTTTCAAGAAGAGCCATCACACTTCCCGGTTCCAGAGTAAACGAAAGGTCATTGCAGGCAATATTTTTGCCATATTTTTTTGTTACATGAGATACTTCAAGCATACTGTTCTCCTCTGAAAAATAAGTAAACTTCTTTATGATCCAATATTATTTCTGTTACTGCTCCGGATCTTCGATGTGATCTTTTGCGAATTTGTCCGGTGAAGCCGCAAAATAGTCATGGGACACGCTGCCGGATGTAAAGCTGTTGCCGATGGGATCGTCCCAGGTCACATCCACCATGACGGTCTTCCCGTCCAGCACGACCCTGTTCCAGGAATGCGGCCCGGATCCGGTCCTTGTGATGCCCGTTCCGCCCACATAATCACAGGCGATCCCAAGTTCATGCATCAGATACTGGAAGGTTTTGGAATAACCATCACAGACCGCCGTCCGGTTCACCAGGCAACCGTAAGTCGTATACGCAAAGTCGCGGCGGGCGGCCTCCTGCCAGGAATTGTACATGCCGAGGGCGTGCACATCGTAGGTGCAATTCAGTACCAGCCAGTCATGGACATACAGTGCTTTGTCGTAATCACTGCCTTTTTTTCGTGCTTCAGTCAGGATCTGTTCAGCCACCTGCTTCATGGCCCGGTCTTCCGCTTCCACATCGGCGGCATTCCCGCGGTACCCAAAGGTAAGCTCGTACTGTTTGCGGCTTCCAACGGTTACCTGTGACCACTGTCCAGTGCCGTTCATCCAGAAAAGCTCCGGATGCTCACGGTACAGCCGATGAAAAATGGGCGATAGATTTTCCTCCGAGCCCACCTGTTCCGCGGTCAGCACCGCAGTACGCTCATATACAGCAAACTGTGCAGCCAGCGCCTCCACGGGTTCCATGCGGTCGTAATGAGGATTCGTCAGGATCGGATGGATCACATTCTGGTACATGACAAATAAAAACAGAAGGATCACAACAACAAGCGCAAACTTCGCAATGGGTGAATGTTCTTCTCTCTGCAAGCTGTTTTCCTCCTGTAAATATTTCTGTAATCACAATACTCTAAAATCATCTTTTTGTCATCAGTTGTATCGTTTTCTCTTTAAAAAAACGGATAATCTGCTACAATACTATACAGAATCAGACACGGAGGACCGCATTATGGAATTCAAGGCAAGAAAAGAATCCTTTGAACAGAACAAAATCATCTATGAACAGCATAAACTGACCTTTCTGGGTATTCCCGGGTATGATGTCTATAACTGCTCCATTCCGTTTACCCGGGGCGGAAAACGTTACATTTACGGCCGTGTGGAACGGCGTGAGGAATGGGCCCGCTCCCGGGCGATGTTATTTGAAGAGACCGGCCTCGACGAATGGACGCTCGTAAAGGACAGCCCTGTGTATCAGCTGGAGGATCCGTTCATTACGAAGATCGGCGATGAAATCGTCCTCGGCGGTACGCACGTACGCATGCGGAGCGGTAAGATCGACACCTACTACGGTTACTTCTACCGCGGTACAGATCTGAATGACATGTACTATTTTACCACCGGTCCGGACCGGATGAAGGACATCCGTCTCATTCAGCTTGCGGACGGGCGCATCGGTGTGTTCTCGCGCCCGCGTACCGGCGTATATGAAAACGGCGCGACCTGCCAGATCGGTTTTACGGTCATTGATTCACTGGAGGAACTCACGGACGAGGTCATCGAATCCGCGCCGGGCATTCACGGCCTGTTCAACGAGGGCGAATGGGGCGGCGTAAACCAGGCTTATCTTTTGGAGGACGGAAAAATAGGTGTCATCGGCCACGCCAGCTATATGGATGAGGATGCGGACGGCATTATGCAGAAGGTCTATGTAAACTGCGCCTTCACCTTTGATCCGGAGTGTCATGAAATGTCAAATTTCAAGATCATCGGAACCAGAAGCTGCTATCCGGACGGGCCGGCCAAAAAGCCCGATCTGAAGGACTGTACCTTCACTTCGGGGATCGTATTCCGTGAAGATGGCAAGGTCGATCTCTACGGCGGAGTCTGTGATATCTATGAAGGACGGATCGTAATTGATGATCCCTTCAAGTTGACAGAATGAAACGTCCCCAATGTCAGGACACACGAAAGCCGAGACGGAGTCGAGGGAACAGTTTCGAAGAAACTGCGTGTGTGTCCTCAGGGCTTTGCCCGCAGGTTGACAAAAAAGGGGCTGTGAAAAATCATTTCGGTTTTTCACAGTCCTTTCTTTGCCGGTGAGAGGTTTGGACTGGCGGGCGGAAATGGGACTAAATTAGCACAATGGGGAACTTTGAAGCTTATTTATAAAGAATAGAAGGATAGAATGGAAGAAATTTTTGCAAAGAGTGGTTTTGAAGCTCATTTGCAAAAAACAGAAGGCTGAAACGGAAGATTTTTTTGCA
>CAMGCK010000079.1 GCA_946040795.1 uncultured Lachnospiraceae bacterium
TACTACATCCAGTCAAATGCGATATTTTACTACAATATATTTACATAATATCTATTGTATCAGTTTATTACATTTTCCCACCTTTTACAATACAATAATTATTATTATTAGTTTTTGTTCTACCATATGGAGTTTTGTCATGATTCTCGATTATGAAAATATTTCCAAACGCATAAAAGCTGTCCGAAAAAGCCGAAAAATGACTCAGGACTTTCTCGCTGAGCAAACAAATCTTTCAGTAATGCACATCAGCAACTTAGAAAACAACCACTGCAAAATGAGTTTGGACTCATTGGCCGCCATTTCTGAAGTTTTGAATGTTTCTACAGACTATATTCTCTTCGGACATTCTCAACTATATATAAATGATGTTGTTTCCCTTGTTTCCGATACTTTTTCAGACTGCACAGAAAACGAGCAGGATTTTCTTCTTGAAACAATGACATTTACTAAGCAAAATTTGAGAAAACACGCAAAATAACTCATTTTGCCTTATTTCCTTATTTCCACTAATCCACGAATCACATAATAAATCGAGTAGGAGGGGGTGACTAACCCCCGTCCTCTCACACCACCGTGCGTACCGTTCGGTACACGGCGGTTTCAACAGTTGAAGTGCATCTGACACACATCTAAAACAAACCGTCTTCCCGTAACCGCCAGGCTTCTGGCAGCGATGAGAAGCACCTCACCGATCTGATAACTGTCCGTTGCACCGATGCATTCCAGACCGCTCTGAAGAATCTCCTTAAAAGTATTGCTGCCATGCCCCACTCGATAAACGTTTTCATCGTAATAAAGCTTCCGCGTAACGCCCGGCTTTGGGGAGTTGTTTTTAATAATGGACCGTAGTTCAAACACGACCTTTTCCATGCTGTTCAATACATCATTGTCACGTTTCATAACATTCTCGCTTCCCGCACTTCATCTTGACGCTTTATCGCTTTGTCACTTTATCAGAATAAAGTAAAGGCTTTTCCTGTATGATTCTGCAACTTTATCGGATATGCAAAATCAAGGAAAAGCCTTTACGAGATTTTTATTCAAAATGATGAATCGCAGTTCGTGATTCGATGGTTTCGGAGCTCATGCCCCCTCTTTTACCGATACAGTTTGGCCAGACCGCCCTGCGCCGTTTCACGGTAGCTCAAATTCAGATCGCGGCCGGTTTCGTACATGGTCTCCACCACTACATCGAAACTAATCTTTCTGGTGCTGGACAGGAAATTGGCCAGCGAAAGCGCGTTGATGGCACGCATGGATGCCACGGCATTACGCTCAATGCAGGGGATCTGCACCAGACCGTCGATGGGATCGCAGGTCAGCCCCAGATGATGCTCCATCGCCACCTCCGCCGCGTATTCGATCTGATCAATACCCATCCCATGCAGTTCCGCAAGTGCCGCCGCGCACATGCTGCACGCCGTACCGATCTCCGCCTGGCATCCGCACTCCGCACCGGAAATGGACGCGTTTGTCTTGATCAGATTGCCGATGATACCTCCCGCTGCCAGCGCTTTCAAAATGTCCTTATCCCGGAAATCACGCGACTCCTTCATATAAAGAAGTGCTGCCGGTACCACACCGCAGGAACCGCAGGTAGGTGCCGTCACAATGGTTCCGCCGGACGCATTCTGCTCCGCCACGGCAAAAGCGTATGCACAGACAATGCGGTTCATCCGCGTCATCGGACTTTCATCGATGTGCCGCTGCTGATACAGATACTGTGCCTTCCGTTCCACATGAAGTCCGCCGGCAAGCTCCCCGGTGACAGAGAGTCCGGCATAGACCGCTTCCTTCATGGTATCCCATACCCTGGCCAGAAAATCCCAGATCTCCGGGCCTTCATGCAGTTCCACATAATCGGAAATACGCAGATTGTGGCTCTTGCAGTACGCTGCGATCTCCGTGAAGGAATTCTCCGGATACACTTCCGGTGAATCCATGTCCGGCCGTCCCACGATGGAAACTGCGCCTCCGCCCACGGAAAGTGCCTGCATGAAGCCGATGGTCTCACCGTTTTTAAGCGCCGTGAATTCCATCGTATTGGGATGCGGAAGATCTTCCTTTTCCGTATCCATGGTAAGCGTCGTACGCTCTTCACCCAGCGCTTCCAGGATCGCGCGGTCCGTCAGATGGCCTCTGCCGGTCTTTGCAAGCGATCCGTACAAGGTCACTGAAAACGCATCTGCCTCCGGATATTCCCTTAAGAAAAGCCGGGCCGCACGGTCCGGTCCCATGGTGTGAGAACTGGATGGCCCGCGGCCAATGCGATATAATTCTCTGAGAGACTTCATATGTTACCTCAAATCTTCTGCTCTTACAGTTCGTCACCGTCAGCTGCGCATGACGGCATTGCGGGTCATAAAAAGGCCCCGGCCGCTGCCGGACGGGGCACATTCCAGACGGAGAGGATGGGATTTGAACCCACGTGCCGGGTATCCCCGGCAACTCGATTTCGAGTCGAGCTCGTTATGACCACTTCGATACCTCTCCGTACGCGCACATTTTACAATGCCATGGGGGGAATGTCAAGATTCCCATGCGTTCTGCAGGGTCTCTTGGGGATGCTTATTCCACCTTCCGTAAACTTCCTCTGTTATCTGCAGTATCGGATATAAATGCCGATGAACAGAAGAAGGATCGCCATCTGGATACACAGTTTGAATGTCATTTTTCTTCGATCCATAATTCACCCCACGATCGTCAGAATATCCGCCGCTTCCGCCGCAATGTGCTCCGCGCCGGCTTCCTCCAGTTCTTCCCGGCTTCCATAGCCATACAGCACGCCGATGGTCTGAAGTCCGTTTGCTTTTGCACCTTCCACATCATGAAAGCGATCGCCGATCATGACCGTTTTCATACGCACATCCTCCGGAAGAAGCGTTTCTCCCGCCTTTAAAAGACCAACGCTCTCCAGCGCGTAGCGGATAACATCGGCCTTGGCCACACGGACCTCATCCATGGACGCGCCGCCGATGAAATCAAAATATCCGTCAATGCCAAAATGCTCCAGGATCTGCCTTGCGTAAAGCTCCGGCTTGGAGGTTGCCAGAATCACTCTTTTTCCGCGCGCCTTCAGTTCCTTCAGAAGTTCCTCAATACCCTCGTACATATCATTCTCAAACAGGCCTTTCACACTGAAATACTCCCGATAGATCTTCAGTGCTTCCCGACTCTCTTCTTTTGAAAAACCATAGAATTTTTCGAAAGAAGAGAGAAGCGGCGGGCCGATGAAACGATACAGTTCACTCCGCTCCTTCACCCGGATGTTCCAGTGTTCCAGCGCATGCATAACTGAATTTGTGATGCCGATTCCCGGATCGGACAGCGTTCCGTCAAGATCAAATAAGATCGTATCGTACATGGGGACCTTTCCCGGATCCGCGGCACATTCCGTCTTCGATCCGTTTGAAGTTTCTTGCTTTTTTTCTTTCTGTCGATATAATGATTATAACAGTTAATATAAGAAAAGCAAGTCCGGGCACGACGGCGGTACTTGCGGAAAGGCTATTACATGAGACTCGAATCTGTTTACACGATGATTCCAAACGACCCGCAAGCCTGTGTACTGGGTTCTGAAGCATACCCGGCTTACGGAGACGGTGTTCACGATGATACCGCCAACATTCAGAAGGCCATTAACGATCTGAAGACAAATGAAAACTTTGGCATCGTGTACGTTCCTGAAGGAACCTACCTGATCTCGGACACGATTTACGTTCCCAAGGCCATCCGTCTGATTGGCTGCGGAAAGAACCGTCCGCTGTTTGTCTTAAAGGACCACGCGGAAGGCTTTGACCGCTGCTATCCGGACGACAAGGGCGGCTACAAATACATGATCTGGTACTGCGACGGTGTGGTCGATGAAGATCATCCGGTCCGCGACGCAAATCCCGGTACCTTCTACAGCGCATTTTCCAACATCAACATCAAACTGGGCGATGGCAATCCGTATGCCGTCGGTCTTCGCACCCATTATGCCCAGCACTCTTTCGTCAATCACTGTGTGATCGATGCAGGTAACTGCGCAGCCGGTATGTACGAAGCCGGAAATGAGATGGAAAATGTGGTATTCATCGGCGGCGATTACGGCATGAAGACCACCAAGTGTTCTCCTGGCTGGCCCTACATGGCAGTGGACTGTGCATTTGAAGGTCAGAAAAAATCTGCCATCCATTCCCGCGAGCTGGGTCTCACCATGCTCCGCACTTCTTTTAAGAATGTTCCGAAGGTCATCGACACGGAAGAACAGTTCATGGACAAGATCTATCTGGAGGACTGCTCCTTTGAAAACGTATCCGGTCCGGCACTGAACATCCGCCTGGCGGACAACATGTTCACCATGTGGACCCTGAAGAATGTGGACTGCATGAATGTGCCGACTCTGGTCTTATATCCGGAGACCGGAAAAACCATTGCCGGACAGGAAGGAATCTACAGGATCGACCGTTTCACTCACGGCGTTGTCCTGGATCGGATGGAAGACCCGGGTAAAGTCCGCACGATCCTCGAAACCACCCCGCTGGCAGAGATGCCTGCGCCGGTCGCAACGGACATCCCGAACCTTCCGCCCATGGAAGAATGGGTCAATGTCCTGGATCTGGGCGTCAAGGGTGACAACATGACCGATGATACCGCTGCCATCCAGGCTGCCATCAACACGCACAAGGTCCTTTATTTCCCGCAGGGCTGGTACAAGGTTACCGATACACTGACCTTAAAGGACGATACCGTTCTCATCGGTCTGCACCCCATTGCCACTCAGCTCGCCATTCCGGAATGCACAGAAGCCTACACGGAAATGGGCCCGGCCAAGCCGCTCATACAGTCCGGACGCGGTGCCAATATCATCAACGGTATCGGTATCGACACCGGAAGCCGCAACCCGCGTGCCTGCGGTCTGAAGTGGGTCGCCAATGAAAACTCTTATATCAACGATGTAAAATTCGTAGGTGGTCACGGCACCATGATCAAGGATCAGTCCAAGCCGTGGGTACCGACCTATAACCCGAGCCGCACGGCTGACGCCGATCCGGAAAAGAAGTGGGACTACCAGTACTGGAGTTTCTGGGTCACTGAAAACGGCGGCGGCGTCTTCAAGGATGTCTGGACCGCAAGCACCTATGCCTGCGCCGGCTTCTACGCAGACGGCACCTCCACCCGCGGCCGCATTTACTGCATGTCCCTGGAGCATCACGTCCGCAACGAGGCCAAGTTCAAAAATGTTTCCAACTGGAAGGTCTATGCTTTCCAGACCGAAGAAGAGGTTGCCGAGTCTCAGATGTGCCAGCCGCTGGAACTGCAGAACTGCCACGACATGACCTTTGCTACCTACTACTCCTTCCGCGTTATCTGGCTGCCCAATCCGTGGCCGCAGGCCATCCGCCTGTATGACTGCTCTGACATCGAGTGGATCAACCTGTCCAACTATACGCAGGTCAAGTACACGCTGACGGATGAAATGGTCGATGTCAACACCGGAAAGATCGTCCGCCCGTGGCAGATCGCGTACTTCATGCAGGGTCCGGCTCCGGAGCATAAGATGCCGGAACTTCCGATGGATCAGCCGGTCAAGCTCTTTGGCGGCTTTGAATTCACCGACGCCGCTTGCGTAGGTCCGGATGGCTCCTTCTACTTTGCAGATTCCCGCTGGTACCGCATCTTCAAGATCGATGCCGCAACCGGCGCGCTTTCCATGGTCCGCGATGTTCCGCTCCGTCCGCTGTCCATGTACTTTGATACCAAGGGTAATCTCCTCGTGGTCACCGAGTACATGTATGCGCGCGGTATGACAAGAAACGGTCAGCCCATTAAGAATGTCAAGCCGTCTGATGCCGCCGGCACCTCTTACGGCGGCTGGTATACACCGGATGCCGTTGTCCGCGTATATGCGATGGATCCGGCAGATCCGGAGAACACGATGAAGGTCATCGACAAGGTTTCGGCAAAGGATATCTCCGGCGTCAAAGTCGCGCTGCATCCGGCCAACCGCTGGCGTGATGACAACTCCTATCTGGAGTTCACGGTTCAGGATACGGAAGATGTCTACGTTGCACCGGACGGTGTCACCGTCATTCCGGACTTCTATGACCTGATCCGCTCCAATACGCTGGTACCGGCAGTGCCCGGAAAGACCGCTCTTGCTGTTGATGAGTACTACAAGCGCATCATGGCCTTTGATGTAAGCGAAAAAGGGTTCCTGCGCAATGTGCGCACCTTCCTGGAGCATGGTGAATACAGCGTCATCAATGACCTTGAAAACGATCGTGTGTATGTGGCAGATGGAGATCTTCTGGTCTGCAACGCAGCAGGTGAGATCCTGAAGCGCATCACTATGGAAGATCGTCCGGGAACGCTGGCACTCTCTCCGGAAGGCGACGTATTATTTGTAACTGCAAGATCCAATGTATACGCAGTGAAGGTCCGCTAAAACGCAGCATCAGCGCGAAAGAGGATCTTATGAAATCATAGCGCGGGCGGAGAATAGCCCGCATAGGAGTATTATGTTAATTGATGAAAGAAAAGCACAGGTTGCAGCGATCCTGCCGCCGGTCATGAAGACGCTCCCCGCGGTATTTGCGGTAGAGGATGAATACCAGATCATGGTTCCCGTAAATGCAGATGCACTGATGTGGGTCGAGGTCGCCGGTGAAGTCCACCCCGACGCCGCCCAGGGCACCATGCGCTCCCACACGGACATGCACCGCATGCGCGTGCCGATGAACGTCCTGGACGCAGCCGGTGAATACACGGTCGTCTACCGGAAGATCATCGACCGCAAGCCCTATTTTGCGGAAAGTGAAGAGCCGGTCCGCCTGACGCTGAAGTTCCAGCCGCTGACCAAAGACATGAAGGAGATCCGCACCTACCACATTGCCGATGCGCACAGCCACATCGACGCCGTGGTCAGCGCCGCGCTTTACTACGGTGAGTCCCCGGACCTTCTCATCATGAACGGCGACCTGCCCAACCACAGCGGCTGCCTGGAATACTTCGACAACATCTACATCATGGCCCAGCTCATCACCCTTGGTGAACGCCCCATCGTTTTCGCGCGCGGAAATCACGACTGCCGCGGCTTCTTTGCGGAGGAGATCGGCCGATATATCCCGTTAAGTGGTGACAACAGTTTCTACACCTTCCGTGTGGGTCCCGTCTGGGGCATGGTGCTGGACTGCGGCGAAGATAAGACGGACGATCATGCCGAATATGGTCATACAGTCAATTTCCACTTCTTCCGCCTTCAGGAAGACGCCTTCATTCGTAAAGTGCTGGCGGAAAAGCCTTACGCGGCCGATGGCATCGACTACCGCATCGTCGTTGTGCACGTGCCGGTCATGGAGTATCGTCCGGAGCCCTTCAACATCGAGGAACCGCTGTTTGACGGTTGGACGCAGATGATGGATCAAATGGGCATCGACCTCATGTTCTGCGGACACAATCATGAGCTGAAATTCCATCCGGCGCATGATCCGGCGCATCGGACGCAGGTGAATTTCCCGGTGCTCGTGGCCTCCCTGCCGATCTTCGAGGATGACGATGATTCTGTTCCGGAGCACTGCTATTATGCCGCAGCTGCCGTTCAGTTCAGTAAGGAATATGATGGCAAGTTCCGGTATCAGTTTACGGATTCTGAGGGAAAGGTAAGAGGAGAAGGAAGAGAGAAAGAATGATATCATTTCGGGACTTTTTATTACTCCCAACCTTCTTCGAGTATCACTCTCCGAGATCGATTTCATAATGGCTTCCACTATCATTCTTAGTCACCCGGATCTGCTGCCCGATCTGAGAGATCAGTTCCTCACGGTGGCTGATAATGCCCACCAGCTTATTGGAATCGGACAGGGATTTCAGAATGTCCATCGCGTTATCGATGGACTTCTTGTCAAGCGTACCAAATCCTTCGTCGATGAACAGGGACTCGACCTGAATACCGCCGATGTTCGACGAAACCGTATCAGAAAGACCAAGCGCCAGGCTGAGGGAAGCCTTAAAACTTTCACCGCCGGACAGGCTGCCGACCGGACGCTTCTTTCCGGTGGAATGATCCAGCACCTCAAGATCCAGGTAGGTCTCACTCTTCCTGCTGGTCACATCCTCCAGACGGAACAGCTCATACTGCTGATCACTCATCGGAAGAAGACGCTTGTTCGCTGCGCGAATGATATTGTCAAAACCCACGCCCTGAACAAACTGCTCAAAGGTGATCCTTGCCGCCCCGGTCTGACCGCTGACCAGACTGAGCAGCTTGGAGGTCATCTCCTCCTTCTTTTTCTGCGCTTCGTACGCTGGAATGTTCTTCTCGATGTTTTCCTTCGCGCGCTTATTATTTTCGATACGGTTCGTGATCACACCCTTTACAGAGCGGAGCTTTTCCACCTTCTCTTCCTGCTTCTGAAACTCCTCATGAAGCGCCGCAAGATCTGCAAGTTCTTTTCCTACCACCGGTTTTCGTGCATTTTCAAGCGCAGAAGCGGTTGCAAGGACCTTATCATCGTATTTCTTCTTAACGCCTTCTGCCTCCTTGATCACCTCTTCAGCCACCGCATACTGCCGATACTCTTCTTCCGATTCGAAGTTTTTCTCACTCAGTTTTTTCGCAAATGCAGCACTCTTTTCACTTGCGGCTGTCTGATCCTGTGTATACTGCTCTCTGACCGTCTTCACGCGTTCCTTCTGGGCTGCCAGCCTCTCATCGGCCCGCTTCTTCGCTTCATCCGCAGCCTTGATTTCTGCTTCGATGGCTTCTGCCGTGCCTGTCAGCTTGATCTGCTCGGCCTGTGCCTCTGCAAGCGAAGCATACTCCAGGGTCTCCAGACTCTTAAGCTCGGTCTCCGTTTCAGTCAGCCGCAGTTTGCCGGCATTTCGGTCATCTTCCGCATTTTTCTTTTTCGTGTTGAGTGCTGTGGTTTCTTCACCGCGTGCCGCTTTCAGTTCATCGGACGCCTTATCATATGCAGCCACGCCCGCCTCTGCTGCTTTCAGCAGTTTCTTCTGGATATTAATGAGTCCCGCGATGTAGTTGCCGGCATCTTTCGTATAACCGGAAAGATCTTCGGTGCTGGCATTGATCCGACCCATTAAGCGGCTGTTTTCACTGATCTTCTTCAACGTTTCCTGAAGATTTTCCTTTGCGTTATTGTAATTTGCAGAAGCGACGCCGGAAACTGTAACAGCTTTTTCTTTCGCCGTGGATGCCTGATTCTCCAGATCCTTTGCTGCCTTCATTTCGTCTTCTGAAACCGTCTCACCGGAATTGACGGCCGGCATGGGATGATGGACGGAACCGCACACCGGACAAGGCCTGCCTTCTACAAGTTTTTCAGCAAGAAGGCCCGCACGACAGCTGTCAAAAATGCGTTCCTTCTCGATTCTGTCCGCCTGCGCTTTTGCATAGACTGCCAAAGCATCCTCTGCATTTTTCGCAGCAGTATC
>CAMGCK010000080.1 GCA_946040795.1 uncultured Lachnospiraceae bacterium
TATTGAATTTTCAAGGTGCGAAGCCCATTTTAGGTATGGGAAGTCTTAGTAAAATTAGTTCAGATGCGTTTATTAAAAATCTAAAAGGCCATGAGGCTAAAAGATGCCGTTTTTTCGTATTAACCTTTTTTAAACTTTATACTATGATATAGCAAACTGAAGTCAGAAGTTTTAGGAGGGGTTTATGTTAAACGGTATCAGTGGAATTTTAACAGGTGATATTTTAAAGGTTCTTTGTGACATGGGCCACGGTGACACGGTGGTCATTGCCGATGCGCATTTCCCGGGCGAGACCATCGCCAAAGAGACCACGTACGGCAAGCTGATCCGTCTTCCGGGCATTGATGCTGTAACGGTTTACGATGCCATGAGCAAGCTGTTCCCGCTGGACGTCGCGTATACGGAATATCCGGCCGGCGTTATGGAAATGACGGATGGAGACAAGGCAAAGGGGATGCCGCGTCCGGAAACCTATGGCCTGTTTGAGGCGGTGATGAAGAAGGAATATCCGAATGCGGAGCTGGGGTACATCGAGCGCTTTGAGTTTTATGAGCGTGCGAAGAAGTCTTATGTGGTCATTCAGACCGGTGAGACTCGTCAGTACGGCAATCTGATCCTGACGAAGGGGTGTGTGCTGTGATGCTATTGACCAGCCGCAGGTTTTATGTTACTTTGTACATAAGCACAGATTCCCGTCGGTTATGTAAAAAGGGCGGGCACGAAAGGAGAATACAATGGCAGAAGTTAACGGCCTTGATGCTTTCAAGGCAAGAGGAACTCAGGAAGAAGCTGTCGATATGACAAAGAAGATGCGCGTGGGTATCATCGGTACCGGTTGGATCGCTGAGTGCCACGTTGAAGAATATAAGAAGATGCCCGATGTTGAAATCGTTGCAGCAGCGGATCTGATCCCCGGCAAGGCAGAGGCCTTCATGGAGAAGTTCGGCGTGGAGGGTGTTCATTTCTATCCGAATGATCAGGCCATGATCGACGCGGAAGATCTGGATGCAGTCAGCATCTGCACCTATAACCGTCAGCATGCGCCGTGCGCCATTTATGCGCTGAAGCACGGCGTCAATGTCATGCTGGAGAAGCCGATGTGCGTAACGCTGGAAGAGGCTATTGAGATCTGCAAGGCAGAGAAGGAGAGCGGCAAGGTGCTGTCCATCGGTTTCCAGCCGCGTCTGGATCCGAACATGCAGATGATCAAGAAGATCATTGAATCCGGCGAGCTTGGCCAGATTTATTACATTCAGACCGGCGGCGGCAGAAGAAGGGGTATTCCGACTCCGTTCGGTACTACTTTCATTGAAGACAAGACCGCGGGTCTTGGCGCACTGGGCGACATCGGATGCTATTCTCTGGACATGGTTTTAAATGCCATTGGCTATCCGAAGCCCATCACCGTTACCGGTTACCGTTCCGATTTCTTCGGCAAGAATCCGGCCTACTTCACTGCAGAAGGCAAGCCGGCTGAATACGCGGATCTGTTCTCTGTAGATGACTTCGCAGCTGCTTTCATTCGTCTGGACGGCGGCATCATTCTGGATTTCCGTATTGCATGGGCAATGCATCTGGATACCCCCGGTGATACCATCTTCATGGGCACCAAGGGTTCTCTCCGCGTTCCGTCCACCGAGTGCTGGAACGGTTCCATCGGCGGTCCGATGACCATTTACCACGAGGTTGCAGGTGAAAGCGTTGAGACCAAGATCCCGATGCTGACTCCGCCGGCAGAAGGCCTGTTCTACCACAAGCTGCGCAGCTTCATCAATGCAGCAAAGAACGGCACCCCGGCACCGGTTCCGTCTTCTCAGATCATTTACAACCAGGCTATTCTGGATGGTATCCTGAAGTCCAACGCTGCTGGAAGAGAAGTAGAGATCGAGATCCCGGAAATGTGATCCGCGGATTAAAATGAATGTTTGAGGTCCGGCTCCTGAAAACATCGGAGCGGGATCCATGAAGGAAAGAGGGACAGTCTGACTGCCTCTCTTTCTTTTATCAGGTGGATCAGGGAAGGCGCTGCCGGAAGAATCATGGAGGATGCCAAGATCATCCATCTGATGCGCCCGTCACGGAATTTGAGATCCTGGGGATCAAAGCAGTATAAATTCTTTATGATAAAAACGGACAGGATGAAGAATATGACAGATCTTTGTTATTGGGTAAAAATAGACGGCACAGAGCAGCATGGGACAAACGGAAACGTCCCCGGTGACCAAAACGGAAACATCCCCGGTGACCCACCCGGTGATCCACGGGTGGAGCTGATTGTCGAGGAAGACGCGGAAACCGGTGTGAAAAAGTGTCATGTGGAGATCACGAACTGCGGCGGGGAAGAAATCAGCCTTCAGGGCGCGGAGGCCGGTGTGGTGTTGGCGGCAGGTATCCCCCGCGTTCATTATTTCACCTCTTCCTGGGGGAAAGAGTACGCGCCCTGCGAGCAGGCCGCGGACAAACCGTTTACACTGACCTGCACGGCCGGTCGTTCCTCCATGGGGTACATCCCTTTTGTGGAGGTGGAGACGGCGGAAACGCATATTGAGATGGCCCTTGCCTGGTCCGGGAACTGGACCTTCCGTGTGGAAGACATAAAGGAAAATGCTGAAAAGGCGGTCACCTTTGGTTTCACCGCCGCAAAATTCTGCCATGTCATTGCACCGGGAGAGACCTTTTCCGCGCCGGCGGTGTACATTGTGGAATGTGCGGAGCGGGAGCAGGGCTGCCTGATGCTGCGGCGATATTATAAAAAACATCTGAGCACCATCGATGAGCGCATGTTCACGCCGATGCCGCTGGAATTCAACACCTGGTGGCCCTATGAGGACCGCTTTATCAACGAGGAGGTCTATCAGCAGAATGTGGAGCAGGCAGCCGCGCTCGGCATGCGCTACGCCATGCTGGATGCCGGCTGGTTCGGCAAGACCGAAGAAGGCGTGACCTGGGTGGAAAAGCGCGGAGACTGGAAAAATGTCAATACGGATCTGTTCCCGTCCGGTCTGAAGGCACTCTGTGACAAAGCCAAGGCCTGCAATGTGCTGCCGGGCATCTGGTGTGAGATCGAAGCCGTGGGACGCGATGCCGAACTGAAAAAGCTCCGACCGGAACTTCTGGCCAGAAGAAACGGCGAGGATCTGGGCTATGTCTGCTTCGGCAGCAAAAAAACACGGGAATGGGCCATGGGGATCTGCGATCGGATCCTGGGCGAATACGGCGCAAAATGGATCAAGTTTGATTTTAACCTGGACCCCGGTTTTGGCTGTGACCGCGAAGATCATGATCACCAGAAGGGCGATGGCCTTTACGCGCATTACATGGGCTACTATGCGTTCCTGGATGAACTGCATCGGAAATATCCGGATGTGGTGATTGAGAACTGTTCTTCCGGTGGCCTCCGCGGTGACATTGAAATGATGTCCCATTGTCAGGTGGGCTTCCTGGCGGATCCGGACTGGACGGAATTCCATCTGCAGCTGTACTGGGGCGCGCTTTCGTTCCTGCATCAGCGCTGCCTTCTGCATTTCTCCTGGTCTCAGATCCTGGGCGATCATAATCTGGATGTGCAGGATTCCATGAAGGAGCCGATGGCTGTCGAAAAACTGGACTACATGATCCGCGCAGTCATGATGGGGGTTCCGGGATTTTCATTGCGTCTTCCGGAAATCGCGGAGTGGCAGCGGAATCGTATCCGGGAGCTTGGGGAATTCTATACGAAGTATTCGGCGGACTTCATCCTTAACGGTGACGCATACCGCCTGACGGAACAGCCGCAGGTTCACGGAAAAGGAGAACGTTTCCCGGTGTTTGAGTTTGTCAGTACCGATGCCCGCGCGCTGGTGTTTGCGTTCCGAATGCCCGGGGCCGGCGTGGAGCAGAAGGTTCTTCTGCAGGGACTGGATCCGGAACGGGTGTATACGGTAACATCGGCCAACACCGGAAAATATGTTAAACAAAATGGCGCATTCTTGATGAAAAACGGAGTGAAATTTGAGAATCTCTGCGAAGAGAGTTCAGAAGTTCTGATCATTGAGTAAAAGAGTAATTGATAAAAAGTGACGGAGCTTCCGGCAGGACCGGAGGCTCCGTCCTTTTTTTGACTCGGAATGAGGGAAAATTTAAAATTGTATATTGACAAGTTAGCATAGGGTAACTATAATTTGGAAATGAGAGTTAGCAATAGGTAACTAAATGGTTTTCAGCTGATGCCGGCACCTTGAAAACCATTCAAAGGAGATGAAATGATTCCGTTAATGATAGCAAATGTGGATGAAGAAAATATTGTGAAGAAGGTCGGCGGAAGTCCGGAGGTGCGGAAGCATCTTGAAGATCTGGGCTTTGTTGCAGGCAGTAATGTGAAGATCATTACGGTACTGAACGGCAATGTCATCGTACAGGTCAAAGAAGCCCGAATCGCGATCTCACGGGAGATGGCGCAGAAGATCTACGTTTAAGAAAAAGAGGAGAGTACATGAAAACATTAAGAGAAGCGAAAATCGGTCAGACACTGAAGGTGGTCCGGCTCCATGGGGAAGGCGCCATCAAGCGCCGCCTGATGGACATGGGTATTACGAAGGGCGTGGAGATCTATATTCGCAAGGTGGCGCCGCTTGGCGACCCGGTGGAGATCACGGTTCGTGGTTATGAGCTTTCCGTTCGTAAGGCCGATGCGGAAATGATTGAAGTGGAGGAGAGAGCATGAGCATTACCATCGCCCTTGCGGGCAATCCGAACTGCGGCAAAACAACGCTGTTTAATGCACTGACCGGCTCCAACCAGTTTGTGGGAAACTGGCCGGGAGTTACAGTTGAAAAGAAGGAAGGCAAGCTGAAGAAGCACAGTGATGTGACGGTCACGGACCTGCCGGGCATCTATTCGCTTTCTCCGTACACGCTGGAGGAGGTAGTTGCCCGTAATTATCTGACTTACGAGCGGCCGGATGTAATTCTGAATCTGGTTGACGGTACCAATCTGGAACGCAACCTGTATCTGACCACTCAGCTTCTGGAGCTCGGGATCCCGGTTGTCATTGCGGTCAATATGATGGACATTGTCCGGAAGAACGGTGACAAGATCAACATCGGCGAACTGGCGCACCAGCTGGGCTGCCCGGTCTGTGAAATCTCAGCGTTGAAGAACGAAGGTGTTTCAGAGGCCGCGGAGCTGGCCATTAAGACGGCCGGTGAAAAGAAGCCGGTCCCGAGTCATAAATTTTCCGGTGTTGTGGAGCATGCACTGGCACACATCGAGGAAGTAACTGTGCATGATCTGCCGGAAGAACAGCAGAGATGGTACGCAATCAAGCTTTTTGAGCGGGATGAGAAGGTGCTGGAGCAGCTGAAACTCAGTGATACTGTGCGCAGTCACATTGAAAAGGACATTGCGGCAGCGGAAAAGGAGATGGACGATGACGCGGAAAGCATCATTACGAATGAGCGTTACATCTACATTGGTGAAGTGATCAAGACCTGCTGCAAAAAGGCGAATAAAGGAAAACTGACCACCTCCGATAGGATTGACCGCGTGGTCACCAACCGCTGGCTCGCCCTGCCGATTTTCGCGGTGATCATGTTCCTTGTTTACTATGTGTCCGTTACGACAGTGGGTACCTGGGCCACGGACTGGGCTAGTGACGGTGTCTTTGGCGACGGCTGGCACCTCTTTGGCATCGGTTCTTCGGATTACGGAGACGCTTCAGCTGAATATGATGCCGCTGTCCGGGCAGTGGATGCCTACATGGGCATGGACACGGAAGCGGAAGAGCTTGACGCGGATGCTTTTATGGGCGCGCTGAAGACATATGCGGAGTCCGGAGAGGGTTCAGGGGAGGCTTATGTCTCTTATGAGCTTCAGAATGAAGAAAATCTGCATGATTACAGCATTGATGTCTACTATGACACGATTCCCGAGGACGCTGTTCTTTATGAGGATGAGGAGCCGGAAGAAGGCGTGACTGCTGTCAACAGCATGTCCTTTACGGATGCTGTGAAGTATTTTGAAGCGAGTGGTGCCGATTGCGCGCCGGATCCCGCCGATTACGGTGTCTGGGTCCCCGGCGTTCCGGTCCTGTTTGAAAATCTGCTGAACGCGCTCAAGGTGCCGGAAGAAGGCGCGGGCGCAGTGGTTCGCGGACTGATCCTGGACGGCATCGTGGCCGGCGTCGGCGCAGTACTCGGATTTGTTCCGCAGATCTTTGTCCTGTTTATTTTCCTGGCATTTCTGGAAGCATGCGGCTATATGGCACGTATTGCGTTTGTGCTGGACCGCATCTTCCGTAAATTTGGCCTGTCCGGCAAGTCGTTCATTCCGGTCCTGATCGGTACCGGTTGCGGCATTCCCGGTATTATGGCTTCCCGTACCATTGAAAACGAACGTGACCGCCGCATGACGATCATGACAACGACTTTCATCCCCTGCGGTGCCAAGCTGCCGTTCATCGCCATGGTGGCCGGCGCGGTTTTTGGCGGAGCGGCCTGGGTATCACCGCTGGCATATTTCAGCGGCATGGCTGCCATCATTGTCTCCGGTATCATGCTGAAGAAGACCAAAATGTTCTCCGGTGATCCGGCACCGTTTGTCATGGAGCTTCCGGCATATCACATGCCGACTCCGGGCAATGTCCTTCGGTCGATGTGGGAGCGCGGCTGGTCTTTCATTAAGAAGGCCGGAACCATCATTCTTCTGTCTACGGTCGTCATCTGGTTTGCCACCTTCTTCGGTTTTGCGCCGGACGGCTTCCGGATGCTTGCGGAAGAGGAGATCGACTACAGCATTCTGGCAGTACTCGGTAAAGGACTGCAGTTCCTGTTCATTCCGCTCGGCTGGGGCGTGGGTCACTGGCAGGCAGCGGTTGCGGCTATTACGGGGCTCGTGGCAAAGGAAAACATTGTCGGTACGCTGGGTATTCTGTACAGCGTGGGTGAAGCGGAGAGCGTATACGGAAACATTGCGCTGGCATTCACTGCGGCATCCGGTCTTTCCTTCCTGCTGTTCAATCTGCTGTGCGCGCCGTGCTTCGCGGCAATGGGTGCTATCCGCCGTGAGATGAACAGCCGTAAGTGGTTCTGGTTTGCCATTGGTTATGAGTGCGGATTTGCCTATGTCATTGCGCTGATCGTTTATCAGATCGCGGCTGTTTTTGAAGGACACGCAAGTGTTCCGGGGCTGATCGCGGCGGCAGTGCTGCTGGTGCTGATGGGATGGCAGCTGTTCAAAAAGGAAAAGAAAGCCTGAAGGAAGAGCAGGGCGCTGTAAAAAGCGTGAAAGAGAGCAGCTGTAAAAAGCGTGAAAGAGAGCAGCTGTAAAAAGTGAAGCGAAAAGACATCGGATCAATGATGTTATTGTGCGGCGGATGTGGTATAATTATTCTGAAAATGCGCACAGAAGCCTCCTTGGTCCGGTCCGCGAATTTTGAATTATTACTGAAGGGAGAAAAGTGAAATGCTGAACTGGCTTGCGGAAAACTGGGGAACACTGATCGTTCTGGTTGTCATCGCAGCACTGGTATTATTCAATGTGATCAGACTTGTGAAATTGAAAAAGTCGGGAAAGAGCCTTTGCTCCTGCGCAAACGGCGGAACCTGCGGCGGAAATTGTGCGGCGTGTGCCGGCTGTGCAGCGGCGAAGCAAGAAGCCGATATAGAAGAAAGGAAAAAATGTTGTAAAGGAGCAGGAATGTGATCCGAGGATGTCGGTTTTTGGATTGACATCGCATCATAAGCGGTCTATTATTCAAAGGTGTGGGCTTGTCCCGCACCTTTTTTGTGAAGGAGGATCGAACTTTGGCGCGTAAAGTGAATTTTGACATCAATGACAATTCCAGAAGCATTCCGCGGCTTGTTCTCATGTTGGCTTGGCCGGTATTTATGGAGCAGATCCTGACAACACTTGTGCAGTATGCGGACCAGGCCATGGTCGGCGCGCTCGGCAAGAATGCCACGGCAGCCATCTCCATTTCAAATTCACCGATCTTTTTGCTGAACGGTGTAGTCATCGCACTGGGCGTCGGTATTACGACCATGGTCGCGCAGGCCGTGGGCTCCGGTGATAATGAGCTTGTAAAGAAACTGATTCGGCATGCAGCGAAGATCGTATTATATCTGGCCATTCCCATTGCCGTCATCTGCGCGGTGCTGTGCCGTCAGATCCCCATCTGGATGGGCGCGGAACCGGACATTCTGGACGATGCCGCTGCGTACAACCTGATCGTGGCATTCGGCCGTGCGTTTATCCTGACTTCGATGGTCATGAACTCCGTATTCCGCGGTTACGGTGACACCCGAACTCCGCTCGTGGTCAATACAATCATGAACATGATCAATGTCATCGGCAACTTCTTCCTGATCAATCCCACGCGGCCAATGACGATTTTCGGCATGGACATTATCATGCCGGGCGCAGGCATGGGCGTGCGCGGCGCAGCCATCGCCACGGCAGTCGGTATGATGGCAGCCGGCATTATCACGCTGGTCATCGCGTTTACGAAGGATAACGGCTATAAGATCTCACTGAAGGATTCCTACAAGATCGATAAGGGGCTTCTGCGCAAGATCTTCAACATCAGTCTTCCGGCCATGCTGGAACGTGCGCTGATGAACATTTCCGGCATTGCGGTCACCATGGCCATTGCGTCCCTGGGTACCACGGCCGTTGCGGCAAACAGTCTGTTCCTGACGGCAGAGTCCATGTCTTACATGCCGGCGTTTGCGTTCCAGACGGCGGCGACCACGCTGATGGGACAGTGCATCGGCGCAAGACGTCTGGACCGCGCGGAGCAGTTCACACGCACTACATTGATCATGGGTACAGCGGTCATGCTCGCGATGAATGTGTTCCTGTTTACCTGTGCGCGGTTCCTTCTGGGACTGTTCACACCGGATATGGATGTCATTGAACTGGGAACACGCTGCCTCCACGTGACGGCATTTGTGCAGGCGCCGCAGCTTATCGGCTGGGTCTACGCAGGCGCGCTTCGCGGTGCCGGCGATGTGGCTTATACCTCATGGGTCTCCATCATTACAACCATTTTCATCCGTTCTCTGGGCGAGGTACTGATCATCTGCGTCTTTGGATTCGGCCTGGTGGAAGCGCAGTACGTGATCTTCACGGAAATCGTTCTTCGCGGATTCATCATGTTCTTCCGCTATCGCAGCGGCAAGTGGAAGACGATGTCGGCACTGTAAAGAGAGCGTTATTTGATTGTGGAATGCAGAAAGCGGCTGTGAAATAACCCCTTATAACATATGTGGGCGTTTTTATGTGATGATCTTCTTTCCAAACGGCACAGGCTTGCTTTTTTGTCAAATCAGTCGTCCCGCCCCCCTCTTTGCAAAAAATCCATCCATTCTATCCTTCTATTTTTGCAAATAAGCTTCAAAGCCCCCTCTTTGCAAAAAAATCTTCCGTTTCAGCCTTCTGTTTTTTGCAAATAAGC
>CAMGCK010000081.1 GCA_946040795.1 uncultured Lachnospiraceae bacterium
TTATAAGACGCAAACAAGACTGTTCTCTCGTTGAAGAAAGCAGTCACTATAGTGTTAATTATAGTATTGGTTTTTCCTGTACCCGGTGGTCCTTGAATATAGGCTGTTGGATACTGCATCGCCTTGTTAATGGCAAGTAATTGATCCAAATTAACTTTATTGTTTAAAAGAGCAATCGGATAACTTTTTCTCCTTCGCGGTTTTTCCAGTAAATCACCAAAGAAAGCCCTCAGCGGAAACGGAACCGTCCCATTTTCATACATTTCAATAATAGCCTGGTACTCTTTATGGAGATCGATGACAATATCCATTCCTATCCCTATGACATATGGCATATCATCTACTATTGGTTTCCCATTTGAATACTTTGTTATAGCATCCTTGATTCTTTCCTGATTTCTTTCAAAATCCCCAAGGAGTTCATAATCATCTGCATCCAGATATTTGCGTATATTTTCCTTGCTGGTTCCGTCAAGCTGAAATTCTGTGCAAATCGTTATATCCTCATCAGGAATCATAACCGCCTTTTTTACATCTAAATTGAGTTTCCGAAATGCCAGTGGATATAATCCTTTTTTAGTGTTTATGCTTAACACATTCATTCCAAGAGACTTAATATGAATACTACCAGTCTGCGTATTAGAATTCTTCTTATCCGCACGAATCGAAAAGTTCTTAATGATCTCTGCAAACTGCTCTCGACTAAGCGGAAATACCTCTCCAGTGAATGAATCGCGATCCATATATTTTATAAGATCATATTCTGCGAAATACGGTGTCGCATCTAATTTGTTGCATATTTCCAGGTAATTCAAAATCTTCAAATTTGCGATGCTGCCAAATAATCCACTGTATTTTTCCGGATGTTCCGAGATATCGTCAATCAGTCTTTGGTTAATGGGGCAATATGTTCCGTCAATTATCACCGCCGATTGAATAGAATCAATGAAGATGTTTAACTGATGAACCTGATACGAACCCAGATGCATTCCATCCACAAGTAACATACGTCTCTCAACATTAATGCTATTGATTCCAATCCAGTAATTTGTAAGATCGCCTGCCATATTGCGATATTCAATTTTCATCCACTTGCCTTCATGGATAGCTTTGAAAATTTCCTTACAGATTGTATTCACGAGTTCCTCCAATCACCCATAAACATCCATCCTCAACACAACACACAAACAATTTATGCATTTTTTACAGTATAACATATAACGTCAATATGACAAACAAAAGAATCTTCGCTGTATAACTACATATATTTTACTCGCCTTCCTTCTTTGTTTTCTGTTCCCGCCGGTTTCTGCGGTCCGCGAATAAGAACGAAAAAGCCCCTGCACCATGAACGGTGATGCAGGGGCTTTTTATGCCATACAGCTCAATTATTTCTCAGTAAACGGAACTCTTGCTGCATAAGAGGTATGCAGAAGTTCATGTGCCTTATGAGAATTCGGAGCACCAAGGAACTCATCATACAGAGCCTTGATCTGCGGATTGTTGTGAGACTGGCGAAGAACCTGTCTTTCATCCTCAGAGTACAGAGCTGCTGCACGCTTAGCCTTGTAGGTGTCTATGATATCGATGTCTTCGTTCGGAAGGAAGCAATCTCTTACGTACGGCTGACCACCGCCGTTGATGCATCCGCCTGGGCAGCCCATGATCTCGATGAAGTGGTACTTGGAGGTACCTGCTGCGATCTCGTCAAGGAGAACCTTAGCGTTCTTCATGCCGGATGCAACTGCAACAGAGATCTTCTGACCTGCAAGGTCGAATTCAGCTTCCTTAATGCCTGCAAAGCCGCGAACTTCTTCGAACTTAACGCCTTCATGCTCCTTACCGGTAAGCACAAATGCAGCAGTACGAAGAGCAGCTTCCATAACACCACCGGTAACACCGAAGATAACGCCTGCACCGGTATAATCGGATACGATGTCATTATCGAACTCTTCGTCCGGAAGCTTATTGAAGTTGATACCGCTTCTCTTGATGAGCTTGCCAAGTTCTCTGGTGGTCAGAACAGCGTCTACGTCCTTCAGACCTTCAGTAACAAGCTGCTCTCTGTCCTTCTCGAACTTCTTAGCGGTACACGGCATGATGGAAACTACGAACATATCTTCCGGCTTAACACCAATCTTAGCTGCGTAGTAATGCTTCAGAACAGCACCCATCATTTCGTGCGGAGACTTGCAGCTTGAAAGATGAGCAAGCTGTTCGCCATAGTTGATTTCAGCATAGTTGACCCAACCCGGTGAGCAGGAAGTGATCATCGGCAGAGCGCCGCCTTCCTTCATACGGGTAAGGAGCTCGGTAGCTTCTTCCATGATGGTAAGATCCGCTCCATAGTTGGTATCGAGTACCTTCTTGAAGCCCAGACGACGAAGTGCTGCGACCATCTTGCCGGTTACCGGAGTACCGATCTTCATGCCGAATTCTTCGCCAAGTGCTGCACGGACTGCCGGAGCGGTCTGAACAACAACGTACTTGCCTGCTGCCATAGCTGCATCGACCTTGCTGATTTCGCTCTTCTCCATTAACGCACCGGTCGGGCAGACGCTTACGCACTGACCGCACATGATGCACGGAGATTCAGAGAAGTTACGGTTTTCAGCCGGGCCAACCATTGCAGAGAAGCCACGATTTTCAAAGCCAAGGATACCCATGCCGTGAGCGTTAGCACAACGTGCAACACAACGACCGCAAAGGATACACTTGGAAGTATCACGAACGATAGCCGGATTCAGCTGATCGATGGTAGTTACAGACTTAACGCCTTCAAACATACCTTCTCTTGCACCGGTGATACGAGCTACATTTAAGAGCTCACAGTATTCATTCTTTTCACACTGCTGGCATTCCTTATTGTGGTTGGAAAGGAGCAGTTCTACAGAAGCACGACGGGCTGCAACAGCCTTCGGAGAAGAAATGGTGATCTCCATACCCTCGTTGATCGGATATACGCAAGAAGCAACAAGGCCTCTTGCACCGGTAGCTTCTACTAAACAAACACGGCAGGAACCTGCGTTGCACTCACCGTGGTTAAAGGCGCAGAGTGACGGAATGGTGTATCCGCACTGCTTAGCAGCTTCCAGAATGGTAAGACCTGCTTCTACCTGATAGGGAACGCCTTCGATCTTAATATTTACTAATGCCATACTAGAATTCCCCCTTACTCTTTGACGATTGCCTTCACACGGCAGGAAGACATGCAAAGACCACACTTGATGCACTTGGTAGCATCGATCTCACATGACGGAAGCTTGTGATTCGGAGCAACGTAATCAGTCTTGGTAATTGCGCTTACCGGGCACTGCTTCATGCAGAGACCACAGCCAATACACTTGTCTAAATTGATCTTATATGCCATTAAGTTCTTGCAGACATGAGCCGGGCACTTCTTGTCAACAATGTGTGCAATGTACTCGTCATGGAACTGAGTTAAGGTAGATACGATCGGGTTAGCAGCAGTCTGGCCAAGTGCGCAGAGAGAACCAGCCTTAACGGTATCAGCAAGCTGAGTCAGCTGATCCAGATCTTCCATGGTAGCCTTACCTTCGGTGATCCTGGTCAGGTACTCAAGGATTCTCTTGGTACCGATACGGCAGGGTGAGCACTTACCGCAGGATTCATCGCAGATGAATTCCATGTAGAACTTAGCAACGTCAACCATGCAGTTGTCTTCATCCATAACGATAGCACCGCCGGAACCCATCATGGATCCCTTTGCTACAAGGTTATCGAAGTCGATCTCAGCATCCAGATCCTTAGCGGTTAAGCATCCGCCGGACGGACCACCGGTCTGAATAGCCTTGAATTCTTTGTTGTTCGGGATACCGCCGCCGATGTCATAGATCAGCTCGCGGAGAGTGGTACCCATCGGAACCTCAACAAGACCAACGTTGTTGACCTTACCGCCGAGTGCGAATACCTTGGTACCCTTGGACTTTTCAGTACCGTACTGAGCAAACTGAGCAGCGCCTTCACGAAGGATGTACGGAACGCAAGCCAGCGTCTCAACGTTGTTAACAATGGACGGGCAGTCCCACAGACCCTTAACAGCCGGGAACGGCGGACGGGGACGCGGCATACCACGCTGACCCTGAATAGAGTTCAGAAGAGCGGTCTCCTCACCACACACGAATGCACCGGCACCCAGACGGATGTGTGCACGGAAGGAGAAGTCGGTACCGAGAATGTTATCACCTAACAGACCGAGTTCTTCAGCCTGAGCAATAGCAAGCTTTAAGCGGTTAACTGCGATCGGGTATTCAGCACGAACGTAGAAGTAACCGTTCTGAGCGCCGATTGCGTAACCTGCGATGACCATACCTTCAATAACTGCAAGCGGGTTGCCTTCCAGGATGGAACGATCCATGAATGCACCCGGGTCACCTTCATCACCGTTACATACAACGTACTTTTCACCATCCGGCTGAGCATATGCGAACTGCCACTTGCGGCCGGTCGGGAATCCGCCGCCGCCGCGTCCGCGAAGACCGGAGTCAAGGATCTCCTTGATAACATCAGCACGATCCATCTTAAGAGCACGTGCAAGACCTTCGTATGCGCCTGCGCCAAGAGCTTCGTTGATGTCTTCCGGATTGATTGCGCCACAGCCGTGCAGTGCGATACGAACCTGCTTCTTGTAGAATTCGATATCGTTCTGCTTAGCGATCTTTTCTTTGGTCTTGGGATCAACGTAAAGAAGTCTTTCAACAACTTCGCCGCCGATCAGGTCCTTCTCAACGATTTCCTGAACATCTTCGATCTTAACCATACGATACAGAGTATCTTCCGGGAAGATCTTAACGAACGGACCCTGAGAACAGAAACCGAAACAGCCTACCTGGTTAACAGTAACCTTGTCAGACAGGCCCTTTTCATCAATTGCCTTCTGGAACTCAGCGAGGATCTCTGCTGAGTTGGAAGACAGACAGCCGGTACCACCGCAAAGAACGACGGCACGCTTGCCTTCAGCACCCTCGAACTTGCCGCTTAAGCATGCTGCGCAGGATGACTGCTTAGCAGCTAATTCTTCGAAATTCTTGATCATGCGTTTGCACCTCCGCGAAGTTCATCGATGATACCCTGAACAGCGCTTACTTCAACCTTCGGGTATACCTTACCATTGATGGATACAGCCGGAGCGATACCGCACGCACCGATGCAGCGAAGTGCGTCGATGGTGAAGAGTCCGTCTTCGGTCGTCTCGCCGGGCTTAATTCCCAAAATGTCGGAGAACTTATCGATGACCTGCTGAGCACCCTTGACGTAGCAAGCGGTACCAAGACAGCAGCCGATAATGTACTTTCCCTTCGGAGCCAGAGAGAAGAAGGAGTAGAAAGTAACAACGCCGTAGATCTCTGCAACGCTCTTACCGGTCTTCTTCGAAACCAGTTCCTGTACTTCAAGCGGAATGTAGCCATATTCTTTCTGAATATCGCTGAGGATCATCATCAAAGGTGTTCTTTCATCTTTGTATCTGTCACAGATTTCGATGATCTGGGCTTCAGCCGCTTCACTTAAATGAGCCATGAAGATTCCTCCTTATTATTGCTGACAGGGCATGGTATGCCCTGTACATATTACGCTCGTTATATTATAGACAATATATCAAAGGCTTGTCAATTATAATTCTTGATATATTTTTTGAATTACCGGCACTTTACAGACCATTCGTCTCATAACCGGCCCCTTTTCCGTTATTAAACCAGTATGCAGGACCTGTTTTCTGACGGAAGATCGTGCGCATCAGATGGGGCTCGTTCTCAAGAAGCGCTTCCAGTTCCGCCCGCTTTTCGGCATATATTTCATCATAATACAGGTTGGTATACTCAAACGGATCCTTTTCCAGATCATACATTTCATGATAGATCTTGGTGTCATCGGTCAGTTCAAAGCCCACGCCGTTGACAGAGAGCTTCCACATGCCCTTGATGACGGAAACGCGTCCTTCCGTGGATGAAAAGATGATGTCGCGGCCGCCTTCCGCCACCACGTCGTCGATTTTTTTACCGTCCACGTTTTCCGGAATCGCCGCACCGGCCATGTCAAGAAGCGTCGGGAACACCTCCGTACTGCAGACACGTTCATCGATGTGCTTCTCTTCCGTCTGGCCCGGATGATGGATCAGGAGCGGCACGCGAAGGACATCGTTATACAGGCAGGAGTTTTTACCCCAGAGGCTGTGATTGCCCATCATGTCGCCGTGGTCCGCCGTAAAGACAATGTAGAGGTCATCGCCCCAGATGGACTTCGCTTTGTCAATGATCTCACCGATGTAATCATCGATCTGCACCAAATTCGCGTAGTATTTGCGGCGCCATTTCCGCCAGTAAGCCTCGTCATAGTTCATGGACGCCTTGTTCGGCGCTGCGTCCGCGCCTTCCGTGGCCGGACCGATTCCCAGATAGCCCATACGGTTGTGCTTGGTCTCATCATCCCATTCACCGTCGCGGTATTCACGCGGAATGTCGCGATCCATGTCAACGCGCTCTTCATATTCAGAGGGAACATCCATCGGATAATGGGGGCCTGAGAAGCTGACCCACATGAAATGCGGCTGATCCGCGCTGCAGGTGTCCAGATATTCCAGTGCTTTGCGGCCGGTCCAGGAATCCGGATGAGTATCTGCCGGAAGTGGATAATCCGGAAGCTCACCTTCACGCTTATTGGTGACAAATACATCGCGGTACGGCGCAAGAATACCCTGCTTTTCCATTTCAATGGAACAGTCATCGTAGTACCACATGGTAATGTTCTTATCGTCCTGCAGATCCAGATGATCCATCCCGAGCATCTGATAATAAAGACGGAAATGTTCGTATTCCTGGGTCAGATACGGACGAATTGCCGGATACGGACACGGAACAAAGTGACATTTTCCGTGCATGGAAGAAGTGTAGCCTTCTTTTTTGATCTCCGTAAACAGATTCGGGAGCTGAAGCGGCAGGGACGCACCGAAGTTGTTGCTGACACAGCCGTTCCGATGCGGCATGAGGCCGGTCATCCAGGTGCAGCGCGCCGGCAGACAGACCGGGCTGGCCGTATAAGCATTTTCATAAACATCGGAGCAGGCCATCAGGCTGCGGAGTGCCGGAAGTTCATAAGGCATGTCCTTTCGATACAGCGTGT
The DNA here is from genome assembly GCA_946040795.1 of uncultured Lachnospiraceae bacterium. GTDB lineage: Bacteria > Bacillota > Clostridia > Lachnospirales > Lachnospiraceae > UBA1267. The sequence goes on from CAMGCK010000081.1 coordinate 7,138, forward strand.
CCAGATGCTGTTCATCGGTAGTAATAAACAAAATTGACGGTTTCATGACAATTCCTTTCCACGCAGGCGGGAAACTTTTCCGATTCCTGTCCGCACGTTTTCATATTATTCTTCATTTACAGATGCCTTAATACGATCATACAGCTTTGCCGCACGCAGTGTCAGTTCATGCGGGACCACACAGCTTTCAACCGCTCCGCTTCTCACACAGTCCACAGTCTCTCCGATCTCAAACACGAAACCATTCGGTACATCGGCCCGGAAATGTTCGATTTCCTTTCCTTCCGCGTCATAAAGATATGCGTCATTGCCCCAGTGCGGATGGGGGATCACGATCTTTCCTTTGGTTCCGGCAACAGCAAAATCCTCCTGAAGTTCGCGGATCATGCTGTTTTCCTGTCTGGCCGTGATATTTCCGTATTTTAAATCCAGCGTCACATCCAGATCCACACCGTCTGCGTCAAATTCCGCACGGATATCCGTGATCTCCGTCTCTTTTCCGAAGAAATAATCGGCAATGTCGTAGGAATAACAGGTCAGATCGTACATGCAGCCGCCGGCAAGCGCCGGATCAAAGTTCCGCTTGGCGACATTCCGGTCAAAAGCGCCGCCCACATTGGAACAGAAGGAAATCACTTCCCCGATGGCCCCGCTTTCCAGCCACTCCTTTGCTTTCTTCAGTGTCGGCAGGAATCGTGACCAGAGTGCTTCCATCACAAATGTGCCCTGTGCTTCAGACTGTTCCAGAACCTCCGATGCCTCTTCTTCACTGCGGTATGCCGCCTTTTCACACAGGACCGGCACCCGATGCTTCAAGCACAGCATGGTATTTTCATAGTGGAAGTTCGGCGTGGTGGCAATGTATGCCGCATCCGGGCGAACCTCTTCCAGCATCTTTTCATAACTGTCATACCAGGCCGGGATCGCGTTTTTTGCCGCGAACGCCTCTGCCCGCTCCGCGGACTTGCTTCCCACGGCCGCAATTTCCACACCGTCCATCATGGCTGCAGCTTCCGCAAAATGATTGGCGATACCGCCTGCTCCGATGATCACAAAGCGAAAAATATTGTTTTCTGTCATTCTGTCCTCCTTAGAACTGCAAATTCCGGAATTTCAGCGGTGTCACATCCGTCCGTTTCCGGAAAAAACTGATAAAATTGGCGTCACTGTTGAAGCCGCAGCGATAAGCGACCTCTGAGACCGAAAGATCCGTTCTTCTGAGCAGATCCTTGGCTCGTTCCAGCCGAATGTTCAGCAGACAGTCATACGGGGCAAGGCCCGTTGCCTCACGGAACACCTTGGTAAAATGAGAAGAGCTCATGCTGACCGCATCTGCAATCTCCTGTACAGACAGGTTCCGGTCCAGATGCTCAGCCATGTACCGCTCAGCCTTTTCCACCTGCTGGCGCCGGCCGTCTTCACGGTCCGGCCGCTCGGGTGAAGACAGGGCACACATGATACCGTATATTTCAGCGGATATCGATGTTTCATTCTTTTTCATCGACTTTTCCTCTTCTTTTACAAGTGAAAGGACCCGCTCCATTCGCTCAGGGACCTCCTCCGGGCACGCGATGCAGCACCCCCTGGCCTGCACCAGCTCCCGCATCCATTCCCGCGCGCCGTTTCCATTGAAATGGATCCACTGCGTCCGGGCATGGGATTCTGTATAATACTCATGAGGCTCAGCACAATCAATCACCAACATTTCCCCCGCGGAAGCTGTCATTTTCTCTGTCAGCCGCAGCGTAAGCGTGCCTTCTGCCACGTAAAGGAGAAGGATGCTGTCGTAATTGGATCGTTTCAGATGATACTCCGTCCCGCAAAAGAATTCTCCGATGGCCTGCGGATAGAAAAGCACCTTCTTTCCAAAGGGAGACGGTGTATAAAAAAAAATCTGTGACTGCTCCGTCACACCACGTTCCGTAGATTTCATAAGATCATGAGCGGATTTCTAAATTTTTCGATACAAAATCAAAATAAATCCGCTGATTTTCATACTACAATGAAACCATTCTGAATGCAAGGCAGGAATTCACAAAATGAATGCAATGAAAAAAGTGTCCGTGTGGGAAGAGGACATCGTCATCCCCACATATGAGCCGGCAG
>CAMGCK010000082.1 GCA_946040795.1 uncultured Lachnospiraceae bacterium
CAGGAAGAATATGTTATTATAATTTCTAATAAGGAGGCGAGATTATGAAATTCAAAAGTTCGATTCTTGTAATCATTTGTCTCTTTGTAATGCATACTTTTTCTGTAAGTGCTTCAGATATTGATTTTGACGATATTTTTAACTCATGTGAATATGAGGAGATAATTGAATATTTACAGAATTCAGATTATATTCAAAAAGAGTATCCTTCGATAACTGCTGCACAATTTCAACAAGGTTATATTTTTTATTATGCTGATGCAGAAAGTTTTTTGAATTCAGCAAAAACAGATAAATGCTTAACTGTAAAGCCATCAGATCGTCATGACTAGATAATACCAACAGATTCCAATTGCTATTTTCATGTTTTTTCATCGAATGGCGATATGGGTTTTGCAGTTTATAATGCGTCTATAGGAGAAAGCGCTAATAACATACCTGTTGATTGTTATGTATCCAAGGAGCATATAGAGCAAACAATTATTCCATATTCCTTCCGTCCGGACATGACCGGTTTGAACAACGGAGAATGTTATCATTTTGGTTATGTGATCATATTGAGTTTATTGCTGATCACTAATATTGATTCAGCTTATGCGTCATATGATTATACTGCAAATATAACGCCTGTAGTTCAAGCAAAAACATTATGGTGTTGGGCTGCAACGGCTGAAATGGCGGGTAAGAAGGAAGAACATTTGATTTTTTGATTTTTATAAATTAAGAGGACATCATGAACGAAGATTATTCCGAATACATCACATTTACCGTAAAGAACAAAAAGGGTGAGCACCTTGAAATGGCCGTAGTGGAGGAATTTGAGGTCGACCGGAAGAATTATTGCGCGGCAGCTCTTGTGGAAGGCGAGTTCATCAACGAGGACGAGCTTTACATCTACCGCATCATTCCCACTGAGGATGACTTCGAGGCGGAAATGATCACGGACGCAAAGGAGTACGACGCCGTTGTAAAGGCCTATACCGAAATGGAAATGAAGGACCGCTACTGATCCGGAACCCTTCACGAGTTTTTCTGATGCAGAAGAATATCATCAGCATTTTTATCAGACCCATCCGGTAGAATTTGAGCAGGAACTGATCAGTTCAGGCCGAAAAAAGACGGATGCTGACATCATACAGCTTTCATGAGGAGCAGATGAGATCTATTTTTGACAACATTATAAATTACATAAAAAACAACCGTTTCTCCGATACGCAGCGTATTCTGCTGGGATTTCTGATGACGATTCTGGCAGGCAGTTTTATTCTTGCGCTGCCGGTATCTCATACGCCGGGTGCGGAAATTTCTTATCTGGACGCACTGTTTACCGCAACCACATCCGTGTGTGTCACGGGCCTTACAGTCGTGGATACGTTTTCTGCCTGGAGCCTTTTCGGCCAGGTGGTGATCCTGATCCTGATCCAGATCGGCGGTCTGGGAATCATTGCGTTCATCACGGGGGCAATGATGCTTCTTCAGCGCAAGGCGACCCTCGCCAACCGCATGCTGATTGAAAACGCGTATAATCTGGAGAACATTTCCGGCATACCCGCGTTCCTGCGAAAGGTTTTTCTGGGAACACTTCTGGTGGAATTCCTGGGCGGCGTTCTCTGTATCCCGGTATTTTACAGGGATTTTGGTCCCTTCGGCATATTTGTGTCGTTTTTCCACAGCATTTCCGCATTCTGCAATGCCGGAATCGACATCATCGGCCCGGTGAGCCTTTGTGATTATGCCGGCAATTTCTGGCTGAATCTGGTGACCATGCTGCTGATCATTCTGGGCGGCATCGGCTTCATCGTCTGGTGGGATGTGCTGAAGACGCTGAAACTTCTTCGCCAAAAAAAGATCCGGCGCGAACGTTTCTGGGAAAAACTGAGCCTTCATACCAAGATCACACTTACTGCAACCGGAATTTTAATCGTCGGCGGATGGTTTCTGTTCCTGGTGGGAGAGTGGACCAATCCCGAAACGCTGGGGCCCATGAATTTCTTTGAAAAAGTTCTTGCGGCATTATTCCAGTCTGTAACGACCAGAACGGCCGGATTTGCATCCATTCCGCAGGGGGCGCTTCGTCCGGGCTCGGCCATGCTGTGTGTGATCCTGATGTTCATCGGCGGTTCCTCCGTCGGTACCGCAGGCGGTGTAAAGACCTCCACGGTCTTTCTGTTCTTTCTCTCCGCATGGTCTGTCATTCGCGGACGTGACCGCATCACGGCTTTCAAGCGTTCCATTCCGACGCAGCTTGTACGCCGCGCGGCAGCGATCCTGCTCATCAGTCTTTCCGTTTTCTGCGGAATGATCATGTGTATGACGATTTTTGACAAGAGTGATTTCATCGATATTTTTTATGAGATCGGCAGTGCGCTCGGTACAGCCGGTTTAAGCCGCGGCGTCAGCGGTACTACGGGCGCAGGCGGAAAAATCGTCCTTATCATCTGCATGTATCTGGGACGTGTGGGTCCCATTTCACTGGCACTGGCATTTTCAAACATCAAGGGAAAACGGAATATTCAGTATCCCGAGCAGAGCATTACCATTGGATAAGAGGTCCTTATGAAGAAAAAAGAAAAAGTTAAATCCTACGTCATTTTCGGTGCAGGTAAGTTTGGACGTTGTGTAGCGGAAGAACTTGCGGAAGCAGGCAATAATGTTCTTGCGGTTGACCGGAATGAAGAGAAAATCGCCATGATCGCAGACCTGATCACCATGGGTGCCGTGGCCGATGTCAATGATGTCCGCCAGATGGAAAACCTGGGACTAAGCGATTTTGACGCTGCTGTCGTCGCGACGACCGGCGATCTCTCCGCCAGCGTCATGTGTATCATGCTTTCCAAGGAAGCCGGCATTCCGCTTGTCATCGCAAAAGCACAGGATGAGCGTCAGGCCAAGGTCTTTGAACGTCTGGGCGCAGACCGTGTCATCATCCCGGAAAAGGATTCCGGCACGCGTGTCGCGCATACCTTGTTAAACAAGGATTTTCTGGATGTTTTCGAACTGTCCGATGATGTCATTCTGGCTGAGATCACGCTGAGAAAGGAATGGGAAGGCAAGACACTTCGTGAACTTTCACTGCGCCGCACCTACCGCATCAATGTTGCTGCAATTCGATTAAACGGTGAAATTTTCATCAACTGGGACGCCGACAAGCCGCTCCCGAAGGATGCCAGTGTCGTTGTCATTTCAGCAAAGAGCACGATTGAAAAAATTACTGAGGAACAGCAGTAATGAATATCATTATCATTGGCTGCGGCAAGATCGGTACAACGCTTGCGGAGCAGCTGAATAACGAAGGGCATAACATCACCCTGATCGATAAAAACGAAAAGATCCTGCGGGAGCTTGCCGTTAATCTGGATGTACTCGGTATCAACGGCAACGGTGCCATGCTTGAAGTGCAGAAGGAAGCGGATATCAAGAATGCCGATGTACTGATTGCTGCCACAGGTTCCGATGAAACCAATATGCTGTGCTGTCTTCTTGCTAAAAAAGAAGGACACTGTCAGACCATCGCCCGCATCCGCAATAAGGAATATGAGCAGGAGATCGAATATCTCAGAAACGCGCTGGGAATCTCTTATATCATCAATCCCGACAAGATGTGCGCGCATGAGATCGTCCGTCTGCTGCGTTTCCCGTCCGCGCTGGAAATCGAGACCTTTTACAAAGGCCGCGTGGACATGGTCAAGATCAAGATTTCCGAAAAATCCGTTCTCTGCGGCGTTGCGCTGCGTGATCTGCAGAAAAAGGGCGGTGTACCCGCGCTGATCTGCATCATTGAATGTCGTGGTAAAGCCATGATTCCTTCCGGAGAAACGATTCTGGAGGCCGGTGATGTGGTTTCCTTCATTGCCAAGCCCAGTGACGCAGCCATGTTCTGCCGTCTCTGCCGTCCGGAGACCCGTCCAAACCGTTCCGTATTCTTCATCGGCGGCGGCAAAATTGCCAACTACTGCGCCGGTTATCTGAATACACGCCGGCATAAGAACCGCTACCAGCTGAAGTTCCTGGAGATCAACCCGGATGCCTGTGCGGCCCTTGCGGAAAGTTTCCCGGACGCTTTATTATTTACGCATTTCTGACCGTTCTTTCGATCATCATCGTATCCCTGGACGGTTTTGACATGGAAACCAATATTTCTGCGGTATTTGCAACATTCAACAACATCGGCCCGGGCCTTTCCGCCGTCGGTCCGTACTTAAACTTCGCGGAGTTTTCACCGCTCGCCAAGTTTGTACTGATCTTTGACATGATTGCCGGTCGTCTGGAGATCATCCCGATGCTGATGCTTGTTTACCCGAAGACCTGGAGAAAGCATTTTTAAAGGAGTATATTATGAATTTTTCAGCAGTACTGAACAACGTTCTTGCCGATGCCTTTGAAAAGGCCGGTTACGATCGCTCTTACGGAAAGGTATCCGTATCCAATCGTCCGGATCTTTGCGAGTATCAGTGCAACGGCGCAATGGCAGCAGCAAAAACTTACCATAAAGCGCCGATCCAGATTGCGGAGGATGTTGTGAAAAATCTGGAGGGCAATGCGGTATTTGCCACTGCAGAAGCCGTAAAACCGGGCTTTATCAATATGAATATTTCCACCGCCTTTCTGTCTGAGTATTGCCAAGACATGGCGGATAAGGCTCATTTTGGCATGGAACTTCCGAAAAAGAAGACCATTATCGTGGACTACGGCGGCCCGAACGTTGCAAAGCCGCTTCACATTGGCCATCTGCGTTCAGCCATCATCGGTGAATCCATTAAGCGCATTCTGAAATTCATGGGCAATGAGGTCATCGGTGACACACATCTGGGCGACTGGGGCCTTCAGATCGGTCTCATCATCGAGGAACTGAAGGAACGCAAGCCGGAGCTTACGTATTTTGATCCGAATTTCACCGGCGCGTATCCGGAAGAGGCTCCGTTCACCATTTCCGAACTGGAAGCCATTTATCCGGCAGCCTCCGCAAAATCCAAAGAAGATCCGGATTTCATGGAGCGTGCGCATGACAATACGCTGAAGCTCCAGAGCGGTGATCCGGCCTGCACGGCCATCTGGCAGCACATCATCCGTGTTTCTGTTGCAGACCTTAAGAAAAACTACGACAATCTGAATGTCTCCTTTGAACTCTGGAAGGCGGAATCCGATGCACAGCCGTACATTCCGGACATGATTCAGAGCTTCAAGGATCAGGGCATCGCTTACCTTTCAGACGGTGCACTTGTCATCGATGTAGCGGAAGAAACGGATAAAACGGAGATTCCGCCGTGTCTGGTCGTCAAATCTGACGGCGCGTCCCTGTACGCAACGACAGACCTGGCTACCATCATCTGGCGTATGAAGGATTATCATCCGGATCAGATGATTTATCTTGCAGATAAGCGTCAGGATCTCCATTATACGCAGTTCTTCCGTGTCGCACGTAAGGCTCATATGGTAGAAGAGGATACCAAACTGAATTTCATTGGCTTTGGTACCATGAACTGGAAGCCATTTATCCGGCAGCCTCCGCAAAATCCAAAGAAGATCCGGATTTCATGGAGCGTGCGCATGACAATACGCTGAAGCTCCAGAGCGGTGATCCGGCCTGCACGGCCATCTGGCAGCACATCATCCGTGTTTCTGTTGCAGACCTTAAGAAAAACTACGACAATCTGAATGTCTCCTTTGAACTCTGGAAGGCGGAATCCGATGCACAGCCGTACATTCCGGACATGATTCAGAGCTTCAAGGATCAGGGCATCGCTTACCTTTCAGACGGTGCACTTGTCATCGATGTAGCGGAAGAAACGGATAAAACGGAGATTCCGCCGTGTCTGGTCGTCAAATCTGACGGCGCGTCCCTGTACGCAACGACAGACCTGGCTACCATCATCTGGCGTATGAAGGATTATCATCCGGATCAGATGATTTATCTTGCAGATAAGCGTCAGGATCTCCATTATACGCAGTTCTTCCGTGTCGCACGTAAGGCTCATATGGTAGAAGAGGATACCAAACTGAATTTCATTGGCTTTGGTACCATGAACGGCAAGGACGGCAAGCCCTTCAAGACCCGTGCAGGCGGTGTCATGCGTCTGGAAACGCTGATCAGCGATATCAATGCCGCTGTTTATGAGAAGATGAAAGAGCGTTATGATGAGTCCGAGCTGGATGAGACGACGGTAAAGCAGGTCGGTCTGGCTGCCATCAAGTACGGCGATCTTTCCAACCAGGCCACTAAGGACTACAACTTTGATATCGACCGCTTTGCTTCCTTTGAGGGCAATACCGGTCCTTACATTTTGTATACCATCGTTCGTATCAAGTCCATTTTAAGAAAAACGGAAATCGGCGCAGACTTTAAGCCTGTCTTTACCACGGATGCATCCGGTAACGCCGGTCTTAAGGCGCTTATGAAAAATCTTTGCGGTTTTGCAGACATGATCGAAAACGCAGCAGAAGAGCTTGCGCCGCATAAGATCTGCAGCTACATTTACCAGTTGTCCGATGCCTTCAACGGTTTCTATCATGACACGCAGATTCTGAAGGAAGAGGATGCTGAAAAGAAGAATCTGTATCTGTCCGTACTGGTACTTACAAAACAGGTACTGGAGACCTGCATCGATCTTCTGGGCTTTGAAGCGCCTGAAAGAATGTAATGTAAAATATTTAAAAAAGCGTTTTTATAAATGCACATGAGCCCCCGCAGCTTAATTGTACAGCGGGGACTCTTTTTGGGGGAAAGTATCGACTGTTTTTTAAGTATTGCCTCACATATCATTCGTGATAAGTCATATATGTACAGATTTATAATACCATGACAGAACAGAATATGTTATATTTTTAACGCAGTTAAAGCTGCGTATATTATTATAATCAGTGGAGGTCATTATGGCACGTTTTACTCTTCCCCGTGATGTGTATCATGGAAAAGGAGCACTTGAAGCTCTGAAGACATTTAAAGGTAAAAAAGCAATGATTTGTGTGGGCGGCGGTTCCATGAAGCGTTTTGGTTTCCTGGATAAGGCAGAAGCCTATCTGAAGGAAGCCGGCATGGAAGTCGAGATCTTTGACGGTATCGAGCCGGATCCGTCTGTAGAAACTGTCATGCGCGGCGCAGACGCCATGATGAAGTTTGAGCCGGATTGGATTGTTGCCATCGGCGGCGGTTCTCCCATCGACGCAGCAAAGGCCATGTGGATCAAATACGAGTATCCGAATTGCACATTTGAAGATATGTGCAAGGTATTCGGTATCCCGCAGCTTCGTAAGAAAGCTCATTTCTGTGCAATTTCTTCAACCTCAGGAACAGCTACTGAAGTAACCGCTTTCTCCATCATCACCGATTACAGCAAGGGCATCAAGTATCCGATCGCCGATTTTGAAATCACTCCGGATGTGGCCATCGTTGATCCGGAACTGGCTGAGACCATGCCGAAGAAGCTGGTTGCACACACCGGTATGGACGCCATTACGCACGCAGTAGAAGCGTATGTTTCCACCGCAAACTGCAACTATACCGATCCGCTTGCCGTTCATGCAGTAGAGATGATCATGAACGATCTTGTTCCGTCATACAATGGTGACATGGAAGCTCGCCGCAACATGCATGACGCACAGTGCCTTGCCGGTATGGCATTTTCCAATGCACTTCTTGGTATCGTACATTCCATGGCACACAAGACCGGTGCTGCATTTGCTGATTACGGTGCACACATTATTCATGGTGCTGCCAATGCCATGTACCTTCCCAAAGTTATTGCTTTCAACGCAAAGGATGAGACCGCAAAGAAGCGCTACGGTGTTCTGGTGGATTATATGGGCATCATCGACAAGAGCGCAAGCGACGATGAAAAGGTTGCTGCGCTGATCAAGTTCCTTCGTCAGATGAACGATGACCTCAACATCCCGCACTGCATCAAGAACTATGGTTCTGACAGCTATCCGACTGAGAACGGTTTTGTTCCGGAAGAAGTCTTCCTGGAGAGACTGCATGACATTGCAGTCAATGCCATTGGCGATGCATGCACCGGTTCCAATCCGCGTCAGCCTTCCGTTGAAGAGATGGAAAAGCTGCTGAAGTGCTGTTATTATGACACGGAAGTTGACTTCTGAGTTTAATCATCAATTTTACAAGTGTACAAACACTGCCGGATCTTTTTACGGTCCGGCAGTGTTTGTTATTTATGATCGGAATATTTTGAGGTATTGTCAAATGTTTTGATTTACACTTGCAATATTTTGTTATATAACATATAATTACAGCCGTTAATACTTTAACGATTATGTGGAGGGGGTTATGAATCTGCAGCATCTGAAATATGTTATCGAAATTGCCAACAGCGGATCCATTAATAAAGCTGCGGAAGTCCTTTTTATGGCTCAGCCCAATCTTTCACGAGCAGTTCGTGAATTGGAATCCGAACTGGGCTATACCATTTTCGATCGTACTTCCAAAGGTATGATCCCCACAACGGAGGGCGCTGCTTTTGTAACGACAGCAAGAAGGATCCTGAAAGAAATCGATTCCATTGCGGAGATCGGAAAGCAGGAGTGCAGCAGCAAGAAAAGCTTTTCCCTGATTGCGCCGTATGCGAGTTATATATCAGATGCCTTTGTTGAACTTGTGAAGTGTGTCGGAGATGAAAATACCGAATTCACGTTTAAGGAAAATCCCCCACTGGGCGTCGTTAAGGCCATGACTGCCGGTGAATTCAAGCTGGGTATTCTTCGCTATTATTCCGCGCAGGAAAACAACACGCTGCATGCTCTTTCCGACAAGGACTTCAGCTACGAACTCATTACGGAATTTAATTACACGGTTCTGATGAACGCTGAGAATCCGCTTGCAGAAAAGGAAGAAGTCAGCATGGTGGATCTGAAGTCCCAATCTGAGTTGATCTACGGTTATGTGAATTCACCGACAACGGTCAATCATTTCATGATAAATGACGATGCACCGAAGCAGGATCACAGAATATTTGTTTACGAAAAAGAAGTCCTCTTAAGTCTGCTGTCGGAAAAAAAAGATCTGTATGTATGGACTGCTCCGATGCCTGAGAAACTGATGAAGCGCTACGGACTGATCCAGAAACGCTGTACTGAAAACAAGTTGTTCTTTAAAGATATTTTATTTTACAAAAAAGATTATCATCTAACGGAGCTTGACAAACTTTTTATTACCGAACTTATAAATTCCAAACGCCGCTGTTTTGATATCTGACACTGTCTCTTATACACATCT
>CAMGCK010000083.1 GCA_946040795.1 uncultured Lachnospiraceae bacterium
TGTTTTTGTACTTTTTGTGAGAAGGGGCTGTCGCACGTTAGTGCGACAGCCCCTTTTACGCGGTCTGTGTTTTGTGTGTTTCTTTCTAAAATCAAGGCCGCGGCATTTACGGTATTTATGCCAGGATCGGTTTCAGTGCAGCAGCCAGCTGTTCTTTCTTGGCCTTGGCTGCATCCAGATCCTTGCCGAGGGTCGTGAAATAAGTCTTGATCTTGGGCTCGGTACCGGAAGGACGTACCACAACGGTGGAACCGTCTTCCAGACCGTAGATCAGAACATTGGCGGAGGGCAGTCCGGTCTCTTCCGGCTTCTTGTAGTCGGTGACCTTGATGACCTTGATTCCGGCAAAATCCTGCGGCGGTGCGACGCGAAGTCCCTGCATGATGCTGTTCATCTTGTCCATGCCGGTGAGGCCCGGGAATTCGTAGCTGTCGACCACATTTAAGTAGCGGCCGTACTGGGCGTAGATCTCTTCGAGACGCTCCTTGATGGAAGAACCGTTTGCACGGTAGTAAGCTGCCATTTCACAGATCAACATGGAAGCGATGACGGCATCCTTATCACGGACATACGAGCCGGCAAGGTAGCCGTAGCTTTCTTCAAAACCGAAGATGAAGCGGTCTTCTTCTCCGACGGCTTCCAGGTTGGCGATCTGATCGCCGATCCACTTGAAGCCGGTCAGCACACTGCGAAGTTCCACACCGTAGTTCTTGGCAACCGCATCGGCAAGAGGCGTGGAAACGATGGATTTTACGGCAACCGGATCCTTGGGCATGGTGCCCTTTTCAATGCGGCCGGCGGCGATGTAATCCAGCAGGAGAACGCCCATCTCGTTACCGGTAACCAGTTCGTAGGAACCGTCCGGACACTTCATGGCAATGCCCACGCGGTCCGCATCGGGATCGGTGGCAAGCATCAGGTCAGCGCCGGTTTCCTTTGCCAGTTTGAGACCAAGTTCCAGTGCAGCATAGATCTCCGGATTCGGGTAGCTGCAGGTGGTGAAGTAGCCGTTCGGATATTCCTGTTCCGGGACGATGGTGATATCGGTGATGCCGATGTCCTTTAATACCTGCGTGACCGGAACCAGACCGGAACCGTTTAACGGGCTGTAAACCAGTTTCAGGCCGGAGGTTGCGGCAAGACCCGGACGGACCTGGCGCGCTTCAATGGCTTCGTAGAAAGCCTTTTTGCAGGCATCGCCAACAAAGCGGATGAGGCCGGCTTCCACACCCTCGGCAAAGGACATGTACTTTGCGCCGGTGAGAATATCGGTCTTCTGAATCTCTTCATAAACAATGGCAGCGGCGTCATCGGTCATCTGACAGCCGTCCGGACCGTAAGCCTTATAGCCATTGTATTTTGCGGGGTTGTGAGAAGCGGTCACCATGACTCCGGCGTTGCAGCCGTAGTAACGGGTCGCGAAGGAAAGAGCCGGCACGGGCATCAGCGCGTCGTAAATGCGGACATGAATGCCGTTGGCGGCAAGGACGCCTGCAACGTTCTTGGCAAAGACATCGCTCTTTAAGCGGCTGTCATAGCTGATGGCCACAGTCTGGCTTCCGCCCTGAGTTTTGACCCAGTTGGCCAGTCCCTGGGTGGCCTGACGGACAACGTAAATATTCATGCGGTTGGTTCCCGCGCCGAGTACGCCGCGAAGACCGGCAGTACCGAATTTTAACGCAACAGCAAAACGATCCTTGATCTCTTCGTCATTGCCGTCAATATTTCTGAGTTCCGGAAGAAGATCTGCGTCTTCAAGATCCGCTGAGAGCCAGCGCTTATAATCATCCAGATACATGATAAACCTCCCCAAAATCTTTGTCATCGAAAAACACGTGTCGGACAGCCGGCAGCGTGCAGATTTCACACATACCTTTCTAATATACATTAAAATCGACTGTTTGACAATAAAGGACAATGAAAAAATACAGGAAAAATACAGGAAAAGTGCTGGAAAAGGGTGTCCAATATGTGTATAATCCATTAGAATATTACCTGTACTGTTGAAAATATCGTTGAGATCCATTATACCGCGAAAGCGCGTGTTCGGAAAGAACAAGGGGAGGAAAATCATGAAGATCTGGCTATGCCGTCACGGACAGACGGACCTGAACAGAGACAAGCGGATGCAGGGAAGAACGGACTGTCCGCTGAATGAGACCGGCCGTGCACAGGCGGCTCTGGCTGCGGAAAAAGCAGCCGGTGTGAAATTCGATGCCGTTTATGCAAGTCCGCTGGACCGGGCTATAGAGACCGCCTGCATCGTGTCCGGTACGGAGCGGAGCCGTGTGATCATTGATGAACGCATCATTGAAACGGATTTCGGCAAATACGAGAAGAAAAAATACTGGGCGATGGGTCTACGTATGACGCTGTACTGGGCGCTCCCCGAAGTCTTTCCGGCGCCGCCTACCGTGGAGAGCATCGCGTCCATGGTGAAAAGAGTGCGCGCGTTCCTGACGGAGCTTCGTCAGACGGATGCAGAAAATGTGCTTGTTGTCTGTCACGGCGGTATTATACGTGTACTGTCCGGCTGCCTGGAGGGGCGGAAGAACGGTATCAAATGGCGGCCCAAGCCCAAAAACACGGAACTTCGTGTTTATGAACTTGACAATTTTAAGTGACCGTTGTATAGTTACAGAATATTGAAAGCAAAGGCGCTTTTTCCGGTAGGGGGAAAGCGCCTTTTTTGTGACTCGCAATGAGGAAAACGACCGCCATGCTGCAAGAGCGGTCGTTTGACGAATGCGTACAATCCCGGAATGCCGCCATGAGGGGCTTACGGTGATTATTGAACAACTTGGAGGATTCATATGTGTGGTTTTGTAGGAATGTTTGACATCGCAGAAGAAGCTGCGGCTTACCGTGATCAGGTGATTGCCATGAGCCGTAAGATCCGTCACAGAGGACCGGACTGGTCCGGTGTGTATACGGGCAAGAATTCGGTGATCTGCCATGAGCGTCTGTCCATCGTGGACCCGCTGTCCGGCAAGCAGCCGTTATACAGCCCGGACGGCAAGGTCGTCCTTGCGGCAAACGGTGAGATCTACAATCATAAAGCCATTCGTGAAAAATATAAAGATACATACGAGTTCCAGACTCAGTCCGACTGTGAAGCCATCCTTGCGCTTTACATGGAAATGGGCCCGGATTTTCTGGAGGAACTGAACGGTATTTTTGCGTTCTGCCTGTACGATTCTGAAAAAGATGTCTACATTGTGGCACGTGACCACGTCGGTATCATTCCGCTGTATCAGGGCTGGGATGCTGACGGCCATTACTATGTCGCAAGTGAACTGAAGGCGTTAGAAGGTGTCTGCACCACCATCACCGAGTTCATGCCGGGTACCGTTTACAGCTCTGCAACCGGTGAGACCTCTTTATGGTATCACAGAGACTGGGAATCCTTTGACGCTGTCAAGGACAACGGCGCCAGCGTGGATGATGTCCGTGAAGGCCTGGAAGCCGCTGTTAAGCGCCAGATGATGTCCGATGTTCCGTACGGTGTTCTTCTTTCCGGCGGTCTGGACAGCTCGGTCATTGCCGCGATCACCGCAAAATACGCCATGAAGCGTGTCGAGTCCGGAGATAAGGAAGCTGCATGGTGGCCGCGCCTTCATTCCTTTGCCGTCGGCTTAAAGGATTCGCCGGACCTTGCCGCAGCGCGGAAAGCCGCTGATTACATCGGCACTGTTCATCATGAAGTACATTTTACGATCCAGGAAGCGCTGGATGCCATCGATGATGTCATCTACCACCTGGAAACTTACGATATCACCACTGTCCGTGCAGCTACGCCGATGTTCCTTCTGGCCCGCGTCATCAAAAGCATGGGCATCAAGATGGTTCTTTCCGGTGAAGGCTCCGATGAACTCTTTGGCGGTTACCTGTATTTCCACAAAGCGCCGAACGCACAGGAGTTCCATGAAGAGACCGTGCGTAAGCTGTCCAAGCTGCATCTGTATGACTGCCTCCGCGCGAACAAAGCACTGGCTGCATGGGGCGTGGAAGGCCGTGTGCCGTTCCTGGACAAGGAATTCATCGATGTCGCAATGCGTCTGAATCCGAAAGCCAAGATGAGCCGTACGGAGGACGGAAAGCCGCGTATTGAAAAGTGGATCGTTCGTGAAGCGTTTAAGGATTATCTTCCGGATGAGATCGTATGGCGGCAGAAGGAGCAGTTCTCCGATGGTGTCGGCTATGACTGGATCGATACGCTGAAGAAGACCACGAACGAGATGATCTCCGATTCTCAGTTCAAGCTGGCAGACAAGCGTTTCCCGATCAACACTCCGGCAACGAAGGAAGAGTATTATTACCGCACCGTTTTCGCGAAGCACTTCCCGTCTGAAAGTGCCGCAAAGTGTGTACCTCATGAAGCATCCGTTGCCTGCTCAACCGCAAAGGCACTGGAATGGGATGAGTCCTTCAGAAAGATGAATGAGCCGTCCGGCCGTGCTGTGGCAGGTGTTCACGAATCCGCGTATTGATTGAAATAAAAAGTGCAGGCGGGTCTGATGACGCGGTCTTCTTACCGATTTTCCGGGAAGAGGCGCGGGCATCCGGCCCGCTTTTGTTTGCATCTTCTTGCAGCTGATGATAAGATAGTATATTATTCGGGATGATATGTCTGGGAGGAATTACATATGTTTTATGATAAAGTAAGCGAATCCGCGTTGTATATTAAAGAGAAGATCGATCGGATCCCGGAGCTCTGCGTCATTCTGGGCAGCGGTCTTGGCAGCCTTGTGGATCTTTTGGAGGACAAGGTGGTTCTTCCGTATTCGGAGATCCCCAATTTCCCGGTTTCCACGGTGGAAGGCCATGCAGGTGAATTCATCTTCGGTCACATCGGCGGTGTGGATCTGGTCTTTATGTCCGGCCGTTTCCATTATTATGAAGGTTTTACCATGAAGGAAGTGACCTTCCCGGTATACGTCATGAAGCTTCTTGGGGTGAAGACACTGGTTGTGACCAATGCCTGCGGCGGCCTGAATACTTCCTTTACACCGGGCGATCTCATGATCATCACGGATCATATCAATATCTGGGGAGAAAACCCGCTGATCGGCTCCAACGATGAGCGTTTTGGTCCGCGTTTCCCCGACATGACCGAGGTTTATTCCAAAGAACTGATTGCACGTGCCGATGCAGCAGCGGAAAAACTCGGCATTGCCTGTCAGAAGGGCGTTTACGCGCTGTTCTCCGGGCCGTGCTATGAGACTGCGGCAGAGATTCGCGCATACGCGGCACTGGGAGCCGATGCCATCGGTATGTCTACCGTGCCGGAAGCCACCGCAGCAAATTATATGGGTATCAAGGTCATGGGCGTGGCCTGCATTACCAATATGGCTACCGGTATCGCCAAGACGAAGCACAGCCACGCGGAAGTGCTGCGTATTGCTAATGAATCCAGCGCAAAGCTGTGCCGCCTTTTAGAGGAATTCATCCGCGGTTTTAATAAGGAGAACGTATGAAAGTATTGAATTTTGGTTCATTGAACCTGGACTATGTTTATCAGGTGCCGCACTTTGTGCAGCCGGGAGAGACGCTGTCTGCGACGGAGCAGGCGGTGAATGCCGGCGGCAAGGGCCTGAATCAATCCATCGCACTGGCTCGTGCCGGTGCGGAAGTGTATCACGCGGGCTGCATAGGAAGCGCCGGTCTCCCGTTGAAAAAGCTTCTGGAAGAAAACGGTGTGAATACGGCATATTTAAAAGAAACGAACGTGCTGCAGGGAAATGCGGTCATTCAGGTCACGCCTTCCGGTGAAAACAGCATTCTGCTGTTTGGCGGTTCCAATCAGGCTGTCACAAAAGCTCAGGTTGATGAAACACTGGCTGCGTTCGGAAACGAAGACGCACTGATCCTGCAGAATGAGATCAATGAGATGCCCTATATCGTGGAAAAGGCGTATGAACGCGGCATGATCATTGTGCTTAATCCTTCGCCCTTCAATGAGAAACTGGACGATGTGGATTTTAATAAGATCAGCTGGTTTCTGGTAAATGAAATTGAAGCAGAGCAGATCTCCGGGGAAGCGGAGCCGGAGCGGGCGTGGGCAGTGATCCATGAGAAGTATCCGAAGACCTCTGCTGTGATCACGCTTGGAAAGAGCGGAAGTAAGGCGTTTATGGTAAGGGCAGACGGTACTGTGGAAAAGGCTGAGGCTGCGGCGTTTGAAGTAGAAGCTGTCGATACCACCGCCGCCGGCGACACTTACACCGGCTATTTTATTCAGTCCCTGCTTTCCGGCAAAACGCTGGGGCAGTCCATGGAGATTGCTTCCATGGCATCGGCCATCAGTGTGACACGGCACGGTGCGGCTCCGTCCGTGCCGCTAAGGGAAGAAGTGGAAGAAAAGCTAAAAGTATAAAACGAAAACATGGCAAACTGCTGGGCGCGGACGCACTTGCGGCAGTAGGCTGCACCGGCAATATCTACTATCTGATCAGCGGTCATTAATCAGCCGGCGTGAAGACCAGACTGACCGGTTCGATCCACTCCGGATCGGAAGCGTAGTTATTATCCACGATGACACAGTTTGCCACACCGTTTGCGTTGATCTTGAAGACGGTATGGCCGGCAGCGGGACCATACGGGTCGTAAACCATCGGAAGACCGGTGACGGTTGTACTGTCCAGCAGGACCCCGTATTCTTCATTCAGGTAGGTCACGACCTGCTGTATATCGGTATAATCAATGTTTCCAAGGGCCACAGAAATGTGGCCCATTGTCTTTTCCGGATGATTGGTCGGTGAGTACTGGACGACAATGCTGCCCGGCACACTCCAGGCGGCCTGATAATCTTCGGTGTCCTTCATTGTGACCACGTATGGCTGTGAGCCGAACTGCACTTTATCACCGATGTTCAGGTAGGAACCCAGGCTGCGCCACCAGGCGGTGTCCCAGGGATTATTTCCGTCCCAGCCGTAATTTGTGCAGCCAAAACTGTCGCGGAGCAGGACAGCAACCAGTCCGGAGCAGTCAAAGCTTCCGTTCACACCCTGGCGGTCCTGAAGACTGTATCCGCAGCCGGACTGTACATAGGTGAGGCCCTTGCGGATCATGTCCTTAACCGGGCCTTCCGCAACTGTGGGGCCGATGGTCTTATCACCCGCCGCGGTCTGCACCCCGCCTGCATCTGTTGACGCATCCGCGGCTTCCGCCTCTGTATTATCATCTGTAACATCCGAGGAAACGGTATCTTCGGACACGTCTTTGCCTTCCGTCTCAGCACCGCTGTCTTCTGTCATTTCTTCCGGAAATTCAGGATCATCCATTGTCTCGAGCACCTCCGGTTCATCGTAGAGAACATCGTCCCGGTCATCATCATCCGCCGCTTCGTCTTGAACAATAAACGGCACATATACATCGCCTTTTGTGAACCAGGGATGGATCCCCTTGTACAGGCTTTTGCAGCGGGCAATGGTCAGGCTGCCGTCCTCACCGATCTGAAAGACGATGATCACCTGCTTGGTGGAGTCCTCAGCGTAGATCGTATCACCTTTAAGCTCATAACTGCCCAATAACGCAAAATCCGTCACCGGCAGCGAGGAACTCATCCAGCTGTGATCCTCTGTGCTGAAATTGAAATAAGGACTATCCATCGGATCCAGATCCGGGCGGACATAGGTTCCGCCTGAGAATTTAGTGGTGCGCGGATCGTCACATCCCACAAGGACGCACAATAAAAAGAATAAAAACGTGCATAGAATCAGCCGCAGAAAACGTGCGGCTTTTTTTTGTGCTCCGCACTGCCGCCATGTGCTGCTGACGGTGATTGTATCGTGATTATGTATATTCATGGACCCGGTCTGCATGAAATCCCTCCGATTTTCGGTAATTACGCACATTATAGCACTTTTTGCAGATGATGGCACAGATAACCTGATTTTTCGATGTTCTGAACAGCGGAAAATGTGCTGAAAACTGTAATTCGTCCGTTGACAATCGTATACGAATATAATACAATAGTATACACCCAAATGGGTAAGATCCATTAAAAGGAAGAGGGCAGGAGTATGAAGGATGAAAAACTGATCATTCATCCCAAGAAATACCGCGGAACGACCGCGGTTGTTTCTGCGCGTCTTCCGCAGGATATGATCGGGACATTGGACCGGGTGGCAGAGGATACCGGGTATAACCGGAATGAGGTCATCCAGATCTGTTTGGAGTATGCCATTGACCACATGGAGCCGGATACGGAGAAAGCGAGGGGCGGAGCATGAGAGTACGTCGCGCGGTTAGTAAAAACCGCTTCTGGGAAGTGCAGATCCTGTCGGCTATTGGAGTTTTCCTGGTTCTGTATGTGATTTTTGCGTCCAAATTGTTTTTGAATGATTTGGTGAAACTTCTGTTTGGACCGGAATGCATCCGGGTGTTCGGACACCCGTTGATGACGGAAAAGGTGTTTATCGGAATCGGAAAATACGGAAGAGATCTGGTATTAGGGTATGCGCTGTTCATCGCAGTGGCATACTGGCTGCGCGAGGAACGCAGCGGACTGGAACTTGCGGCTGCAATCGCGGTGGCGGCGGAAGTCATGATTGAACTGTTCCGGATCACGGTCGTAGTGACAGCGGCGGGATTCATCGGAAATCTGGCTGCGGGACTGATCGGAATCGGGCTCGCGCTGCTTGTGGTACTGATTCATGAAGGAAAACTGTATTAGGAAAGGAGTACGATGTGAATAAGAAAAAGAAACCGGTTTTTGAGATCAGCCTTGTGCTCCTGATTTTTGCCGCGGTATATATCACCAATGCATGCAGCAAGACGGAGATGACAGAGTATCTGATCCGGCAGATCGAAAACGTGTCGGCGGACTTTGTGGCAGGAACGCCTTGAAGCCGAGACGGAGTCGAGGGGACAGTTCCGAAGGAAGTGCGTAGGCGTTCCCAGCCTTGAAGCCGAGAG
>CAMGCK010000084.1 GCA_946040795.1 uncultured Lachnospiraceae bacterium
CGCATATGCTGACGGCGATTCCGCTGCTTGTCACCATGATGGTCTTTTCCATGGATGCGGTATCTGCGTCCTCGGTCTCACTGGAGGGCAAATACCTTTGGATCGTGCGGTCGATGCCGGTCTCATCATCGGACATTCTGAAGGCCAAACTGAATCTTCACATGATCGTCAACGCAGTACCGGCAATGATCACCGCAGCCTGTCTGGGAATCGCTTTCCGGCAGGAAGCGCACATCGTATTTTTGATGGCAGTGGTAAGCTTCGTCTTTATCCGCTTTTCTGCGGAAATCGGTCTCATGATGGATCTTCTGAAGACCAATCTGACCTGGACCAGTGAAATGGTGCCGGTCAAGCAGGGACTTCCGGTTCTGTTTTCCATGCTGATCTCATCCGGGGTTGCAATTCTTCCCGCAATCGGTTATATTCGACTGGGTGATTTACTGAAGCCGGAATATTATCTGTTGGTTCTGCTGATCCTTTTTACGCTGGGCGTGCGGATCATCGACCGATGGATCCGGACAAAGGGAACAGAACGATTTGAGCTGCTGTAATGAAAGGGAAGAATATGGCAAGTGTGATTCGCAGAGCGGAAGAAAAGGACATGGAAGGCATTAACCGCCTTCTTCTGGAGGTGCTTCTTGTACACCACGCCGGCCGACCCGATCTTTTCAAGGGCGCCGGGAAAAAGTATACGGATGAGCAGCTGCTTGCCATTATACGGGATGATCTGAATCCGGTCTTTGTCAGTGTGGATGAGAACGGTTATGTGGAAGGGCACTGCTTCTGTCAGACACAGATGCATCCGGAGACGGCCGGAACATATGAATATAAGTCGCTTTACATCGATGACCTCTGTGTGGAGGAAACGCTCCACGGAAAGAAGATCGGTACCCGGCTGTATGAATATGTCAAAAAGTATGCCAAAGAAAACGGCTATTATAATGTGACGCTCCATGCGTGGGAGTGCAATCCGAATGCGGTGGCTTTTTACAAAGCGCTGGGCATGGGAACGCAGCAGTATACGATGGAGGAGATTCTGTAAAAGAGACATATAAAAAAGCACCGGCGCTGTGGGGACTCACAATGATTCCTCGAAACGCCGGTGCTTTTTGTCATAAACGGGCGGTTTGTCAGTTATACAGAATCAGCGCGATGAATTCGATCGGCTCTGTGCCGTCATTCACCATACCGTGGGAATCGCCGTCATTACAGACTGTGACATCGCCGGGCTGGACGCGGACTTCCGTTCCGTTGTCCGTATAGAGGCCGGTACCCTTCAGGATGTAAAAAATCTCGTTGTCCCCGGAATGGCTGTGATAGCCGATGGTATCGCCCGGATTGAGGACCATGTAGTTGAACATGCGGCCCTTGCCGTACATTTCAGCCTCGCCGTTTAACAGCTGGTGCATTTCCACTTCGCCGATGCCGCCGCGGATGCATTTACGGTCGACGATCTGTGCATTTGCTTTTCTGATCATGTTGTACTCCTTGTTTATTTGCAGTTGTTTGTTTACGGGGATTTGATATTCGTTGTTTGCTGCTGATCCGGTATCGGTTTAGCGTTTTCGCTTATCTGTCCCCGCTTTCGTTTTATGCCTGTTTGTCGGAAGAACGGACCCTTACAGTTCTTTCAGCATGACGCGGATCTCATCAAGCGTATACCCGCCCAGGGTGCTCATGACCGTCCGGTTGTTTTCCCAGCGGGGGAGCTCGGCTTCAATCTCTTCTTCCGTGAGCCGGAAGTCCAAAGCGGGCAGCGTGCCCAGGATCAGCGTTTTCAGATCCTCCTCGGAAATGCCGGCTGCATCATACAGGGCATCGGCGGTCTCCGGAAAATTTCTGCGGATATGTTCCATCAGGCGGGGCAGGAAGACCGCGCAGGCGATACCGTGCGGCACTCCGTGGCGCTCTGTCAGGAAGTATCCTACGTTGTGAGGGAAGGCTGTACCGGTCACGCAGATGGCCAGGCCGCCCAGGATCGATGCTTCATATAACGCGCTGCGGTCTTCAAGCGTCAGCGGTTCGCCGTTTTCTGCCTTCTTTAACGGCTCGATGAGGAGACGGATGCCGCGGGCAGCGGCCGCGCGTGAGAATTCATTGGCTTTTTTGTTGAAAAAGCTTTCCATGCAGTGGGCGATGACATCGGCCCCGGTGGACAGTGTAACGGAAAGCGGCAGAGTCATGGTGTAGCGCGGATCGCCGAAGGAAGCTTTCGGGTACAGACGCGAATCGCTCATACTGTGCTTCCTGCCGGTGGAATCCGTTACCACGGAGACGGTCGTGACCTCAGAACCGGTGCCGGAGGTGGTGCCGACTTCAAAAACGGGAAGCGGCGCAGTCCACTTTTTGGCGTAGAACTCCTCTTCTGTGAGGCCCGGGTATGCTGCGTATACGGCGATGGACTTTGCTGCATCCATCGGCGACCCGCCGCCGATGCCGATGATGAGATCACAGCCGGCATCATGTGCCATGCGGCCGGCTTCCATACAGGATGAAAGCAGCGGGTTTTCGCGAATGCCGTCATAGATCACGGCTTTGATGTTCTGCTCGGAGAGGACGGCAAGGACATCGTCCAGAGCGCCGCTCTTTTTTGCGGAAGAAGCACCGGTCACTAAAAGGACAGGGCCGCGGAAGCTTTTCAGCAGGTCCGGCATGTGATCCTTTACCGCGTTTTTACCGGCAAATACCTGGACCGGCATATAAAAATTCATCATAATCACTCCTTCATCCGGAAATTCCGGTGTTTTTACGGGTCTTTATTTCATATTACCGCAGGCGGTCCGGGCTTGCAAGAATAAAATCGGTCTCCGGGCCGGCAGAAAAGGGAAAGCACGGGCAGCGGGGATCGGGAACTTTTATCAAATTTGCAAGGCAAACTTTGAATTTTAGTTGTCTCCCTTGAAAAAGAATGAAAAAGTATTGTAAAATAGCATTTGGTTTTGTTGAAAGGAGCGATATGAAAAAGATCCGCATTGTTACTGAAAAGCAGTTTTATTTAAGCGTACTTGCCATCATGCTGCCGGTTGCGGCGCAGCAGGCCATCAATATGGGTGTCAACATGATGGATACCATCATGCTGGGACAGCTGGGTGAGGTTCAGCTTTCTGCATCTTCCCTGGCAAACTCGTTCTACATGGTCTATCAGATCTTCTGTATGGGCATCATCGGCGGCTGCAGCGTCATGGTCTCCCAGTACTGGGGCGCCAGGGATGAGACGCGCGTCCGTGAGACCTTTGCGCTGGCAATGCGCCTGACGGTGGCCCTGGGACTTCTGTTTGCGGTTCTGACACTCATCATGCCCCGCGGCATCATGCGTCTGTATACCAATGAGGAACCGGTCATTGAAGCCGGTGTGCGCTATCTGAAGATCACTGCGTACATTTATATTATTCACGGTCTGGGCCTGGTCACTGCGCAGCTCATGCGTTCCGTTGGTGAAGCGCGGATCGGTCTGTGGGTATCCATTATTTCCTTTGGCGTCAATATCATGGCCAACTGGGTGTTCATCTTCGGTCATTTCGGCGCGCCCCGCATGGAGATCGCCGGCGCGGCTGTGGGTACGCTGATTGCGCGTATCGCAGAACTTATCGTGACGGTGGTGTGCGTGTTCCATGTGGATAAGAAGCTGCGGCTTCGTTATGCGGATATTTTACGGAATCCGTCCGGTGAGATCGTTCAGAAGTATATCCGGGTCGGTATTCCGGTTCTTATTTCCGATGGCCTTCTGGGCTTTGGCAGCACCGCGCTGTCCATGATCATCGGCCGGCTGGGTACGGCAGCAGTATCCGCAAATTCCGTCTGTCAGGTGGTTGACCGCCTGTTCACTGTCGTGATCCAGGGCGTTTCCAATGCGTCCGGTATCATCGTGGGGCAGACCATCGGCAGCGGCGACAGACCCAAGGCACAGCTGCAGGGCGAGACATTCTATTCCATGTCGCTGCTATTCGGTATCTTCTGCGCGATCCTGGTCCTTGCATTCGGTCCGCTGACGCTTGCGTTCTACAAGCTGGAGCCGGAGACGATCCTGGTCACCAAGGACATGATGAAGGCTTTTGCGGTCATCGTATTCTTCCAGTGCATCCAGTCCGTCATGACCAAGGGTGTTCTTCGCGGCGGCGGCGATACCCGTTTCCTGATGATGGCGGACATTCTGTTCCTGTGGATCGTCAGCATCCCGCTGGGCGCGCTCACCGGCCTGATCCTTCACTGGCCGGCATGGCTCGTACAGCTCTTCCTCCGCGCGGATTACGTGATCAAATCGCTGTGGTGCATCGGCCGTCTTTACAGCGGGAAATGGATCCACGACGTGACCCGTAAAAGAGCCTGAGTGGCACTGGGGAGTTGACAAAATGAAACGTCCCCGATGTCACATCCCCGATGACACCTCAGTGTCATCAATAGACGAGCCGGCAGGAAACTGCCGGCTTATTTATTTGACTTTATCACAGTGAAGCAGTATACTGAAATTTACGAATTGAAACTTTATCAAAGGCGCAGGCGGAGAATGGAAGGTCTGCGCTTTGGGACAGCATAAGGAGAACAGTATGTTTAAATCAATCGGATTCATTGGAACGGGAAATATGGGAAGCGCTGTTGCAACGGCAGCCGTTAAGAGCGGACGCGCGGAAAGCATCCTTCTTTCGAATAAGACCAGGGCGAAGGCGGAAAAGGTTGCGGAAGATCTGAAAGCAATCACGGGAAATTCCGCGCCGTCCATGACGGTCATCACCGGTACAAACAACGAGATCGCTAAGAAATGTGACCTGATCTTCCTGGGCGTAAAGCCGCAGTTCATGACGGCCATGCTGGAAGGCATCCAGGCGGATCTTGCAGCGCGTACCGATCGTTTTGTGCTCTGCACGATGGCAGCGGGGTTGACCTGCAAGCGTATTTCCGAGCTTGCCGGCGGCAATTATCCGGTGCTTCGCATCATGCCGAATACACCGGCGGCCATCGGCCACGGCGTGACGCAGTACTGCGGCAAGGATGTGACGGAAGAAGAGCTTGCGGAGCTTGAAGCCGTTCTGACTCCGTCCGGCCAGGTCGTGCGTGTGGAAGAGCGGCTCATCGACGCTTCATCGGCGGTGTCCGGCTGCGGCCCGGCATTCGCGTACATGTTCGCCGAAGCACTTGCTGACGGCGGTGTGGCCTGCGGCCTCCCCCGTGCACAGGCGCTGAAATTCGCGGCCGGCATGCTGGAAGGCGCTGCAGAACTTCTGCTGGAATCCGGCAAGCATCCGGGTGAACTGAAGGACGCGGTCTTATCACCGGGCGGTTCCACCATTCAGGGCGTGCGTAAGCTGGAAGAGAATGGTTTCCGCGGCGCAGTGATCGACGCGGTCATCGCGGCTTATGAGAAAACACTGACGTTCAAGTAAGGAATATGAACTATGAGAATCGTAATTAAAGTCGGAACATCCACATTGGCACATGCTTCGGGACATGTCAACATCCGTCATATGGAGCTTCTGGTCAAGGTCCTTTCTGATCTGAAAAATGCCGGACACGAGATCATTCTGGTTTCATCCGGCGCCATCGCCATGGGCGTTGGAAAAATGAACCTTCCGGGCAAACCGGCCGATATTCCCGGCAAGCAGGCTGTTGCGGCTGTGGGGCAGTGCGAACTGATGTACACCTATGACCGTATGTTTTCCGAGTATAACCACACGGTTGCGCAGATCCTTTTAACGGCGGACGATGTAGAGAACGACGCCCGCCGCGAGAATTTCGAGAACACCATGGAGCGGCTTCTGGCGTTTCGGGTGCTTCCCATCATCAATGAAAACGATACCATCGCCACCTCGGAAATCAAGGTGGGCGATAACGATACCCTGGCAGCCATCGTGGCAGAGTCCGTGAGCGCGGATCTTCTCGTGCTGATGTCCGACATTGAGGGGCTGTACACCGCAAATCCCCGTGAAGACGCGAATGCGGTACTGATTCCGGTAGTGGAAGAGGTGACACCGGAAATCGAGGCACTCGGCGGCGGAGAGGGTTCCGCCCTGGGAACCGGCGGCATGATCACCAAGCTGAGAGCTGCAAAGCGCGTAAACGCCAAGGGCTGCGACATGGTCATCATGAACGGTGAAAAGGCATCCCTTTTATATGATCTGCTGGATGGAGCGGCCATCGGTACACGTTTTAAAGGAAAGAAGGCCTGACATGACGACACAGGAGATTTTGACCGCGGCAAAGGGCGCAAAGCGCGCGATGGCAGCGGCGGACACAGAAACCAAAAACAACGCGCTGAAGCAGATGGCGGAAGCGCTTCTTGAAGATTCGGAGCAGATTCTCCAGGCGAATGCCGAGGACATGGACGCTGCGCGCGGTACTGTTTCCGATGTCATGTTGGATCGTCTTAAGCTTACGGAAGTCCGTATCCGCGGTATGGCCGACGGCATGCTGGAGGTTGCCAAACTGCCGGATCCCTGCGGTGTTTCACTGGAGGAAAAGGTCCGTCCGAACGGCCTGAAGATCACCAAACAGTCCGTGCCGATGGGAGTCATCGCCATCATCTACGAATCCCGTCCCAATGTTACCAGTGATGCGGCGGCGCTCGCCTTAAAAGCGGGCAGTGCATGTATTCTGCGCGGCGGAAAGGAAGCGCATCGGAGTGCGGAGGCCATTGTACGCGCACTGAAAAGGGGGCTGGTGAAGGCCGGTCTTCCGGCGGACGCGCTGTTCCTTATTGAAGACACAACACGCGTGTCTGCGGCGGAGATCATGGCGGCACGCGGCTATGTGGATCTTCTGATTCCGCGCGGCGGAAAAGGACTCATTAAGAGCTGCGTAGAGCAGTCAAAAGTGCCGGTTTTAGAGACCGGAACCGGAATCTGCCACATTTATATTGACAAAGACGCAGACTTGGGAAAGGCCATGAATATCGTCGAAAACGCGAAGTGCAGTCGTCCGTCTGTCTGTAATGCGGCAGAGGTATGCCTGGTACATGAGGACATTGCGGAGAAGTTTCTGCCGCTGTATAAAATGCGTCTGACAGATGACCGCGCGGCAGCCGGCAAGGTGCCGGTGGAGCTGAAACTTTGTGAAAAGGCGTCGAAGATCATTGACGGCACGCCGGCGGGACCGGAGGACTTCGATACGGAGTTTCTGGATTACATCATGGCGGTAAAGGTCGTGAAGGATGTGGAGGAAGCGGTTCTGCACATCGCGGCACATTCCACGGGCCATTCGGAAGCCATTGTGACGGAAAACGAAGCGGCAGCCGCACGGTTTACGGCCGCGGTGGACTCTGCAGCAGTCTATGTGAATGCCTCCACTCGTTTTACGGACGGCGGTGAGTTTGGTCTGGGCTGCGAAATGGGCATCTCCACACAGAAGATGCACGCGCGCGGGCCGATGGGTCTTAAGGAACTGTGCTCCTATAAGTATGTGATCATGGGAGACGGCCAGATCCGCTCAGTGGACCATGATGAAAAGCCCGGTATGCGGGCAATGTTGTGAAAACCCAATATGCGGGAAAAGTAGAGCAAAAGCTGTAAAAATCGATACGGATGTTATGGCTGAAGATCAGAACAAGGAGCGAAAATGAGCATCTTTTATATCGACTCCGTGAACGGAGACAATGAAAATGACGGTTTGACGGAAAGCACGGCCAAAGTTCACTGGAAAGAACTTGAGATCCTTCCCGGGGACACCGTCCTTTTGAAACGGGGCGGTGTGTTCCGCGGCAGAATTGAATCACCGGACGGTACGGCCGACTCCCCCATCGTCTGGGATGCGTATGGCGAAGGCCCGCTTCCGATGGTGACCGGCGCATATACGCTGAAGAAAGAATGCTGGACGGAAACAGAAACGAACATCTGGAAATATACGGAGTGGATCCCGTCTGAGATCGGCAATGTCATGTTCGATGATGCCGCGTCCTACGGAACCTTCCGATGGGATTATGAGGATCTTTGCGAAAACGGCGATTTCTGGGACAGCGGAAACGGAAAAACGGAGCGCCCCAAGATCGAACGCTCGGATGAAGATGCCCTTTATGTTTACTGCACGGAGAATCCCGGCAAGCATTGGCAGGTTGTGGAATGTGCCACATTCGCGGAACGTACGCTGGTCACGGCAAAAAATCATGTGGTGATCCGGAACATTCATTTCCACGGCAGCGGTGTACATGGTTTTGCGGCGGAGCAGGCGGAGGATATTACCATCGACGGATGTGAATTCACCTGCATCGGCGGCGTAGCCTGGGACAAGTCGCTGAAGATCCGCTTCGGCAATGCCATTGAATTCTGGATGGGCTGCAAAAACATCACCATCAAAAATACACTGATCCGGGGGGTGTACGATTCCTGTTTTACACATCAGGGATTTCTGCCGTTCCCGACGCCGGAAGACATTGTCTTTGAAAATAACGTCTGTGACACCTACGGCATGGCCGCTTATGAAGTGCGTGACCTGGTTCCGCTTCGCACCGTTTTCAAAGGCAACACCTGCCTGAATGCCGGCTGCGGATTTGCCATGCAGGGTGAAGAACTGCCGCGTCGTTCGGAGATCTGGCCGCAGCCGATGGGCCACCATCTCTTTATTTGGCGCATTGAAGGTCCGACGGAGGGCGGTTCCATTGAAATCACGGACAATGTCTTCGGTGCTGCACCGAATGGTTCGGCGGTTTATTCCATCATTGACCCGCGGGCGGATGATCAGTTTATTTATAGCGGTAACCGTTACGATTGCCCGAATGAGCATACTGTTTTCCGTAAGGGGGAGTATTCGGCTTCGGGATTATAAAGTTGACAAAATGAAACGTCCCCGATGACACCCGGTGACAAAAAGAAACGTTCCCGGTGTCAGGACACAC
>CAMGCK010000085.1 GCA_946040795.1 uncultured Lachnospiraceae bacterium
GTTTGATGCTTTTAAGCGTATGGCCTATCATGGCATTGGATATATCGAAGAAAGCGGAATTGATGATGATGCACTTTTGAATGGACTTGAAAGGCTTTCAAAAGAAACTGAAAATTTGCCGCATCCGGTTTCGCGGGCAATGGCTATTAAATATGTTCTTGAGAACGCGCGTTTATACATAAATGAACACGATTATTATGTCGGTCTTTATTCTCTTAACCGATTAGCAAACAATACTACTTTCCAAAAATGGGAACACGAATCAAGGACTTATCGCGACCCTGAAACATTGGAACGCTCCGATGATTTTAATCGTTCGGGCGCGGTAATGATCTGGACGGATTACGACCACGTTGTGCCGGATTGGAAATCTATAATGGAATTAGGCTTTGTGGGCCTTAGAGACAGGGCAAGAGGGTACAAGGAAGAACACAAGAAAAACGACACTTTAAATGAAGAAATGTCTGCTTTTTTTGAGGGCATTGAGATTCAATATACCGCAATCATCAAACTGATCGACAGAATGTACCGTGTGGCTGAACAGCAAAACTTTGCAAAAGCGGCTGCTATTGCAACCTGTCTGAAGCACTTGCGGGATGGCGCCCCTACCTCTTTTTACGAAGCCCTGCAACTGATTTATCTTTATTTTATCATTTCAGAAAGCATTGACAGCTATCAAGTTCGTTCTCTTGGAAATGGTCTTGATAATACCTTGTATGGGTTTTACAAAAACGATCTTGCATCGGGCAAGATCACCAAAGAAGACGCACGTAATTATTTGTCGTATTTTTTGATGCAATGGTCTGCTATAGGCAACTATTGGGGACAGCCGTTTTATATGGGAGGCACAAACCCGGACGGTAGTACGAAATATAATGAGCTGTCCTATGAGATACTGGATGTGTATGATGAACTTGAAATATATAATCCAAAGATACAGTTGAAAATCAACGAAAATACTCCCAATGAAATTTTAATGAAGGCGTTTGATATGATTCGCCGAAAAAACGCGAGTGTAGTTTTTTGCTGTGAGCCCGCAATGATCAAGGCGATTATGGGATACGGTGCAACCTATGAAGAAGCGATCAGCTATGACATTAGAGGTTGTTATGAAACCGGCGTCAGAGCAAACGAGGTTTCTTCTTCTTCCGGCTATGTGAATGCAGCAAAAGCGGTTGAATTTGTATTTACCAATGGCTTTGATACTGTTACAAATAAGCAAGTAGGTATTAAAACAGGTGAAGTTTCCGAAATAAAAACATTTGAAGATTTTTACTTTGCATTCCTGAAACAATGGGAATATCTGATTGAGCAAAGTATGAAGATTACCAACGATGCAGAAAGATTTTTAAGCTTTATAAATCCGTCTTCTATGTACTCAGCAACTATAGAAACCAGTCTTAAAAACGGCAAAGATGGCTATGGCGGTGGTGTGAAATTCAACAACAAC
The DNA here is from genome assembly GCA_946040795.1 of uncultured Lachnospiraceae bacterium. Lineage (GTDB taxonomy): Bacteria > Bacillota > Clostridia > Lachnospirales > Lachnospiraceae > UBA1267. Next base: position 1,451 of record CAMGCK010000085.1, read on the forward strand.
GCCATGCTGAACTGCGGATTTGCAAGTGCTGTTGACAGCTTGATGGCAGTCAAAGAATTTGTTTTTGAAAAAAAGGAAATTTCCCTGACTCAAATGGCGGATGCATTAAAAGAAAATTGGCAAGGGTATGAACTTCTGCAGGCGAAAATAAAAAAATCGACGCATAAATACGGAAATAACGATAGGGTTACAGATACGTATGCCAGTGCAATGGCAAGTTATTTTGCTAATAAGACAAATAATAAGCCAAACAGCAGAGGCGGTGTTTATAAAGCAATTTTCCACTCGGCCCGTGCTTTTGTGCAGCAGGGCAAAACCACTGGTGCATTACCTGACGGAAGACATGCAGGAGAAGAGCTTTCTAAAAATGCAAGTGCCGTACCCGGTATGGATAAAAACGGCGTTACGGCGCTGATAGACTCTGCAACGAAGCTTTCACCGTCTGATTATCACGAATCATTTTGTTTGGATATTATGCTTCATCCAAGCGCCGTTGATGGTGAAAACGGTTTTAACGTGTTCAAAGGGATTTTAATGACTTATCTGAAAAAAGGTGGACAGTCCATTCAATTTAATATCTTTGACATAAATACGCTTCGTGATGCACAGCAAAATCCCGACAAATACAAAAACCTGCAAGTAAGGGTTTGCGGTTGGAATACACTTTGGAATAATATGAGCCGCGAAGAGCAGGATGCTTATATTTTAAGAGCGGAGAATATACAATGAAAGCATTGATTTCTGATATAAAACGCTTTGCTGTTCACGACGGAGACGGAATTAGAACTACCGTATTTTTCAAAGGCTGTCCGCTAAAATGCATTTGGTGTCATAACCCGGAAAGCATATCTTTTAAGCCACAGATCGCCTTTTATAAACATAAGTGCATAGGCTGCGGAGAGTGCAAAAAAGAAGATTTTACTCCGGAAGATTGCCTCGGAGATGCAAAGGTTCTATACGGCAAAGAAGTGACGATTGAAGAACTCCTGCCCTTGCTTTTGGAAGACAGGGATTTTTATGAGTCGTCGGGCGGCGGTGTCACACTTTCGGGCGGAGAGTGTCTTTGCCAAGCCGATTTCTGCGCTGCTCTCCTGGAACGCCTGAAAGAAAACGGTATCAACACAGCAGTTGACACTTGCGGTTTTATTTCTAAAGAGGCTATTGATAAGGTTATTTCTTATACAGACACCTTCTTGTATGATATAAAAGCAATCGATGAAGATGTTCATATTAAATGCACCGGGCAAAGCAACGGCATCATTTTAGAGAATTTGAAATATATAGATTCCTGTGGAAAAAGCATCGAAATCAGAATACCTTATGTTCCGGATCATAATGATAATCAGGTTGAGAAGATCGCTCAATTTCTAAAACCACTAAAGAATGTAAAAGCTATAAAAGCGTTACCGTATCATAATTATGCCGGTTCGAAGTATGATGCACTCGGCATGGAAAATACCATGCCGAAAATATTACCCTCGGCGGCACAGATTCAGGCGGCAGAAGTAATTATTCAACACAAACGTAAAAAAGAAAAAAATTAAAGATATTTTTTCGCTGCTACGAGCCAACATTGCGAACCGAAAAAGATATCGGTTCGGTAAACCCAGAAACCACAACGGTTTGTTAGAAGTATTGGTATTCACCCCGGCGTGGCAGCAGGACGTCTTCAACTTGATGGAATTATTGCCTCTGATAGATGTGTTGGTCTGCGTCAAAAGTATAAGATTATTTTGCAGTAACTTTTGGTGCAAACACCCTGCATTTACGCACCGTATGGTGCTAACATCGCATTGATAAAAGCAGACCTTCGAGGAAATTACCGTCGATGGTCTGTTTTTACTTTTTTTGGAAGTATATTGTAAGAAGGTTTTTAGAGGAGAACAACATGCATTACGAGCATTTCGCAAGACACGAAAAAACACTGCGTTCTGTTTTGACAGCAGTTCTTGTTTTAACTATCGGCCTGCTTTCAGCCTGCGGAGGAGCATATAATAAATATGATAACCTGGCCGGCGTTCCCGGTGATGATCCTTATGTCATTTCACAGAATGACGCATACTATTATTGTTACAGTGCTGACGGCGGTATTGCAGTTGCAAAGCTGGATGGCCTGAATGCCATTACAAAAGATCGGGGAAAGCTGGTTTATGACGCCGGGAAGGATGACCTGTATTCCGTCTGGGCACCGGAGCTTCATTATCTGGAAGGGGAGTGGTACATATACGCAGCCATGTGTTTGGGGACGGATAACAGCAATTATCATCGCATGTATGTGCTGAAGGGAACATCCCAGGATCCCACAGAGCCGTTCACGCTTGTGGGACAGATCACGGATGAGACCGATAAATGGGCCATAGACGGCACGGTGTTCTACTACGGTGAAGATCTCTATACGATCTGGTCCGGCTGGGAAAAGGACGTAAATTTGCGTCAGGATCTGTATATTGCTCATATGTCGGATTCCTGTACGATTGACAGTCCCCGCGTATGCATCTCTTCACCGGACAGCTGGGACATGATTACGACCGGTCCGTCCGTCAATGAGGGCCCCTGCGTTGTGAAGAACGGAGAGAAGATCTACTGCCTGTATTCCGGAAACGGAAGCTGGACCGATGATTACTGTATCGGTTATCTGACCTTCAACGGTACAGATCCGATGGATGCCTCCGCATGGACAAAATGCAGCGAACCGATCCTTTCTCAGGAAAAAGATTTTTACGGCCCCGGCCACTGCAGCGTTGTTACAGGAAAGGACAATGCTCAGTATGTCATCTATCACGCGAATCTGAAAGCCTTTATGGGATGGAAGGGGCGTTCGGTACGCATACAAAAGCTTTTCTTTACTGAAAACGGACCGGAAAAGATCGAGCAGAAGGAGAGTGTCAAGATCCCTTATTAACTTGACATAGACAGCGTCTAAAACTATAATAGTCAGTGTTCCTTTACACAGTTACTTTTACAGTTTTCCTGTCTGATAAAATTTTTAAAAAGTTGTTGACAGTTGGGAAACGATGTGATAGTATACTTTCTGTTGGTTACAACGTTTGCGGGAGTGTCGGAATTGGCAGACGAGCAAGACTAAGGATCTTGTGATCTCTCGATCGTGTGGGTTCAAGTCCCATCTCCCGCATCTTTACCAACAAAAACAAATGCAGATATGGCGGAATTGGCATACGCGTATGATTCAGGTTCATATCCACGCAAGTGGGTGTGGGTTCAAGTCCCACTATCTGCATTCTGAAGGCCGAAGGAATTTTCTTCGGCCTTGTTTTTTTGTGTAATCCTGAAGCAGAACCGGAGTCCCGGAGCTGTTGAACTTCCAATGAGGTGTTCAATGAAAAAGAAACCATTAAAACAAAATGTGTTCCTGCATACACCTTTTGATAGCAATTTGATACTGGCAATCGTATTTCTGAACATCTTCGGATTGATCATGATCTACAGTGCCAGTTATTACTATGCAGTCACGAACTATCACAAGGCACCGACGCACTTTTTGAAGGGACAGATCGAATATGTTTTGCTGGGCTTGTTCGCGATGTTCGTTATTTCGTACATACGTCCGAGCATATACAAAAAAATTCTGCCGATTATTGCGTGGATCTTAATGTTTATGACCTTGTTCTCAGTACGCATACCCGGAATCGGATGGGCCTCACACGGGGCGTATCGATGGATCCGTATCCCCGGAACAGGCCGCACGATTCAAATCGCGGAACCCATAAAAATACTGGCCATAGTATATCTGTCTAATTTTATCAGTAAATACAAGATCGCCAAACCCAAGTTTTATATGACGCTTATCATAACCTTTGCAGTGCTTGGCCTAGGACTTTTGTTTCTTTCCAATAATCTGAGTACGGCGGTCATCGTTTTCATGATGATGTACATGATTTTGATAATCCATCATCCGAACCCCAAAGGCTTTATCATTCTGCTGGTTTCGGGAATCTTATTTATTGCAGCCGCTGTGTTGATCTTTGATAAGTTTGTACCATACAATGAGCTGGAAAATTTCCGTATCACGCGTATTCGAGCATGGCTGCATCCCACCAATGAGCTGTTTGCGGATGACACGGCTTATCAGGCTACGCAGGCTTTATATGCCATTGCATCCGGCGGGATCTTCGGAAAAGGGCTGGGACAGAGCCTTCTGAAGTTCAAACTGCCCGAGCCGCATAACGACTACATTCTGTCCATTATTTTTGAAGAACTGGGTGTGTTTGGCGCAGCGCTTCTGACATACCTGTTTATATATCTTCTGTACCGGATCTACATCATCTATAAGGAATGCAGGGATAAGGCACAGCAGATCCTGGTACTGGGCGTGTTCATGCATCTGGCTTTGCAGGTGCTGTTGAATTATGCAGTCACTCTCGGCATTTTACCGACAACGGGTGTCACCCTGCCGTTCATCAGTGCCGGCGGTTCATCGGCATTCTTTACGCTCTGTGAACTTGGCGTTGTACAGGCTGTGGCTCGTCAGAATAAAGAAACAGAAATGTACCGGACCGCGGAACAGGAGATGGAAGAGAAAGATCCTTACTATCGTGAAATCAAGGATGAAGAGCGCCTTAAGAAGCGTAGAGCCGCACACGAAAAATATCTGAAAAAACGTGAGCGCATGAGAAAAGCAAATCAGAGGAAGAAGTAACGGAGGTCGGATTTGGCTAACAGAAACAAAGAATATTATACAGAAGAACTGGCGGGCATCACGCCCTGCACAAAGGAAGAGATGGCCGAGCTTTTACCCAAGGCGGCTGCAGGGGATAAGGAGAGCTTCAATCGTCTGGTGGAAGGCAATCTGTCCCGTGTTTATGAAGCTGCTTCCTTTTACAGCGGATCACATGCGCGTTTTCTGGATCTGGTCCAGGAGGGCAATCTTGCGCTCATGGTCGTACTGAAGAAGCTTTCTGTGTATGACGATAAAACGGAAAGCACCATCGACAGCGGCATTCGCTATGCGATGGAAGCCTATAAAGAGCAGGAAAACGAGGCTTATAAAGCCGGTGTGGAACTGAAAACAAAACTGAATGTCATGGATGAAGTCTGTGTACGTCTAGCGGAACAATATGGCCGTGAAGCTACGGCGGAGGAAGTGGCAGACGTCATGAAGATGGATGTGGATGATGTGAAGTACCTGATGCGTATCGCACTTGATGCAGTACAAAAAGAAGGATAAGACCGGGAGGACAATATGATCAGAATTGCAGTAGATGCCATGGGCGGTGATAACGCGCCGTCATGCAACGTACAGGGCGCGCTTCTTGCGCTTGAAGAGAACAACGAGATCGAGGTGGTCCTGGTCGGTCAGGAAGAAGCCATCCGGAAAGAACTGGAAGGCAAGACCTATGATACGTCCCGCCTTTCCATCGTCAACGCGACGGAAGTCATCGAGACCGGTGAAGAACCGGCGCTTTCCATTCGCAGAAAGAAGGATTCATCCATCGTTGTGGCACTGAAAATGGTAAAGGCCAAAGAGGTCGATGCTTTTGTTTCATGCGGAAGTACCGGTGCGCTTCTTGTGGGCGGACAGGTCGTGGGCGGACGCATCAAAGGTGTACGCCGCGGTGCGCTGGCGGTCCTTATGCCGACCATGAAAGGATTCTCTCTGCTCATTGACTGTGGTGCGAATGTGGATGCACGCACGGAAAATCTGCAGCAGTTCGCGGTCATGGGTTCCATTTACATGGAGAAGGTCATGGGCATCAAAAATCCCACCGTGGGACTTGTCAACATCGGTGTTGAGGATGAAAAGGGCAACGCGCTCTGCCGTGAGACCTATCCGATCCTGAAGAATATGAAGAATATCAATTTCATCGGCAACGCGGAAGCACGTGATCTTCCCTATGGTATCGCCGATGTTTATGTAACGGAAGCATTTGCCGGAAACATCGTGTTAAAACTGTATGAAGGTACGGCTAAAGCGCTGATCAAGCAGATGAAGGCTGCGCTCATGGAGACGTTCCGCGGAAAGATCGGCGGACTTCTTATCAAACCGACCATGAAAAAGATGATGAAGAGACTGGATGCATCTGAATACGGCGGCGCGCCGATCCTCGGTCTTACCGGCCTTATCGTCAAGGCACACGGCAATTCCACGGAGAAGCAGATGAAGACCGCGATCCTTCAGTGCATTGATTTTAAGAAAAACGATGTCAACACGGAGATCGCAGCAGCAATCGGAGCAATGGCCAATGAAGAAGCTTGAAGAAACGATCGGATACTCCTTTAAGGATCCGACCCTTTTGGAGCATGCCCTCAGACACAGCTCCTATATTAACGAACACTCGCTGAAAAAAGAAGACTGCAATGAGCGCCTGGAGTTTCTGGGTGATTCCATTCTGGAATTTGTCTCCAGCGAGTATCTGTTTAGTACCTATCCGGATCGTATGGAAGGCGATATGTCCAAGCTCCGCGCGGCGCTTGTCTGCGAAAACGGACTTGCACAGGCAGCAAGAGCCATTGACCTCGGATCCTATATGATCATGGGAAAAGGCATGGATGCGGAAGGCGGACGCGAAAAGGAATCCATTATTTCGGATGCGTTTGAAGCGCTGATTGCCGCATTGTATCTGGATGGCGGACTTGCGCCTGCAAAGAAACTGATCTATGATTATGTGCTTAATGACATTGAGGCAAAGATCCTTTTCTACGATGCAAAGACCACACTTCAGGAAATGATCCAGTCCGATAAAAAGACGGCTTCTTATGAGCTCATCGGCGAGTCCGGACCGGAGCACATGAAGACCTTTGAGGCGGCCGTTGTCATTGACGGAAAACGCTTCGGAACCGGCAAGGGCCGTTCCAAAAAGCAGGCAGAACAGGCTGCCGCGTATGAGACCATCATGATGATAAGGAACCACACGGTATGTATTTAAAATCGATTGAGATCCAGGGCTTTAAGTCCTTCGCTCATAAGACCAAATTTGAATTTCATAACGGCATTACGGCCATCGTGGGCCCCAATGGCTCCGGTAAGTCCAATATTGCCGACGCCGTCCGTTGGGTCTTTGGTGAACAGAGTGCCAAGCAGCTTCGCGGCGCCAGCATGCAGGACGTCATTTTTGCAGGCACGCAGCTCCGCAAACCGCAGAGCTTTGCTTCGGTTGCCATTACGCTTGACAATACGGACCGCGCGCTGAAGATCGACTTTGACGAAGTGACGGTTCAGCGTAAAGTGTATCGCTCCGGTGAGAGTGAATATATCATGAACGACAGCCAGTGTCGTCTGAAGGATATTAATGAACTGTTCTACGATACCGGTATCGGCAAAGAAGGCTATTCCATCATCGGCCAGGGCCAGATCGATAAGATACTG
>CAMGCK010000086.1 GCA_946040795.1 uncultured Lachnospiraceae bacterium
GGATTGCTGTTCTGCCATTCGGTTATGGATTGCTGTTCTGCCATTCGGTTATGGATTGCTGTTCTGCCATTCGGTTACGGATTGCTGTTCTGCAGATAGGTCGGTTGACTCGTTTGTAAACGGCGGATGTTACTGATTCAACGAAAAGCATCAATTTTTTGTATATCCGCCTTTTTGATGCCTGCAATAAATCTCATCTTGTAAAAAAGCATCTAACAGTGGATAAACCATTCAATTTGATGCCATCATAATACCCCATAATCCTCAAAAGCATCAAAAACAATTAATTAGGTCGTATATGATGCCAACTCTCTGATTCACCTTATCATTTACCGGCATCAAACACTTATATTATATCATTATTTGATGCTTTCCCGATAATTCAAAATAATTAAAGCATCAAATAAATCACATTTTTTCAAATGTGATGCTTTTACCAAAATCTTACTGCAAAGCTTCAGCATCAAAACAAAGCATCAATCCGCTTTTTGATGCCTACATTTTTCCACTGTTTTCATAAAGCATCAAATTCAACAGAAGCCAGTATATCCGATGCCCGTTCGCGCCTATATTGCCTTCTCTTTACGCGCGGCTTTTCTCTGACTGCATTTTCTCCCCGCCCCGGCATCAACTTGACGAAAAAAGTTTAAAAACCCCATCAATCATAGTTATTATTCCGTATTGCTAAGCAACATACCGTATGATAAAATCACTTTATAATATGGGAATTTGTCCATTAACAGTCCCAACAGGAACTTGGGTATATTCCCGCACGCGGAAAGACGTCCCCATTTGCCGGCAGAGAATCTGTATTTTCTCCGGTTTCCGGTCCCGGCTGCCGCCAAAAATCTACGATAAGGAGACCCCCATGAAAAAAGTAGGAATCATTATGGGCAGTGACAGCGATCTTCCGATTCTCGAGAAGACCATGGCCACACTGACCGAATATGATGTACCTTTTGAGGTTCATGTATATTCCGCTCACAGAACTCCGGAAGAAGCCCGTGAATTCTCTGTCAACGCAAAGGGCAACGGCTTTGGTGTTCTGATCTGCGCAGCGGGCATGGCAGCTCACCTTGCAGGTGCCGTCGCCGCCAATACCACCCTTCCGGTCATCGGCATTCCGTGCAAATCCAGTGTTCTGGACGGCATGGACGCTCTGCTTTCCACCGTCATGATGCCCCCGGGAATCCCGGTTGCGACCGTTGCCATCAACGGCGGCGCAAACGCAGCTCTTCTTGCAATCCAGATCCTCGCGGTAGGAGACGAGACTCTGTATCAGAAACTGCAGGACAAGCGTGCGGAAGGCGCAGCAAAGGTTCTTGAAAAAGACCGTGCTGTCGGCGAGCGTTTCAATAAATAAATCCATTTCCGGCCCTACCGGAGTATCATCAATCAATATCTGCGCAGTGTCTCATTGAGGTCTCGGAACGCCATTGCACAAATGCCGATGCTTTCAACGCATCCGTCATTTCAGTTCAGTTCCCTGCATCTCATTGTAGGAAATGACATACTGAGCATCGGCTTTTAAGGAGACTGGCATGACGAAGCTCAGAGAAGAATGCGGCGTGTTCGGCGTTTACAGCCCGGACACCTATGATATTGCAGGGACCGTATACTACGGCCTCTTCTCACTGCAGCACCGCGGACAGGAGTCCTGCGGCATCGTAGTGAACAATGACGGTCTGTTTCAGACCTACAAAGACCTGGGACTGGTTAATGACGTCTTTTCCCAGGATGTGCTCGGCAAGTTTGAACCGGGCAGCATTGCCGTCGGACACGTCCGTTACGGCACAACCGGCGCGACGGACCGCAACAATGTGCAGCCCATCGTCGTCAATCACATCAAAGGCAGCATGGCCCTGGCTCACAACGGCAACCTGACGAACGCATTCGAGCTTCGTTCAGCGCTGGAGCTCAAAGGTTCCATCTTCCACACCACATCGGACACGGAAGTTATTTCCTATATCATCACGGAGGAACGGCTGGTATCAAGCAGCATTGAGAAGGCCGTCAGCCGGGCAATGGACCGCATTCAGGGCGCATATTCCCTGATCATCATGTCACCCAAGAAGCTGATTGCCGCCCGCGATGAATTCGGCTTCCGTCCCTTATGCTACGGCATTACCGAGGATGGCCGCTACATCGTGGCTTCCGAATCCTGCGCGCTGGACGCTGTCGGCGCGGCCTTTATCCGCGATGTGGAACCGGGTGAAATCCTGGTCTTTGACGAAAACGGCGTCCGTTCCATCACGGACCACTGCGGCATGCAGAAAAAACAGACCTGTGTATTTGAGTTTGTATACTTCGCGCGGCCGGATTCCATCATCGACGGAAGTCCTGTTCACGAGGCCCGCAAGCGCGCCGGCATGTTCCTCGCGAAGGAGCATCCCGTTGAGGCCGATGTAGTCATCGGCGTCCCGGATTCCGGCACGGACGCAGCCATCGGCTATGCCATTGAGTCCGGCATTCCCTATGAAAACGGATTCATCAAAAACAAATACATCGGCCGTACCTTCATCGCTCCCGGCCAGAAAAGCCGCGAGAATCAGGTGAAGATCAAATTAAATCCCATTGCTTCCATTGTGAAGGGAAAGCGGGTCGTTGTCATCGACGATTCCATTGTCCGCGGCACCACCAGTCAGCGGACCATGAAGCTGCTGCGGGACGCCGGTGCAAAGGAGATCCATCTCCGCATTTCCGCGCCGCCGTTCATGAACCCCTGCTACTACGGAACGGACATCGATTCCAGAGAAAACCTGATTGCCTGTCACCACTCGATTGAAGAGATCCGTGAACTGATCGGTGTGGATTCCCTGGGATACCTGAGTCTGGAGGGCGTAAAGAACATCGCGGGTTCCGATCCGGAAGGATTCTGCACCGCATGCTTTAGCGGCGCTTATCCCACCGATGTCCCCAAGGATACCCGGAAGAGCCGCTTTGAAGGCAGACTCTCCGATTCACCGAAGTATAAAAAATCATGACCGGTCTGATCTACCGGCTGTGATCTGAACCATTTTCACCCCGGCTGAACCGCACACCAAACTGTCCGTTTCAGCAATCATTAAAGAAAAGGCGGTAATTTTATGACGAACAAGGATAATTACATTTCACCTCTGTCCACACGCTACGCAAGCCCGGAAATGCAGCAGGTCTTCTCCGAAAACTTCAAGTTCCGCACCTGGAGACGTCTCTGGATCTCCCTTGCAAAGGCTGAGAAGGAACTGGGTCTGTCCATCACCGATGAGCAGATTGCCGAACTGGAAGCATTCAAAGACGATATCAACTACGATGTCGCGGAAGCACGCGAAAAGGTAGTACGTCACGATGTCATGAGCCATGTATACGCTTACGGTCAGCAGTGCCCGAACGCCGCAGCCATCATTCATCTCGGCGCAACCAGCTGCTACGTCGGCGACAACACCGATGTCATCATCCTGAAGGAAGCATCCAAGATCGTCATGAAGAAGGCCGTTCAGGTCATCAAGAACCTTGCGGCTTTCGCCGAACAGTACAAGGACATGCCGGCACTTGCATACACCCATCTGCAGCCCGCTCAGCTGACCACCGTCGGCAAGCGCGCTACCCTCTGGATGAACGAACTTGTCATGGATATTGAAAACCTTCAGTATCAGATGGACAACTTGAAGCTCCTTGGCCAGAAGGGCACCACCGGTACCCAGGCTTCCTTCGTTGAACTCTTTGAGGGCGATGAAGCCAAGATCAAGAAGCTGGAAGAACTGATCGCCGCAGACATGGGCTTCACCGCATGTGTTCCGGTCTCCGGTCAGACCTACTCCCGTAAGGTCGATTCCTACTTCCTGTCCGTTCTGTCCGGCTTTGCACAGAGCGCATATAAGTTTGCCAACGATCTCCGCATCCTCCAGTCCTTTGAGGAAATGGAAGAACCGTTTGAAAAGACGCAGATCGGTTCCAGCGCAATGCCCTACAAACGCAACCCCATGCGTTCCGAGCGTATCTGCGCACTGGCACGTTTTGTCATCACCGATTCCCTGAATCCGGGCTTCACCTCTGCTACCCAGTGGTTTGAGCGTACCCTTGATGACAGTGCCAACAAGCGTCTGGCTGTTGCAGAAGCTTTCCTCTGTGTCGATGCCATCCTGAACATTTACATGAACGTCACCTCCGGCCTCGTTGTTTATCCGAAGGTCGTTGAAAGACGCGTCATGGAAAAGCTGCCCTTCATGGCTACGGAAAATATCATGATGGAATCCGTTAAGCGCGGCGGCAACCGTCAGGAGCTTCACGAGATCATCCGCGTTCACTCTCATGCAGCCGCGACAAAGGTCAAGATGGAAGGCGGCGTGAACGATCTCATCGACCGTATTGCAGCCGATGAGAACATTCCGCTCACTAAGGAAGAGATCCTGTCCGAACTGGATCCCAGGAAGTACACCGGCCGCAGCTCTTCTCAGGTCACTGAATTCCTGGAATCTGTCGTTGCACCCATCATCGCGCGTTACGATGAAGGCGAGATCACCGCTGAACTGAACGTATAACAAAGAGCCTAATCGGCTCGCTGAAAAACAGGCCGGGTAGTTTCATCAGAAACTGCCCGGTTTTACAAATACGCATCATCCAAGAACCTGATGCCCGGAAACGCTGTGTCGGGCACGGAAAGGAACACTATGAGCAATTTAAATACTTATGTAAAGGAATTCCTTGAGAAAGAAATTCCGGATTCCCCGTTAAATGAATGGTTGCAGGACGAAGTTCTCCGTCAGGACAACGGAGTGGAGCTCATCGCTTCTGAAAACTATCCGAGCGAAAAAGTCCGCATCGCCATGGCTTCCTGCCTCTCCGCAAAATACTGTGAAGGCTATCCGGAAATGCCGGAGCGTTCCGGCAGAAACGGACGATACTACGGCGGCTGCCAGAACATCGACAAGATCGAGCAGTACTGCTGCGAGACCTGGCAGAAAGTCTTCAACACCGACTACCATGTCAATGTCCAGCCCCATTCCGGCTCTCAGGCCAACCAGGCCGCATACGCAGCCATCCTCTCCCAGGGTGATACGGTCCTTTCCCTGGATCTGAACCACGGCGGCCACCTGACCCATGGTTCTTCCGTCAACTTCAGCGGAAAGACCTACAATTTCATTTTCTATAATGTAGACGACTTTGGCTACGTTTCACTGGACGATATCTACAACAAGCTGCTTGAAACCAGACCGGCTCTTGTACTGGTCGGCGCCAGTGCCTATCCCAGAATCTTTGACTTCTTCCGTCAACTTCAGCGGAAAGACCTACAATTTCATTTTCTATAATGTAGACGACTTTGGCTACGTTTCACTGGACGATATCTACAACAAGCTGCTTGAAACCAGACCGGCTCTTGTACTGGTCGGCGCCAGTGCCTATCCCAGAATCTTTGACTTCCCTGCCATCAAGGCAGTCATCGACAAAGCCTGGGAAGAGATCGTCAAGACGGATGAAAACTATAAAAAGCCCTACTTCATGGTGGACATGGCCCACATCGCCGGCCTTGTGGCTTCCGGCGATCATCCTACCCCCTTCGGTTATGCGGACATCGTCACCACGACCACGCATAAGACCCTCCGCGGCCCCCGCGGCGGCATGATCTTCTGCCGCAAGGGTCTGGCAAAGAAGGTGGACGGCGCGCTGTTCCCCGGCTGCCAGGGCGGTCCTCTGGAGCATGTTATCCTTGCAAAAGCCATCTGCGCGGAAGAAGACTGCACAGACGCCTATCATGAGTACTGCCATCAGGTCGTCAAGAACTGCAAGGCCATGGCCGACGAATTCATCCGCCTGGGCTACGACCTTGTCACCGGCGGTACGGACAACCATCTCCTGCTGCTGGACCTGACAAAGACCGGTATCTCCGGCAAAGCTCTTCAGGATGAACTGGACCTGCATGGCATCACCTTAAACAAGAACATGGTGCCGAACGATCCCCGCAGTCCCAAGGAGACCTCCGGTGTCCGCATCGGTACCGCGCCGATGACCACACGCGGCTACAAGGAAGCGGATTTCATCGCCGTGGCACAGAAGATCGACGCCGTCATCAAAGAAATGCAGGCCGGAGTCTGAGACTGAATTCCGATCCGCTTATGGTTTCCTGATCAAGAAGTTTTCAAAAAAACGACATTTTCACGAATAAACCTTAATCAAGTGATTTATTATTGTAGCACAATACTGTAGCGAAGCACGCATGTAATGTGCTACACTTATATCGCGGTGCAATGTCCCGCGTAACAAAAGAAGATTCAGGAGGAGAAAAAATGAAAAAAATTGTTTCATTAGCTCTCGCGGCAGTTCTTGCCCTCTCCATGCTGACCGCTTGCGGCAGCAAGGAAAAGGTTACTGCAAAGGTAATCGACATTGAACTTACTCAAGAAGAGTACGCTTTTGGTGTAGATAAGGACCAGCCGGAGTTATTAGCAGAAGTAAACGCCTTTATCGATGAGATCAAGACAAACGGTACTTTCGATGAAATCTGCAACCGTTATTTTGGTGACGGTGAACCGCAGGGTGTTGTAAGTGCTGTTGAAGATCCGTCCAAGGATCAGCTCGTCGTCGCTACCAACGCAGCATTTGAGCCGTTCGAATATACGGAAGGCGACAAGTACTACGGTATCGACATGGAGGTCGCTGCTGCACTTGCTGAAAAGCTCGGCAAGGAACTCGTTATCAGCAACATGGAGTTCTCCGCTGTCTGCCTTTCTGTTGGCCAGCACAAGTGTGATATCGCAATGGCAGGTCTTACCGTAAAGGAAGATCGTAAGGAATATGTAGACTTCTCCACTTCCTACTACAACGCAGCACAGAAGCTGATTGTTCCGTCCAATGACAAGAAGTTCGATGACTGCAAGTCCGCAGCTGATGTTGAAGCTGTTCTTGCAAGCCTTGACAGCAAGGTGAAGGTCGGCGTTCAGAACGGCACCACCGCTGAGTTCTATGTCAAGGGTGACGAGGAATGGGAGTTTGACGGTTTCGCAGTTACCTGCACCGGTTACTCCAACGGCGCACTGGCAGTTCAGGATATGATGAACGGCAATATCAATTACGTCATCATCGACTCCGCTCCGGCCAAGTGCATCACCGATGCCATCAACTCAGTTCAGTAATTTTCTGACCGGTAAAGACGGTGAAACGGAAATTCCGTTTCGCCGTCTTGGTATATACAGAAAGGATCCCCATGGGAAGTTTTTCTACTAAGGTTCAAAGCTTTATAGATATTCTTTTGAACAAAGGCGGCTATCATGAAGTCCTGATCGGTCTTCGCAATACGCTCCTGATCGCCATTCTCGGCATGATGATCGGTATCGTCATCGGTACCCTCATTGCCGCAGTCCGCGTCATGCCGAAGTACAATCGGCTGCCGCGTATTTTAAACTCCATCTGCGAGTTCTATGTTGCCGCATTCCGCGGTACGCCGATGGTCGTTCAGCTTCTTGTATTCTACTATGTCCTCTTCCCGCTCACTAGCGTGAGGATCACCGGCCTGAATGTTTCCATCCTGGTCTTCGGTCTGAACTCCGGCGCGTATGTTTCCGAAATCATGCGCGCAGGTATCCTGTCCGTGGATCCGGGTCAGATGGAAGCCGGTCGCGCGCTGGGACTCACCTTCGGCACCACCATGATCAAGGTCGTTATTCCTCAGGCGGTAAAGAACATCCTGCCTACGCTCGGCAACGAGTTCATCACTCTGATCAAGGAAACCTCCATTGTCAGCTTCGTAGGCGCGGCCGATCTTTACAAGGCCTTCAACTACATCGGTTCCAATAAATACGAATTCATGGTTCCATTCCTGGCAATGGCCATCATCTATATCGTTCTCGTACTGATCATCACCATGCTGATCAAACTGATGGAAAGGAGGCTGAGAAGAAGTGATCGACGTCATCAAGTTAAAAAAGACATTTGATGATCACACGGTTTTAAACGGTGTGAACCTGCATATCGATAAGGGCGACATCATGTGCATCATGGGCCCGTCCGGTTCCGGTAAAAGTACCCTTTTGCGTTGTATGAACTGCATGGAGGATCCGACCGGCGGTCAGATCATTTTCCATGATGTGGATATTGCCGACATGAAGGTCGACATCAACCTGCACAGAAGAACCATGGGCATGGTCTTCCAGCATTTCAACCTGTTCAACAACAAGACGGTTCTGGAAAACATCATGCTGGCACCGGTACATCTGCAGCTGCAGGATCTGCGCCATCAGAAGCGTTCCGCGCGCACTACTACCCCTGCTGAAATCAAGGCCAAAGCCAAAGAAAAAGCAATGGACCTGTTAAAGCGCATCGGCCTGGAGGACAAAGCGGATGTATATCCCGCCACTCTTTCCGGCGGTCAGAAGCAGCGTGTGGCCATCGTCCGTGCGCTTGCCATGGATCCGGAAGTCATTCTGTTCGATGAGCCCACCTCCGCCCTGGACCCGGAAATGGTCGGTGAAGTTCTGGACCTCATGAAGGATCTGGCCAAGGAAGGCATGACCATGGTCGTTGTCACCCATGAGATGGGCTTCGCGCGTGAAGTCGCCAATAAGTGCGTATTCATCGACGAAGGCATCATCAAAGAAGAAAGTACACCTGCGGAATTCTTCGATCACCCGAAGGATCCCAGACTTCAGGATTTCCTGTCCAAGGTGCTGTAATGCTGATTGATAAAATTGCTTTTTGGTGTGCTACCCGTCAAGAGGACAGTGAATAATTAAAAAGTTTCGTTCCGCCAG
>CAMGCK010000087.1 GCA_946040795.1 uncultured Lachnospiraceae bacterium
TATTTAAAGAAAAGCCTGAAAAATCAATGATTTAGGGCTTGACATTATAGGAAGGGGAATGAATGACCTATTTAATGTCCGATATTCACGGTTGTTACGAAAAATACCTGAAAATGCTGGAAATGATCGATTTTTCCGAAGACGATGAACTGTACATCCTGGGCGATGTCATCGACCGCGGAGACGGCAGCCTGGACCTGCTGCGCGATGTGATGCACCGGCCGAATGTACACCTGATCCTGGGGAATCACGAGGACATGGCGCTGAGCCAGTTCATCTACGAGCTTGAGCCGGAAAGAATCATGAACCCGCTGGCGATCCAGGACATTTTTTCAAGCTGGATCCTGCATAACGGCGGTCTCACGACCTATGAGGCGTTTATGAAAGGTCCGGCCGATGAGCAGCGGGAGATCCTGGATTTTATTCAAAAACTGCCGCTTTTTGCGGAACTTACCGTGAACGGACAGCATTATTTTCTGTCTCATTCCGTGCCGGAGATCGATGAACTGGGCATGGATCCTGCCTGCATGCGCACCATGGAACGCTTGGACTATCTCTGGGGCGAGCCGGATTATGACATGACCTACTTTGAAGAAACGATCCTGGTGACGGGACATACGCCCACGGGGCTGATCGATCCGGATCATGCCAACAGGATCTACCGTAAAAATAATCACATCGCCCTGGACTGCGGGGCTGTGTTTGGGGGCAGGCTGGGCTGTTTTTGTGTGGAAACCGGGGAAGAGTTTTATTCAGCGTGAGAAATCAGAGGTACGAATTTTTGCAGATCCAGATGAAAAATCCAAATGAATATCGGGAAGGCAACAGATTGTACATCAAAAAACTCAGGAAGTGTACATGTGCGAAAAAAGAGGACGAGGCCTACCTGTTGGAATGCCATGTCATACAGCGGGGCACCCATGAATATACTTACAAAGCAGGGAATCAGCAGATCGTTAAATACGGTTCCAATAAGGCGCTGTGGCTCGGACCGGAGGCTGAGAAAACTGTGCTTGAGGCTGTTGCAGCATTTGAAGATTTTGTAGCTTCCGCGGAATGCAATGATTACCGTAAGGTTACGCATGAGGAATCAGAACTTTCAATTTTTTATCGTCGGTGTGATCAAGCATACGATTATGTATTAAAATACAAAAATCCGAGGAACGGCAGGAAAATTGTGGAGATCTGCTGCAATAACAGTCTGGAACAGCTGCTTAAAAAACTTCGATTTGAGGTTGTTGGGGAATCCGGGGGAAAGTCCGTGCTTCGCAATCCCACACCGGAAAATGCAGAAACGCATCCGATGATCATTGCCGCTGAAAAATACGGTGACATGCAACTGGCGCTTGAGGTAAAGCGGTTCTATCATTTGGAAACGGCAGAGGATTGTGCGATGCTGGGAAAACTGCTCGGATGCAGGGTACTTCCGCCCATGTCTGCGGAATTCAACAAAGAATACGTGGTCGATGCTTCCACGATAACAAGTGAGCATTTTAATCTTTTAAAAAGATCTGGCTATGAGATATGGCATCGGCCGTATTTTGCGATGCATCACTCCACGCATGCAAACTGGACGTTGAATCCGCATACAAAACATGTGCTTGATGCGGCGAAGGTCGATCAAACGGCGATCACTTTTGAGGCATTTCTGGAGGTGTTTGAAAAAGGATGGCATGTCAATAGCAGGTGAGAATTTATCACCTGCTATTGACATGCCATAAAAGTATCATTATCATAGAAGATCCAATTTACAGAATTTATTTCATAGTCTCAAAAAATAATAGAGTGATATTCCACAAATGCAAGCAGGTCTGTCCTACAGTCAGTAGGATGGATCTGTTTTTTTGAGAAGGGTATTACCCTGCTCGTTTTTTCATATACCTATCACTTCTTAAACCGGAACACGTTCCAGGAGATCGGCTTCAGTTCAGCGGTTACCACACCGCCTTCGCACTTCGCATCGGGATTTTTCTTCAGCGTCAGCACGTCCTGATCCTCATAGGTATTCCGCGCGTCCGGATCATCGGAATACATTTCCAGATGCTCCACGAACGTATAGCCCGCAAAGTTTGAGACGTCCAGCGTGAAATCGTGGGCATCGGCCCAGTCCGTGTTACCCACGAAGACCGTAAACTCACCGTCCGCTTCATTAAGCGCGGCAGCTGCCTGAATATAGGGGACGTCCTCGAAGCCGTTGTACTGGTTCTGATCATCGCCGGCATAGGGCTCCACGCTGAAGGTTTCGGAATCCACGATCGGCAGGATGGACTTTCCCTTTGCGTACTTGATAAAAGCGGCGATGGGATAGAAGGATGCAGACTTCCAGGTGTGCGCGGCATCCGCGGAGCAGCACATACCGAGGCCGCTGGTTGCGCAGCCAATCTTCACGCGGTCCGCATGCCGCATGAAGGCCAGGAAAACGCAGGCATTGGCCACCGCGCCGGGCATCTCTCCGCCGTTTGATCCCGGGAAATCCTTGAATTCGTTGGGGCTTTGATAAGTGTAGGGGGCCTCCGGAAATTCAAAGAACATCTTTTCCGGAAGATTGCCGTTCATACCGGGAGTGGCCGGTGAGGACGGGCGGCACATACTGCCGAATTCATCGAAGGAAAGGTACATGGTCCGCTTGGAACGGAGCTTGGTCTTAATGAGGTCGCACAGCGCGATCTCCGTGTTGATGTAGTTTTCGTAGCCCTGAATTCCGGCCATCAGCTTGGGAATGTCGCCGATGGGCGCGTGATGGTAGTGGTGCAGGGAGATCATGTCCACCAGTTCGTAGCAGGTCTCCAGCACGGTCTGATCCCAGCTCGGATAATGCGTCATGCAGGGACAGGAGGAGACACAGGCCACCGTCTCCACGCTCGGGTCCGTCAGCTTCAGCATCTTGGAGACTTCGCGAGCCAGGTTGCCGTAGCCCAGCGGATCCTTTTCATAAGAGCCCATCTGCCAGGGACCGTCCATTTCATTGCCCAGGTACCAGGTCTTCACCTTGTAGGGCGCCGGATGGCCGTTCTTTTTGCGTTCTTCGGACCAGTAAGCGCCATCGTCCGCGTTGGTATAGTCGATGAGGTCAATGGCTTCGTTCAGCCCATCGGTGCCCAGATTCAGCGTGTACATGATCTCAGCACCGACGCGTTCGCCCCAGGTCAGGTATTCATCCACGCCGACCTCCTTCGGAATGATCGCGGCGCGGGAGCGGTCAAAGATCTGACGGCGGCTTTCCACAGGACCGATATTATCCTTCCAGCGCCAGCCGGACACAAAATTACCGCCAAAACGGATCGTATTGAGACCGGCCTCCTTCAGGCCGTCCATGAAATCCTTTCGGAAGCCCATGTCGTCTGCGGTGGGGTGATCGGGACACCACATCCAGCCGTTGACAAAGTTGCCGATGGGCTCCAGAAAAGCACCGAACAGACGCGGGGAAATGTCGCCGATGACATAGGAAGGGTGCAGCGTGACCTTTGATTTTTTTGCCATGATAGAACCTCTCTTTCTTATATTGGGGCCGTTCAAAACCGGTTTTGATATCTGCAGTGTACTACCGTCGGACGATTCTATCAATCCTTTACGGGGAACCCGGTCGGAAAGTCGTTTTTTATGACAAGTGATACTGCTGGGTGCGGTTTACGGAGTGTAATGCTCAATAAAAGTCCTGATAATTGTACTTGACTTTCGTTATACTGCTGTCAATACAGCACGGAGGTGTTATTTATGACGCAGGCTATTGAAAAGACGGCAGCAGTTATCGGGATTTTTGTTTTGATGATGCTTGTATTTACGATCGGGGTGATGTGATGAACGATTATGTGATGATGAATTGTGTGATGAAGGATCGGCTGCTGAAGGATCAGGAAATGAAGGATCCTGCGATGAAGGACCGCCTGACGGAAATTGCAGAAAAAGCGGGCTCTTTTATTTTAAAAGCATTGAAGGTATATCTTTTGACAGCTTTAAAATGCTCGGCAATCATCATTTTCACCGTATTCTGGTTTGCGATCCGTCTTATTGCGCGCTTGATGGTGAATTGCCTGATATGGTTCTTATGCTCCGGTCTCATCTGGGGGCGCTTTAAAAGATCGATACATAGAAGCCCGCATTACCTGGCGATTGGATGCGTATTTGCGGATATGGTACACACGCTGTGCAGCTGGAAATGAGATCTTCAGAGGAAAATGCGGATCAATCAAAAAATCTCGGGTTGCAATCGATCAATCAAAAAAGCAGCAGGGCTGCTGACAATCCTTTTGTTGTACAGAAGAAAGAATAATGTTATATTAAAACCGACAGGGGAATATTCCGCTGTCGGTTCGGCTTAAAAACAGCAAAGGAGAGACATCAGATGTCAGCAATCATCACCGGTGCCAATTCCGGCATGGAATAGGCTGCGACTGCCGCACTTGCTGACCGCGGGTATGAAGTGATCATGCTCTGCAGGAATGAAAAGCGCGGCAGGGAAGCGTATGAGTTCCTGAAGCAGGAACGGCCGGAACGGAACATCGACCTTATGCTCTGTGATCTCGGAAACCTGAGATCCTTCCGGAGCTTTGTTCTCGCATTTAAAAGCGGGCATCAGACCATTGATATGCTCATCAACAACGCCGGCTTTATTTCACTGGATCGTCAACTTACGGACGATAGTTTTGAGTGTCAGTTAGGCATCAATCACCTGGGACACTTTTCGCTCACGGAGCAGCTCATTCCGTTCATGAAAAGTGTAAGGTGGCTGCATCATCGGCAGCATCCAAAGACATGGAGACTGCGTCAAAGCTTTACGAACTCAGTAAAAAATGACGGAATTCGTTGATATTTCCTGTTAATATACAGCATACAAGGTGGACTGAAATGAACAATGTTAAATTTAGAAACGCGACAAGAGAAGACACTCCGCTGATCCTGGACCTTATCCGGGCACTTGCGGATTATGAAAAGATGCTGGATGAGGTCGTGGCCGATGAAGTCACGCTGGAGCACTGGCTTTTTGACCTTGAAAAGGCCGAGCATCGATTTCTACAAGTCCCTGGGGGCTCAGCCGATGGATGAGTGGACCACCTTTCGCATCACCGGTAAGACGCTGGAGGATATGGGCCGCGAAGAATAAAATCGCGCATCAAAGCGGATTGAACGCTGAAAGGAAGAAAATGATACATCGAACGGAAAAAAGTCTGGAGCTCTACGAGATCCTGCTGGAGCGCGGGTATCCGGAGCGCTTTTGCTGCGAGATCACCTGCAATCTGAATACGGACTGGACAGCGCAGCGCATGATCGGCTATTTGAGCCATTACGGTAAACTGCCGATGGAAGATGTGGCCGATGAGATGCTGGCCATTCTGAGCGATCGGGAGCGGATCATGTAGAAAAAGCAGCTGGAAGAAGCCAATGATAAGTGGAATCGGTACAGATGGAATGGGTTTGAGTGAGGGAAAGAAAAAGAATAAAAAAGGACCTCAAAAGGTCCTTTAAATACCCCACAATGGGGACAACAGATGCGATGTCGGATAAACCTTATTTGCACTCGCCTTGTTAATTCTTTTGTAGTGTAACATGAACTCGATGGTTTGTCAATGGAGGAAAAGCTTTATGAGTACAGTTGAATATTATCTTGGTCTTGACATGGGCACCAACAGCATCGGCTGGGCAGTGACTGACACACAGTATAATCTTATCCGTAAGAAAGGCAAGGATGCGTGGGGCATTCGTGAATTTGAAGAGGCGGCTACCTCGGTTGACAGAAGAACCAACCGTGTTAGCAGAAGAAGACGTCAGAGAGAACAAGTACGCATCGGTCTTCTGAAAGAATACTTTGCTGAAACTATTGCGGAAATTGATCCCTGCTTTTATCAGAGACTGGATAATAGCAAATATCACCCGGAGGATAAAGACTCGGAAGTGCATTCAAAAAATGCGCTTTTTGATGATGTGGATTTTACGGACAAGGATTACTATGCCAAGTACCCCACGATTTTCCACCTTCGCTGTGCTCAGCTTTCAAATGAGGCTGACGCATTTGATCCTCGCTTGCTGTATTTGTCACTTCTCAATATGTTTAAGCATCGCGGACACTTTTTGAATCAGGGACTTGGTGACGAGGATACCGGTACTGCGGCTGTGCAGGCGTATTATCAGTTCCGCAATGTAGCTGAAGAAGTATTGGAACTTTATTTTGCCGAGGATCAGGCAGAAAAGGTTATTGAAATTTTAAGTGACAGAACAATCAGCAGAAGTGTTAAGGCTGAACGGATCTGCGGCTGTTTTGGAATCAGCAAGAAGGATAAGAATGACATTCGCCCACTGCTTATTTCCTGCATTTGTGGTTTGAAAACAGACGCTAAAAAGATTTTCAAAGACGTGGAATGCGAGGATAAGCTGGAAATCAATTTCTCGGATTATGGTTTTGATGAAAAGGCTGCTGAACTGCAGGATAAGCTGGGAGAGGATAACTTTGCGATTGTGGAAAGCATGAAGGCTCTTTCCGATGCCGGAAATCTTGCGGCAATACTTAAGGGATACGAGTACTTGTCCATGTCCAGAGTGGCTGACTATGAAAAGCATGCGCGGGACCTTAAGGTATTAAAGAAAATCTACAAGGAACAGCTGTCCCAAGAGGCATATGATAAAATGTTCCGAAGCGATAAGGATGCGACATACAGTGCATATGTAGGCTCTGTGAACAGTGATGATTATAACGGTTTGGAGAAAAAGAAACTTCGCCGTGACATGAAGGGACGTGCACGTGACCTTCTTTACAAGCAGATCAAATCCGACCTTAAAGGGAAGACCGGAGATGACGTAAACTATGTCATGGCTGAAATGGAAAAAGAGACCTTCCTTCCAAAACAGTTGACAGCCGGAAATGGCATCATTCCGAATCAGGTTCACAAGATCGAGATGCGCCGCATTCTCAGCAATGCAGAAGAGTATCTGACTTTCCTTAAGGAAAAAGATGATACCGGACTTTCTGTATCGGAAAAAATTCTGGAACTCTTTTCTTTCCAGATTCCTTACTACATCGGTCCCACGTCGGAAAACAGCGCCGCAAACGGGGGCAATGGCTGGGTCGTTCGGAAAGAAAAGGGGGCTGTACTGCCTTGGAACATGAAAAAGCTGATTGATGAAAGTGCCACGAGGGAACAGTTTATTTATCGCTTGATTCGTGAATGCTCATATCTTCACGGAGAAAAAGTACTTCCGAAGGGTTCACTGGCATATGAGCGATATTGTGTTCTCAACGAAATTAATAATCTTCGTATTGATGGGGAGCGTATTTCGGTCAGTCTGAAACAGGATATCTACACGGAACTCTTTGAAAAGGGAAAGAAAGTCAGCAGGACTGCGCTGATCAAGTATCTGCAGCGACGCGGCGCAGTAGAATCTGAAGACCAGGTGTCCGGTATTGATATCACTATTAATAACAGTTTGACCTCTTATGGGCGTTTCCATGCAATTTTTGGAGAGGAACTGAAGAAGGAATCCGTCAGAAACATGGTTGAAGACATCATCAGCCTTTGCACGATTTATGGCGATGCCAAAAAGACCTTGAAAGAGGAGTTGACTGAAAAATACGGTAATAAACTCACAGAAAAGGAAATTGCTCGGATCCTGGGTTATAAGTTCAAGGATTGGGGCCGCCTTTCCGGCGCAATTCTTGGCCTTTCAGGTGTGAACTACGAGACCGGTGAAATGCTGACAATCAATCAGGCTCTCTGGGAAACTAACTATAATTTTATGGAGCTGATGAACAGTGAAGCATTTTCATTCAGAGAAGCATTGGAAGAAAAGAAGGAGGGCGCATTCAAATCTCTGTCTGAATTTAAAGCAGAAGATCTCGATGAATACTATTTCTCCGCACCGGTTAAACGTATGGTGTGGCAGACTCTTCAGCTGATTGAAGAAATCAACGGAATCATGGGAAAGGAGCCCAAGCGTATCTTTATTGAGATGACCAGAACGGATGAAGAAAAGGGCTATAAAGGAAGAAAAGCATCACGAAAGGATGCGCTGCTTGCGCTTTATAAATCCATTAGGAATGAGGAGCATGACTGGGAGGGTGAGATTGAAAAGGCGGATGAAAACGGTTCGCTCAGAAGCAAAAAACTGTATCTTTATTACCGGCAGATGGGTATTTGCATGTATACCGGTGAGCCCATTGATTTGTATAAACTATTGAATGACAACGTGTATGATATTGATCATATCTATCCGCGGCATTTCGTGAAGGATGACAATATTGAAAATAACATGGTGTTAGTCAATAAGGCGAGCAATGCATACAAGAGTGATAACTATCCGATTCCGGAAGTACCCGGAAAGGCGAAACTTCACTGGAAGATGCTGCATGACCGCGGTTTCATCAATGATGAGAAGTACCATCGATTAACCAGCCGCACGCCGTTCACGGAAGAACAACAGGCCGGTTTTATTGCAAGACAGCTGGTAGAAACCAGTCAGGGAACCAAAGGTGTCGCAGATCTTTTGAAACAGCTGATGCCAGAGTCGACGATCGTTTATGCGAAGGCACGTAATGTTTCGGACTTCAGAAAAGATTACAAGTTCTATAAGGCTCGTTCATTAAATGATCTCCATCATGCAAAGGATGCGTACCTGAATATTGTGGTGGGAAATGTATACTTTGTGCGGTTCACACAGAATCCGCTCAATTTCATCCGGAAGGAGTAT
>CAMGCK010000088.1 GCA_946040795.1 uncultured Lachnospiraceae bacterium
GCAGCGTCAGATGTGTATAAGAGACAGATAATGAACAGGTATGAATTTAGACTCCGAAGGAGGTGAATAATAGATGTCAACAGTTATCGTAAAGGAAAATGAAACTCTGGACAGCGCACTTCGCCGTTTTAAGAGAAACTGTGCTAAGGCTGGCATCCAGCAGGAGATCCGTAAGCGTGAATGCTACGAAAAGCCGTCTGTAAAGCGTAAAAAGAAATCTGAAGCTGCAAGAAAGCGTAAGTACAACTAATTCATAAAGAAAAGACCGTGCCTGAAAAGGTGCGGTCTTTTTTTGCGGCTTCAGGCGATCAGGCTCCATAGTGAACTGCATATAGTGGTTTGAAAGAAAAGGGTGCAAAATTTATTAATATGTGCTATTATATGATAGACTCTATCTGTATATTAGGAGAACTGTGCATGGAAGAAACCAAGATTATCGATGACCTTACGCTGGAACAGCAGAAAACAGTCTTCGGACAGAATGATGTGTTTATCAAAACGATTGAACGTTCACTGAATGTTTCGGTTTTTGTACGGGACGGAGAGATCCGCATCACCGGAGAAGGAAACAGTGCGGCGCGCGCGCATGAAGTCTTCATGAACCTGGCGGAACTTGCCAGAAGGGGCAATGTTCTGACACAGCAGAATGTGGACTATGCCATCGCCCTTTCCGCGGAAAAGAGTACCAGCCGGGAAATCGTTGAGATCGACAGCGATATTGTGTGCCATACCATCAGCGGTAAGCCGGTAAAGCCCAAGACCGTTGGACAGAAGAAATATGTGGATGCCATGCGCCGGCAGATGATCGTGTTCGGCGTGGGTCCCGCCGGTACCGGAAAGACCTATCTTGCCATTGCCATGGCGGTTCAGGCTTTTAAGAACGGAGAAGTCGATAAGATCATTTTAACCCGTCCGGCCATTGAAGCCGGTGAGAAGCTGGGCTTCCTTCCCGGTGACCTTCAGAGTAAGATCGACCCCTATTTAAGACCGCTTTATGATGCGCTTTTTCAGATCATGGGGGCAGACAGTTTTGCACATAACATGGAAAAGGGCGCCATTGAGGTCGCGCCGCTTGCTTACATGCGCGGCCGCACGCTGGATAATGCCTATATCATTCTGGATGAGGCACAGAATACCACGCCTTCTCAGATGAAGATGTTCCTGACCCGTATCGGTTTCAATTCCAAATGCGTCGTCACCGGTGACCGTACACAGAAGGACCTTCCCGCGGATCAGGTTTCCGGTCTGGATCTGGCGCTCAGGATCCTCCGTGATATTGATGAAATCGGCATCAGTGAGCTGACCAACAAGGACGTTGTGCGCCACCCGCTGGTTCAGAAGATCGTGGAAGCATATGAAAAGTACGAGGAAAAGTCACAGGCTCGCGTAAACGACCGCAGATCAGAAAGAACGCAGGAAAGAAGAGCGTATAAGAAATATGACCGTAACAATCGATAATGAAGTAAATGCTGTTTTTGAATTTGATCATGAAGCGCTGATCCGGGAAGTTATTGAGGCCGCGCTGGATCATGAGGAATGTCCTTATGAAGCTTCTGTGGAAGTGATTCTCACGGACAACGCGGGGATCCATGAAGTGAATCTGGAACAGCGCAACATTGACGCTCCGACGGATGTTCTTTCCTTCCCGATGGCTTACTATGAAACGCCTGCGGATTTTGAACCGCTGGAAACTAAGCAGGACGATATATTTGATCCGGAGACAGGAGAATTCATGATGGGCGACATCATGATCTCCGTGGACAAGGTCCGGGAGCAGGCGGAAGCGTACGGACACACTGAGCGGCGCGAACTGGGATTTCTGGTTGCGCACAGCATGCTTCACCTCATGGGATATGATCACATGGAGGATGAAGATCGCGCAGTCATGGAAAAGAAACAGTCGGAGATTTTGGATTCATTAGGTATCACAAGATAAATCAATTCGGGAGGTCTTTATGAACAACCGTAAAAAACAGAACAATTTCCTGGTGCACGGCGGCATTCTGGCCCTATCATCCATTCTGGTCCGCTTCATCGGCATGATCTACCGCATTCCGGTAGTCAACATTATCGGAAGCAAGGGAAACGGTTATTATTCCACGGCGTATTCCGTGTATAATATTCTGCTTCTTCTGTCTTCCTACAGTCTGCCCCTTGCGGTGTCCAAGATGGTCAGCGCGCGTGTGACCAGGGGAAAGTGGAAGGAAACGGAACGGGTTCTTGCCGTTGCGATGATCTTTGCCGGGATCACAGGCACCGTATTTGCGCTGTTGACATATTTTGGCGCGGATTTCTTCTGTACGAATGTTCTGAAGAGCCCGATGGCTGCCGTTGCCTTAAAATGGATGGCGCCCACGATCTTTGTCATGGCCTTCCTCGGTGTTCTCCGCGGCTTTTTTCAGGGCTTGCAGACCACGATCCCCACAGCGATCTCCCAGATTCTGGAACAGATCGTAAACGCCGGTGTTTCTGTCGGCATGGCATTTGTCTTGTTCCAGTACGGAATGGAATTAGCCACGGAAACGGGCAGCGAAGCATTGGCTCCTGCCTGGGGCGCTGCGGGAAGTACCATCGGTACCGGATCCGGCGCGTTAATGGCACTTATTTTCTGCACAGTACTGTTTTTTATGTATCGCGGAACCATCCGCAGAAAAGCAGAAGCGGACCACCATCAGAAGATTCGTCCCTACGGCAAGCTGATGAAGATCCTCGTTCTGACTGCCGTTCCGGTCATTTTGAGTACAGCGGCGTATAACTGCATTGATATCATTGACGTCGGCATTTTCAACAGCTACATGAGCCGTGCAGGCTATGGTGAAGAGCTTTATAACTCCGTATGGGGCGACTACAACGCCGCGTATCTTCTTCTGATCCACCTTCCGGTGGCATTTGCTTCAGCCATCGCAAGCGCGCTTGTTCCGTCTCTTTCAGCGGCTTTTGCGGAGCGCAATCAGAATGAAGTGATGAATAAGATCGAGCTTACCGTCAAGGTGACGATGGTGATCTCCATTCCCTGTGCATTCGGTCTGATGGCCATCGGCGGCAACCTGGCTCGCCTACTGTTCACAAGCATTGCCGATGATGCTTCAAAATATCTGGTATTCGGCGGCCTGGCAGTTGTATTTTATTCACTGTCCACCGTTACCAACGCAATCTTACAGGGCCTGGACCATATGGAGCGTCCGGTGATCCATGCGTTGATCGCTCTTATTGTACATACCGGCCTGGCGCTGTTATTACTGTATGTATTCAAACTTGAGATCTATGCCATCATCATTTCATACATGGCATTCAGCCTGGTGATGCTGATCCTGAACATGATCTCGATCTATCGTCTGACGGGTTATCTTCCGGATCCCATCCGCGGTATCGGTATCCCGACCATTGCTTCCGTGATCGTAGTCATCATCTGCTTTGCAGTGACCTTTGTGATCTCCCACGTACTGGGAACGGGACGGAAAGCAGATCTTCTGATCGTAGCGCTCTCACTGGTGCTTGGTGTAATTGCTTATTTCTTCGGCATTCTGGCTTCCGGCTGCATGACTAAGGCGCAGCTCAAGGCATTGCCGTTCGGTACTAAGATCCTGGCTATCGCAGCCAGACTGAACCTTATTCGCTGATGAAAAACATTCTGATCGTGGGCGGAGGCGCGTCCGGAATGGCAGCAGCCATATCCGCGGCAAGAGAGGGCGCGTCTGTGACCCTGCTTGAGAAAAAAGAACAGGTGGGAAAGAAGCTTTCCGTAACCGGTAATGGCCGATGCAATTTTTCCAACCTTGCGATGTCTGCGGATCGATATCACGGACATGATGTGTCGTTTGCCGCGAAGGTGCTGGAGCATTTTCGACCGGAAGACGCAATTAATTTCATGCGTTCCATCGGTATTCTTGAAACAGAGAAAAACGGCGGACTGTATCCGGTCAATCTGCAGGCGCAGGCGGTAACATCGGCGCTTCTTGCGGAAATGAAACGTTTGAATGTGCAGATCCTGACAGGAGTTAACGTCATGGATCTACGCAAGGATAAAGCCGGATTCTGTGTTTATACAGACGGTGAAACTTCTGAATTTCGAGCCGATGCCGTGATACTTTCCTGTGGATCGGAAGCCGGTGTGCGTGATAAAAAAGCATTTTCGGCTTATGGTATTCTGAAAAGGTCCGGACATCGGATATATCCGCCGATGCCTGTACTGGTTCCTCTGTATGGTAAAAACGGCATGGAGGAATGGTGGAACGGTGTCCGCATGACCGGTTCGGTTTCCTTTAACGGAAGGACCGAGCGCGGTGAACTGCAGATGACCGGCGAAGGAATTTCGGGCATTCCGGTCTTTCAGATCAGTCACGTGGTTGGGGAAGCGCTGACCAAAGAAAGAGAAGTAACGATCACACTGGATCTTCTTCCGGAATATACGGAAAGTGAGATCTGTGATTTTCTGTTGTCGGGAACGGATATGAAGAAGGCAGAAACATATTCTGCTCAGGAGGCCTTTTCCGGAATTCTGCCCAAGAAAATGATCCCCGTTGTGCTGAAAAAAGCAGGTTTTAAGCGGGAATACACGCTGTTTGACATGACGGACGCAAATCGGATCAAACTGTCTGAAGCCGCCCGAAAACTGATTCATGTCATGAAAGAATTCCCCTATACCGTTTATGCGGCAGGTGATCTTGCTGCTGCACAGGCGGCAGCCGGCGGCCTTGCTGTTTCCGAGGTGGACGATGACATGCAGTCCCGTAAGCTTTCCGGACTTTATGTGACCGGAGAACTTTTGGACATTGACGGCGCCTGCGGCGGCTATAACCTGCATTTTGCCTGGGCAACGGGCATTCGTGCAGGCATTTCAGCAGCCCGGGGCATTAAAGGAGGAAAATGATCGTTTCCGATGTAAAGGTTCCGATCCGTCACAGTGAGGCGGACCTGATCCGTGCCATAAAAAAAGCAGCAAAGAAAAAAGATCTCAGGATCCGGTCGGTCCGTATTTTGAAACGCAGTATTGATGCACGGAAAAAGCCGGATCTTTTTTACGTGATGAAGCTTGCTGTCAATGAGCCGGAACCGGCCGTTGAAAAGCGGCCGGAATCATTGATTACCGGAAGGAACATCGTAATCGGTGCCGGACCTGCCGGATTATTCGCGGCGCGCACACTTGCGGAAGCCGGGAAGGAAGTGATCCTTCTGGAACGCGGCAAATGTGTGGAAGAGCGCAGCAAGGACGTGGAGCGGTTCTTTGAGACCGGAGTCCTGGACCCTGAAGACAATGTTCAGTTTGGAGAAGGCGGTGCCGGTACTTTTTCAGACGGCAAGCTGAACACATTGACAGTGGATAAGAGCGGTCTTAACGGCCGGGTGCTTCAGATCTTTACCGATGCGGGAGCGGACGAAAGCATTCGTTATGATCAGCGGCCGCACATCGGAACCGATAAACTGAAAGGCATTGTGACAACGATCCGCAGAGATATTGAAAAAATGGGCGGAGAAGTTCGGTTTTCCGCGAAGGTTGAGCGTATCCGGACAGAAGACGGTGCTGTGACCGGGGTGGAACTGGCAAACGGCGAAGTGATACCGACCGAGCGCGTCATTCTGGCCATCGGCCATTCGGCACGCGATACTTTCTATATGCTGAAAGACCTTGGCGTTCAGATGGAAGCCAAGCCTTTTGCGGTCGGTGTCCGCATGGAGCATCCGCAGGCCATGATCACAATGGATCAGTACGGTACGCCGGACTATGAGGAACTGGGAGCAGCTCCATACAAGGTGACGGCCAAAACTGCCGGCGGACGCGGCGTATATTCTTTCTGCATGTGTCCGGGCGGTTACGTGGTCAATGCTTCATCCGAACCCGGAAAGCTGTGCATCAACGGAATGAGTTATTCCGGCCGGGATGGTGAAAACGCGAATGCCGCCATTGTGGTGCAGGTAACTCCGGATGATTATCCTTCAGATGATCCGCTGGCCGGAGTGGAGTTTCAGCGTGCACTGGAGAAGAAAGCGTTTGATGCCTGCGTGGGAAAAATTCCGGTGCAGTTATATGAAGATTATGACGCCAACCGGCTTTCAGACGGATTTGGCGATGTCCATCCGCAGATGAAGGGTGCATATGGATTCGGTAATGTGAATGACATCCTGCCTGAGCCGTTGAATGCGGCGCTGAAGGAAGCCATTCCGAAATTCGGCAGGATGATCAAAGGATACGATCGGCCAGACGCGCTCATTTCCGCTGTGGAGGCGCGCACCTCATCGCCGGTAAGGATCGTTCGGAACGAACACGGCGAATCCAACATCCGCGGTCTGTATCCCTGCGGTGAAGGCGCCGGATATGCAGGCGGTATTACAAGTGCCGCCATGGACGGTATCCGAATCGCGGAATATATTTTATATCAGGAGAATGAACATGACAGCGAGTGAAAGACTGGAACGCATCAATGAACTTGCAAGAAAAAAGAAATCGGTTGGTCTGACGGACGCGGAAGTTAAGGAACAGGCGGAACTTCGGAAATCATATCTGGAGGATTTCCGCAAGAATCTGCGCGGGCAGCTGGAAAATATTGAGATCAAGCAGCCGGACGGTACCATCATCAGTGTGAAAAAGCGTCACGATGAACGCTACGGCGTGAGTGAAGATGGGACACGCGCGTGATCCGAAACGAAACACTGAACAAACGCAAGGGTATTTCAGACCGGGAAGAGAAGGACAGGACGGTTCGGGAACTCTTTTTTGAATATCTTCCGGAGACTGTTGAGCGTGTTTTTGTTTTCTGCAGTTTTGGTTCCGAAGTGGATACCCATAAGATCATCGACCGCCTGCTTGAAGAGAAAAAAGAGGTTTATCTTCCGGTTGTGACCGGTAGGACAGAAATGCATTTTTTTAGGATCTTCAGCCGTAAGGAACTGAAAGTCAGTGCTTTTGGTGTACCGGAGCCGGATGTTTTTCGGGCGGTGACCGGAGCGCAGGAGGCAGGAGAACTCCGGAAAGAACAGATCATACGCGAACAGGAATGTTTTCCGAAGAATGCGGATACGGATCTTGTGGTGGTTCCGGGCAGCGTTTTTGATGAAAACGGCGGGCGCATGGGCTATGGCGGTGGGTTCTATGACCGATATCTTTCCGTGCATCCTGCCCGTACGCTGGCACTTGCGTATGAACTGCAGGTCGTGAAAGAACCGCTTCCGCTGGAGGCACATGACATTCCCATGGATAAACTGATCACGGAAACCGGGATCCGTGTCTTTAAAGAATGAAACTGACGGTGATCGGCGTGGGCCGATGTAAAGAAAAATACTGGAATGATGCCATCTCCGAATATATGAAACGGCTTCAGCGCTATGTGAAAGCAGAGATCATTGAGGTCGCGGATGAAAAAACACGGGAAGAAGCATCGGATCGTGAAGCGGAACTTGTCAAGGAAGCGGAGGGAAAGCGCATCCTGGCTAAGATTCCGGACGATGCATATGTGATTGCAACAGCTATTAAGGGCGATACCTTTGATAGTGTGGAAATGGCGAGAAGGATCGAAAAGTACGGTGTCAACGGAATCAGTCATATTATTCTCATCATTGGCGGTTCCCTGGGACTTTCAGACGAGGTCTATGCCCGCTGCAATGAAAAATGGTCTTTTTCAAAGCTGACTTTTCCGCATCAGATGATGCGCGTTATTTTGCTGGAGCAGATCTATCGGTCTTACCGGATCATGAATCATGAACCGTATCATAAGTGATCCGGATTCACTGAATTTAAAAAGTATCGGGCTGGAGGTCTTTTGGTCTGAATCTTCATATTATTGAGGAGAAGCTTTATGCGTTTTGTCATACAGAGAGTAAAGGAAAGTTCCGTTTCCGTGGACGGTGAGGTCATCGGTGCCATCGGAAAAGGGTTTATGGTTCTGATTGGTGTCAGTCAGACGGATACGCGGGAAATTGCGGATAAAATGGTGAAAAAGCTGGTTGGACTCCGCATTTTTGAGGATGAAAACGGGAAGACCAATCTTTCCCTGGCCGATGTGGGCGGCAGTCTTCTTCTGATCTCGCAGTTTACATTATATGCCGACTGTAAAAAGGGGTATCGACCGAGCTTTATCAACGCCGGCGCGCCCGATATGGCGAATAAACTTTACGAGTACATTATTGCGCGCTGCAAGGAGACGGTTCCCGTTGTGGAAAAAGGCTCATTCGGCGCGGACATGAAGGTATCCCTGTTAAATGACGGACCTTTTACGATCCTTCTTGATTCGGATACGCTGTAAGAAATTATGCAGGAAATCATTGATTTTTACGGAAAATATAACGAGGAAAAGCGGCTGCTGAGACCCTACGGAAGGATCGAATACCGGACAACGATGAAGTACATTCAGGACTGCATCGGTGAGAGACAGGGCCTTCAGATCCTTGATATCGGCGCTGCGACCGGACGTTACGCGATCCCGCTCGCTGAAGAGGGGCATGATGTCACAGCTGTGGATCTTGTGAATTATAATCTGGGTATTCTACGGCAGAAGGCAGAGCGGAAGGGACTCACGAATATCACGGCCAGAAAAGGGAATGCGCTGGATCTGAAGAAATATGCGTCGGATGCTTATGACATTGTCCTCTTTCTGGGACCG